>JAYURJ010000227.1:0-70938 GCA_043756275.1 Betaproteobacteria bacterium | reverse complement strand
GATTGGCGTGGCGCACTGAATTGTAAAAAGCTTCGACCACCTGGCCTGATAGCGTGCGGCCCGATGCATCCGTGATGGTGCCCGAAATCATGACCGGCAAACGCATTTCTGCTGTCAGCCCCCGCACATCAAATTCTTCTTCAATGGCAAATATGGCGGCCTTGCTGTTGAGCGTATCAAAAATAGTTTCAACCAGCAGGATATCCGCGCCGCCGTCGATCAGCCCGCGCGTGGCTTCGCGATAGGCGTCTTTCACGTCATCGAAATTAACCGCCCGAAAGCCGGGGTCGTTTACATCCGGCGACAGCGACAGCGTGCGGTTCATCGGCCCCAACACACCGGCGACGAATCGCGGACGGCCAGGTGTTGCCAGCGTCTGCGCGTCAGCTACTTCGCGGGCCAGTTTGGCACCTTCGAAGTTCAACTCGTAGGCCAGCGACTCCATGTGGTAATCGGCCATGGAGACGCTGGTGGAATTGAAGGTATTGGTTTCGAGAATATCCGCACCCGCCGCCAGATACTGTGCGTGAATTTCACGGATCACCTGTGGTCGCGTCAAGGTGAGCAAATCATTGTTGCCACGCAGATCACTTTTCCAGGACGCGAAACGCTCGCCCCGATAGTCGGACTCGCTCAGCCGGTGGCGCTGGATCATGGTGCCCATCGCCCCGTCGAGCACGAGGATGCGCTGCGCCAGCGCGTCCATGAGTGAACGCGTACGTGCGGGGCGGGTTGAGAAAGAATGGTCCATGATATTTATCTGCTCTGGTGCGTTTTTTTGGCTACTTCGTTGGTTTCAACGAAGCGCCAAAACAAAAAACCTGTTTGCCAATTGCCACCGGCAAACAGGTTTTTCGTCTTGCAAAAAATCACTGTGTCGCTTTAGCCGTATTTCGAATCCTCCCGAATCCGTCGCCCGCAAGCAGAATCAAATCGGCGAACCGCTATTTTACGCCGGTTCAGCTATTTTTGGCATTCGCTGATAGCCAGTCGAGCGCCAATGCCGCCAACGATTTCACGCCAACTTTCAAGCTATTCTCATCGACATAAAAACGTGGGCTGTGGTTGGAAGGCGCATATTTACAATCTTGATCCTTAGGCGTACAGCCAATGAAGAAAAACACGCCGGGTACTTCCTGCTGGTAGTACGCGAAATCTTCTGCGCCACAGGTCTTGGGGCAGACGCCAACTGAGGCCTCGGTCGCGATACGTTTCAACACCGGCACCGCCCAATTGGTGAGCGCTTCGTCGTTCACCGTGACCGGATAGCCTTTTGCAATGTGTACATGCGCCGTTGCCCCACCGGATTCGGCAATCAGCGTGGTGATCTTCTCGACAAACTGGTGTATTTCCTCGCGATGTTTTTCGTCAAAGGTGCGGATGGTGCCTTCCATCTTGGCTTCATCGGGAATGATGTTGGAGCGATTGCCGGCCTGAAATGAGCCAACGGTGACCACCGATGGCTCCTCGGTCAAATTCATCTTCCGCGACACAATCGTCTGCAAACCCAGCACCACTTGCGAGCCGACCACGATGGGGTCCACACCGCTCCAGGGCTGCGCGCCGTGCGTCTGATTGCCACGAATGAAAATGCGGAATTGGTCCGCACTCGCCATCAACGGACCGACGCGATAGCCGATGGTATTGGTGTGCATTTTGGAGGTGATGTGCAGGCCAAAAATGGCATCGACTTTTGGATTCTGCATGCAGCCTTGTTCGATCATCAGCTTGGCCCCGCCCTCTTCGCCAATCGGCGGCATTTCCTCGGCGGGCTGGAAGATGAATTTAACTGATCCTTGAATTTCGCTACGCATATGCGAAAGCATTTCAGCCACGCCCATCAGGATGGCGACGTGGGTATCGTGTCCGCAGGCGTGCATCACACCGGCTTCGGCCCCGTTCCAAATGGTGCGTACCTGGCTTTTGAAAGGCACATTGGTCTCCTCGGTGACCGGCAAACCGTCCATGTCCGCGCGCAATGCCACACAAGGGCCGGGCCGGGTTCCCCTCAGTACACCGACGACGCCGGTGTGGGCGACTTGTTCTTTGACCTCGTCAAATCCCAGTTTCCGCAAGTGCTCGGCCACCAGTTTGCCGGTACGAAATTCGCGGTTTCCCAATTCCGGATTGGCGTGCAAATCGCGCCGCCAGGCGATCACCTGATCATTCAATCGGTCGGCGTGTTGGGAAATGGCGGTGTCACGCGCCAGAAAGGCATCCGGGGCATTCATGGTTTTATACTCCTGAAATCGTGGCTGATTATCGCATTGAGTAACCAGACTCGCCAAGGCAACCGACCGTGTGTCGCTATAATTAAATAAGCAAATTTCCACATAGACTTCAAAATCGACTTCCAAGTAGACAAAAAAACGGACTCGTAATGGATCATCTGACCCCGAAACAAACCGCCGACTTTCTCAAAAAAAATCCGACTGCGGTGTTCGTTGATTGCCGCAGCGAAATGGAGTTTCTGTTCGTCGGCCACCCGGTCGGCGCACTGATGATTCCATGGAACGACGGCCCCGAATGGGACATCAATCCGCATTTTGTGGGTCAGGTGAAAAAAGCGGTTGGTCATTCCACGCATCGACCGGTGGTGATTATTTGCCGCTCAGGCAACCGTAGTGTTGACGCCGGATTGGCACTCGAAGCAGCGGGATTCACCACGGTGTACAACGTGCTGGAAGGCTTCGAGGGCGATCTCGACGACAATCACCAGCGTGGCAAGCTTGGTGGCTGGCGGCGTGCAGAGTTGCCCTGGGAACAGGTGTAACGACTTAAGTCCCTTATGTCCGATCACGCCTTCGCTTTCGCTTCACAGAACACTTTTCTGAAAGTTGCCGCTGGTGACGCGACCCGTCCATACGCCGTGGTGGGCGTGCCTTGGGATGGCGCGGTCACCAATCGACCGGGCGCGCGCTTTGGGCCGGATGCAATCCGCCGCGCGAGCCACATGCTCTGCGATGGCATTCACCCGCATTTCAATGCCACGCCGGTCGGACATTTGACCGATCTTGGCGATCTCGCCCTGCCAAATACCGGCATCGAGAAGATGCGCGCGGCAATGATGCCGCTGTTGCCGCCAATTCTGGCGGCCCACCATGCGTGCTGGCTGGGCGGCGATCACTCAATCACACTGCCATTGCTGCGCGCCTATCGCGCCCATTGCGGACGTCCGCTGGCGCTGATCCACCTCGATGCACATTGCGACACTTGGGAGGACCACTTCGGCGAACCATCCGGCCATGGCACCTGGACTTTTGAGGCGCTGCAAGAAGGTTTGATTGTTCCGGAGGCAACCATCCAGATCGGCATCCGCTCGTCCGGCACGAAAGCGGCACGCGAGTATGTCAGTGCGGGCGGCGGCCGGGTCATTACTGCTCGAGAATTACGCGGTCGCGAGAGCCCCGCGCAGTTGTCTGATCTGCTCGATGACATCCGCAGGCGCGTCACAGCCGCCGGCAATCCCCCCGTCTATCTCACGCTCGATATTGACTGCCTCGATCCCGCCTACGCGCCCGGTACCGGCACGCCGGAACCAGGCGGCATGACGACGAACCAGGTTCTCACGTTTATTGAGGAGCTGGCCGAATTGTCATGGGTTGGAATGGATTGCACCGAAGTCTCACCGCCATATGATCACGCTGAGATTACCAGCAACGCGGCTGCGACATTTATCTGGACATATCTCGCGGGGCAGATCGCCAAAGCAAGCCCGGGGGGTTGAGATCACCAGATTCGATGCTGTGAATACCTCAGAGCATGACGAATGCGCTTTGACGCAATTGTTGCCGGCACGACTACATATAAAAATAAGCACGGGGAACCCGCTCCCATGGAAAAAATTGTCGCAATTGCATATACCAGTCACGCCACTGCGGAATTTGCCTCCCGCGAGGCGCGCCATAGATTAAAGTTTTTTGCCCAAGTGCAGAACGAGAAGGTTGGCATTACCGGGATGCTGGTGTATTGCGAGGGCATGTTTGTGCAAACCATTGAAGGCCCCGCTGCGGTGGTGGACTCGTTATACGCGCGCATCGCCAAAGATGCCCGCCATTACGATGTTGATCTGCTTGCGCGAACACAGAGTGACGCACGCGTTTTTGGTGCCTGGGGTATGGGATACCTTGAGCCAGAGGCGTCGCCGACCGCAATAACCCCGTTTAGCGCACGTTTTGAAGCGATCAAATTATTACGTATGCAGTCGCAGCATGCGTCGATCAGCGCCGCGCAATACATTCACTCGTTTGTGAACCCGGACATACTGGACATCAAATAATTATCCGGTTTAACCATGAAATTTTGTTGCTGGCATTGATATTTACATATTGAGTTGTATGGCGGCTGGGACAAATTTTGCGCGGCTTAAACATGGATACCATCTTTTTCGCGCCTTAGCGCGATCGAAACGAGCCAGCAATCGCGGTATCCTTCCGCAATGAGAGTTTTTTACCTTGTCGCCGCCATCATTGGTGCCATCGTGCCGTATGCGACTTACTTTGGCTATCTGGCGACTGTGCCCGGCTCCTCGTCTGCGCTGTCGCTGGCATGGGGAAACCCAATTGCAGCCGCAACTCTGGCCGACTTCACGGTTTCCTGTCTGGTGTTTTGGCCGTTCGTGTTTACCGAATCCAGACGGTTCGCGATTCTCCACTGGTGGCTGTTTGTCGTGGCCAATATCCTCATCGGCTTATCGTTCGCGCTGCCCGCGTTCCTGTACGTGCGCGAGTGCAAGCTAGCCGAGCACAAGCCAACCTCTGGCTCGGCCTGATTTGCTTTCGAATCGCGATAATCATCCGCCGCTGTTGATTGCCTGGACCATGTGGGGGCTGGGTGCGGCCCTTTACTTCATCGGTTTTTATCAGCGCGTGGCACCGGCCGTCATCACGGTGGAGCTCTCGGACGCGTTTGGGCTGACGGCGGCGGCACTTGGTAATCTTTCAGCGTTTTATTTCTATAGCTATGTGGCAATGCAAATACCTACGGGCTTGCTGGCGGACCGCTTCGGCCCGCGCGTATTGCTTACGGTCGGCGCTGCTACAGCAGGCATCGGTACGGCGGTGTTCGCGATGGCACCCGATACATGGACAGCCAACTTAGGGCGGTTGTTGATCGGTGGCTCTGTTGGCGTAGCGTTCGTATCGATGTTAAAACTTGCCAGTCACTGGATGCCCGCACGGCAATTCGCGTTGGCCTCGGGCATGGCGCTGGTTGTGGGTGTGTTTGGCGCAGTGTTTGCCGGCGCGCCGCTACGGATGATGGCGGATGCATTCGGCTGGCGGGGGGTGATGTGGGCAAGTGCGGTGATCACCATATTGCTCGGCATATTCACCTGGTTCATGGTGCGTGACGACCCGGGCGCACGCGGCTATAAAAGCTACGCCGATCACACGCATGGGCCTGATCAGGCGCGAACCAGTATTTTTGCAGGGCTCAAGGAAGCATTTCGCAATCGCAATGTTGTGCTGCTGTTTTTTATTGCGGGCGCGCCGAGCGCAATCATTCTTACGTTCGCGGGCTTATGGGGCGTGCCGTTTTTAACCACGCATTACGGACTGTCGCCGACCAATGCGGCGGGGCTGTGTTCGACCATGATGGTGGCATGGGCCGTGGGCAGCTTGAGTTATGGTGTCGTCTCGGATCGCATCGGCCGTCGCAAACCGCTCTATATCGGCGGCATGGTGATTACGTTGGGTTTATGGGCAACCCTCATCTACGCGCCAAAATTGCCTTATGCATTGTTGGTCGCCCTGATGGTCAGTATCGGCTTCTTCGGTGCGTGCTTCATCCTGAGTTTTGCGTTCGCCAAGGAATCCTGTCCGGCGCGATTGGCGGGCACAGTTTCTGGTGTGGCCAATATGGGCGTCATTCAGGGGCCGATGTACATGCAGCCGCTGGTGGGAATTATTCTGGATCGCACCTGGCGCGGCAATGCCATCGATGGCAAGCGTGTCTTCGATCTGGCGTCTTACCAGCAAGGTTTTTCGCTGATGCTGATCTGGGGCACCATCGCAGTTGTGCTGTTGTTGATGACACGCGAAACCTGGTGCAAACAAAGCGATTAATTTCAGGGCATCGTGCTGCGCGGTGAAGAAGATGGTTGTAACAGGCGCAAATAGCCCATCCAGCAGAGCAGTCCACACGCGAGAATTACGGCCATCGCCGCCGCCAGCCATTTAGGCGAATGCGACACTGCGGGCGACACAACGCCCGCCACGACGGTGTTGATAATCCCCGAGACAAAACCCATCAACGAGGCCGCCATGCCACGTCGGGTAGGAAACAAATCCAGCACCCGCAAAGAAATGGTCGGCATCGCCATTGCGCTACCGAGCGCATAAAAAAAGATCGGCACGATTGCCCACGGCAGTACGGGAGGCAACAACAAGCTGTAGACAAGATTCACCAAGGCAGCGGCGCACATAAACACGTAAGCCCGCGCGACCGTTTGCGCGGGTTTCAGGCGGCCCGCCGCGCGACCGGACAGAAACGCGCCTGTCATGATGCCGGCGATACCGGGCAGAAATAACCACGCATACTCCTGCGGACCGAGCTTCAGGTGTTCGGGTAAAAAAACCGGTGCGGAAAGAATGTAGAGAAAGAAGCCGTTGAAGTTTAGGCCCACCGCGAGCGAGAGCAATAAAAATTTTGGCGACGCGCCGACTTCGCGATAGCCCAGCAACAGCGGTCGCGGTCGGAATGATTGCCGTTTTTCTTCGGGCAAGGTCTCGTGAAATCCGTAGTGGCTCATCACGATCAGGATCAGCGTGAAGATCGCCATAAACCAGAAAATCGACTGCCAGCCAAACCAGATGTACAAATGCCCGCCCACAATCGGTGCCACAGCGGGTGCCAAACCGAACCACAGCGTCACCATCGACATCAACTTCTGCGCCTCGGTGTCATCGAACAGATCGCGGATCATCGCGCGGCCGACCACCATGCCAGCGCCAACGGAGGCCCCCTGCAACGCGCGGAACAAAATTAATTGCCCGATATTTTGCGACAGCGCACAGCCCACCGAGGCGATGGCAAAAATTGTCAGGCCCCAGAGGATGACGGGCTTTCTGCCATAGCTATCCGAAAGTGCGCCGTGAAATAAAAACATGAACGCGAAGGCGCCCAGATACACCGATAGTGTCTGCTGCATTTCCAAGGTGGTGGCGTGCAGATCCTGCGCCATACCGCCGAATGCGGGCATGTAAGTATCCACGGCAAAAGGGCCGATCGTGGCTAGGGCTGCCAGCAATAGCGCAAGCAGCCAGCGCGGCGTTTGATGATGGGCGTGATCGGTTTTCATATTTTTTATCAAACTCTAGCGTTGGTGCGGTTTTTCAGGTACTTTTAACCTGAGAAGCCCGCCAGTGCTAGAGTTTGATTAATAAAACAGGGTCGTTCCTATGCCTGTCCCTTATCCATCTTGCGATACTGGATCGCTTCGGCAATGTGTGGCGTGGCGATTTCAGCGGCCCCCGCCAAGTCTGCAATGGTGCGCGCCACTTTAAGCACGCGGTGGTATGCGCGCGCCGACAAGCCCATGCGCTGAATCGCCGTTTTCAGCAGCGCTTCGCTGGCTTCATTGGGTTTGCATTGCACGTCGATATCTTTGGGTGAAAGTTTCGCGTTGGGTTTGCCCTGGCGGAGAAGCTGCGCGGCATATGCTGCATTTACGCGCCGCCGAATGACGTCGCTCGCTTCGCCATTGCCCGCCTTGACCAGCTCCAGATGCGGCAGCGCGGGTACTTCAATCTGCAGATCAATTCGATCCAACAGCGGGCCGGAAATCTTGTTGCGATAACGTGCCACCTGATCGGGCGTGCAGCGACATTTATTCATGTAGTGGCCTAGGTAGCCACAGGGGCAGGGATTCATCGCTGCGATCAACTGAAACTCGGCAGGAAAATCCGCCTGCCTTGCCGCGCGGGAAATCGTGATGCGCCCCGATTCCAACGGCTCACGCAATACCTCAAGAACGCTGCGATCAAATTCGGGCAACTCATCGAGAAACAAAACGCCTTGATGCGCGAGCGAGATTTCACCCGGCTTCGGATTGCTGCCTCCACCGACCAAGGCCACGCCGCTCGCGGTATGGTGCGGTGAACGAAAGTTGCGTCGCTTCCATTGCGACACCTTGAAGCCGCCGCTGGCGAGGCTTTGCACGGCGGCGGCCTCAAGCGCCTCGGCGTCCGTCATCTCGGGCAAGATACCGGCAAACCGCGAGGCCAGCATGGTTTTTCCCGTGCCCGGCGGGCCGATCATCAACACACTGTGTCGGCCTGCGGCGGCAATTTCCAGCGCACGCTTGGCATGCGCTTGGCCCTTAACTTCCGCCATGTCGGGATAGTGTCCGGCGTTTGAACCCAACTCAACAACGGGAACGTAAGGCGCAATCGTGTCGGCCCCGGCGAGGTGTGCGCAGACTTGTAGCAGGCTCTTCGCACCGAGCACTGTTGCGTCGGTAACGAGTGCCGCTTCACTGGCCGACGTCACAGGCAAAATAAATGCGCGTCCATCGCCGTGCGCCTTGAACGTCATCGCGAGTGCGCCGCGAATGGGTCGCAGATCGCCGGTCAGCGCGAGCTCACCCGCGAACTCGTAGTGCTTTAGTTTTTCGCCTGGAATCTGTCCGCTGGCCACCAAAATACCGATGGCAATCGGCAAATCAAAACGACCGCTTTCCTTGGGTAGATCGGCTGGTGCCAGATTGACGGTGATGCGGCGCGCCGGGAATTCAAAACGGGCATTGAGCAACGCCGCGCGGACACGATCCTTGCTTTCCTTTACCTCTGCTTCGGGCAACCCAACGATGGTGAAATTTGGCAAGCCATTGGCTAAATGCACTTCCACCGTGACCAGCGGCGCTTCCATGCCGGTGAGCGCGCGGGAATAAAGTACTGCGAGGGACATTTATTTAAGCCGATCAGCTTCGTTATGCCGCACTTGCTCCAGAAGTGCGATTTTGCTTTCCAGCTCTTTCAGTTTCGCGCCCGCCCGCGCAAGCAAGGCCACCTGCGTCTCATATTCTTCACGGGTCACCAAACCTTGTTTGGCGAGTTGTGAGATGAAATGCTGGCGCGCGTTTTTCTCCATTTCGCTGACCGGAGAATTTTTGATCATCGAATCGAGCTTGGCCGCGAACTTGCTGAGCACGTCTAGTGCAGGGGAGGACGCGTCTTGCGCGGAAAATTCTTTAGTCACAGGGATCGGCGGGTTGGGCAATGGGTAGCGGGTAACGCGAATCGCGTTTTGATTACACATTCTAACCGAGCCGCTTCCATCACATCTCTGGATGGAGTGCGTCAGGGTGGTGCGCGGCGCTAAAGCCGTGCATTATTTTGGTGCGTGCCATTGTTTCGTCGCAGCAATCAACCGACAAATCAGTGGGTTATGCCTGTCACAAGAATGGCATGCAACCTGCTAATAAGACCCTGAAGCAATTTTCCATCACTACCTCAGAGGTCCTGCAATGAAAAAAATCGTTAGGCAGTTGGTTCCCGCAACGTTGGCTGGATTGCTGTCTGTGTCGTTTGGCGCGACGCAAGTATTCGCACAGGCTGCCCCTGCTGCTGCCGCGCCTGAGACACCTGAACACACGCTCGTGCCGAAAATCTCACTGTATTCGGAATACGAATATCGCGGCATTGCGCAGACGGCCGAAAAACCAGCCCTCCAATTCAATCTGGATTATTCACATTCGAACGGATTCTATCTGGGCGCATTCGTCACCAACATCAAATGGTTAAAAGAAGCGGCCAAGGCCGGTGGTTTCTCGACCAACGCAAACATTGAAGTAGATATTTTTGGCGGCTACAAATTCGAGATCGTTAAAGATGTCACCGTCGATGTCGGTTACTTGCGCTATGAATATCCTTCAAGTAAAGCCTTTAATCCATCGCCGAACACGGATGAAATTTATGTTGGTGTCGCCTCCGGTGCATTCAGCGCCAAATACTCACACTCGATAAGCAATCTGTTCGGTTTCGTCAATAGCAAAGGCTCCGGTTTTGCCGAAATCAATTGGGCGCAGGAGGTTTTTCCAAAGCTGACTGCAAATGCCCAGATCGCCCGCCAGAGCGTCAAGAACAACGGCGACTTCAGCTACACCGTTTACAAACTCGGCGCGACCTACGATTTGGGCGACGGCTGGGCGGCGGGTGGTTACGTCAAAAACACCAATGCCAAAGAAGCTTTTTATACCGTCAACGGTAAAGACTTGGGCAGGGCACGCCTGGTCGCGTTCGTTTCCAAATCGTTCTAAGCCGTTTTAGGCCGCGCCTGCGGCCCGAGTGGGCCGCAAATAGCCATTCTTTTACAGGGAGCAATTCAAATGAAACTGGTCACCGCCATCATCAAGCCGTTCAAGCTTGACGAAGTGCGTGAAGCCTTGTCTGCCATCGGCGTGCAAGGCATCACGGTCACAGAAGTCAAAGGTTTTGGACGTCAAAAAGGTCACACCGAGCTTTATCGCGGCGCCGAATACGTGGTCGATTTTTTGCCGAAAGTGAAAATTGAAGCGGCAGTCAAAGACGATCTGGTCGAGCAAGTCATCGAAGCAATCGAAAAATCCGCGAACACCGGCAAGATAGGCGACGGCAAAATTTTTGTCTTCAGTCTTGAACAGGTCGTTCGCATTCGCACCGGGGAAACCGGCGCGGACGCACTCTAAGCCAGGGAGCCAAAAAAATGAAACGACTATTTATCTCACTTGCGTTCATCAGCAGCCTGCTGCTGACCGGCGCTGTGCAAGCGCAAGACAAAAAAACTGAACCGGCACCAGCGGCAGCCGCGACACCGGCAACGGCATCCGCCGCCGCACCGGTAGCTGCTACTCCGGCCCTTGCGGCTGCAGTGCCCGCCGCAGCTGCTCCCGCCACCGCAGCACCTGCTGCACCGGTGCCGAACAAGGGCGATGTGGCGTGGATGCTGGTTTGCACAGCACTGGTGCTGCTGATGAGTGTTCCCGCGCTGGCGCTTTTCTACGGCGGCCTCGTACGCTCGAAGAACATGCTGTCCGTGTTGATGCAGGTGTTCGTGACCTTCTCGCTGATTTCAGTGCTCTGGGTCGTCTACGGCTACAGCTTTGCATTCACCGAGGGCAATGCGTTCTTGGGCGGCACTGATCGACTCTTTCTCAAGGGAATTGCCGATCTGGCCAAAGGAGAATTTGCCATGGCCGCCACCTTCAGCAAAGGTGTTGTCATTCCTGAAATGCTGTTTGCTGCGTTCCAGTGCACGTTTGCGGCCATTACCTGTTGCCTGATTCTGGGTTCAGTTGCCGAGCGCATGAAGTTTTCCGCTGTACTGCTATTCATGGTGTTGTGGTTCACGTTTGCATACCTGCCAATGGCGCACATGGTGTGGTTCTGGATGGGCCCTGATGCGTACACTGATCCAAAATTGGTTGATGGGTTGAACGCAAAGGCCGGGTATCTCTGGCAGATGGGTGCGCTTGATTTCGCAGGCGGCACTGTCGTGCACATCAACGCGGGTGTCGCCGGTTTGGTCGCTGCTTACTTCCTCGGCAAGCGTATCGGCTTTGGCAAAGAGGCGCTGACACCACATAGCTTAACGATGACTATGATCGGCGCGGCGTTATTGTGGTTTGGCTGGTTCGGCTTTAATGCGGGCTCGGCACTTGAGGCGGGCAATTCTGCGGTTCTCGCGTTCATGAATACGTTTCTGGCGACTGCCTGCGCGGTGTTGTCCTGGACGTTCGCTGAGTGGCTCCTCAAAGGTAAACCCTCCATGCTCGGTGCTGCATCCGGTGCGGTGGCAGGTCTGGTGGCAATTACCCCGGCTGCGGGCAACGTCGGCATTCCCGGCGCGTTTGTGATCGGTATCGCGGCAGGTGCAGTTTGCCTGTGGGGTGTAACGGGGCTTAAGCGCATGCTCAAAGTTGACGATTCGCTTGATGTCTTCGGCGTGCACGCGGTGGGCGGCATTTTGGGTGCGTTGCTTACCGGCGTTTTTGTGTCGCCAGATCTGGGTGGTCCTGGCTTTGTCACCGACTGGGTCAAAGCGACAACGGGCTTTACCTCGATTGGTGAGCAGTTGCTGATTCAGGCCAAGGCAGTCGGCATCGCCGTCGTCTGGTCTGGCGTGGTCGCTGCAGTGTCTCTTTTCATCGTCAAAATAGTGGTTGGACTCAGAGTTCCGGAAGACGAGGAACGCGAGGGTCTCGATATCACCTCGCACGGCGAGACGGCGTACAACCACTAGACACGAATATTTTGGTTTTTGTTTGAAGATGGGGCACCTTCGGGTGCCCCTTTCATTGGCATGTAGTGCGTTTAAGCCATCGTGAATTGAAAATGACCGCCGCGCCCACATCTCTAATGCAACACTTTTTTGCTCAAAATTGCCGCCAAGGCTATACTCCAACGTCGTTCAACAGAGAAATTTTTGTTATGAATCAACGAGATCGTTTCCTACCAATCACCGCGCCGATTTCAGCCGAGATCGCAGATGTGCAAGGCATGCCTGATGCCCGCAAAATTGTGATTGATCGTGTAGGGATTAAAGCATTGCGGCATCCGATCCGTGTGTTGGGCGGGGACGGCGAGATTAAACACACCGTGGCCACCTTCGACATGACGGTGCGACTTCAGCACGATGTCAAAGGCACTCACATGTCTAGGTTCGTGGAAATTCTCGAAAGCAATAATGCAGCGCTATCCATTCAGACTTTTGGTGCGCTGCTGACACGCATGGCGCAGCGGCTCGATGCCTCCGAGGGCCGCATCCAGATTGCATTCCCATATTTCATCGAAAAATCGGCACCGGTTTCCGGGGTGAAGTCGCTGCTCGATGTTGAAGTGCAGTTGACAGGTGAAATCAGCAACGGTGTCACTACGGTCGTCACCAAGGTAACTGTTCCCGTGACCAGTCTTTGCCCGTGTTCAAAAGAAATATCCGCCTACGGCGCACATAATCAGCGTTCGCATATCAGCATCTCGGTGCGCAGTGCAGAGCCGATAACAATTGAAGACGTGGTACGCATCGCAGAAGATCAGGCCTCTGCCGAGCTATATGGCATTCTCAAACGACCCGATGAAAAATTCGTTACCGAACGCGCGTATGACAATCCCAAGTTTGTTGAGGATTTGGTGAGGGATGTTGCCGCAGCGTTGAACGCCGACGAGCGAATCGAGGCCTATGTGGTTGAATCAGAGAATTTTGAATCGATCCACAATCATTCCGCCTACGCGGTGATTGAGCGCGACAAACGCGTCGCGAAGTAAATCGTTGGCGCGTGCCGCCCGCTACGGCGCGCGAACTTCATCCACCGGCAAGAACATTTCCAGCAGGTCGTTCAGGAACAACCGGCCTTTTTCGGTCGGCTGAATATTTTTAATGTTGCGTGTGATCAAACCGCGCGCCTCAGCAGCGTCCAGTTGACGGCTGATGACCGTGATCGGCAAACCGGTGCGTTCGGTAAACAGTGTCGTCGCAAAGCCATCTGTCAGCCGTAAAGCATTGAGCATGAACTCAAACGGCAACTCGGCACGCGACACCGTTTTTTCTTCCTGAATCGCGATGCCCACCATAGCGTTTTCCATGAAGGTGGCCGGTTGTTTGAATCTCGACTCGCGAGTGATACGATCCGGGTAAGAGATTTTTCCATGCGCACCGGCACCGATGCCGAGGTAGTCGCCGAAGCGCCAGTAGTTGAGATTGTGACGACACTCCCACCCCGGCTTGGCAAAAGCCGAGGTTTCATAGTGGACATAGCCAGCGCCCGTTAATTTTTGCGCAATCATGTCCTGCATATCGGCTGCCGCTTCGTCGTCCGGCAACGTTGGTGGAAAGCGATGGAACAGTGTATTTGTTTCAAGCGTGAGGTGATAAATCGATAAATGTTTGGTCTCGAATGACAGCGCAGTGTCTATATCGCGCTCACACTCTTCGAGGGTTTGCCGGTTGTCCGGGCCGGGCAAAGCGAACATGACATCGAGATTGATATTGTCAAAATTCGCCTGTGCAATGTTGATTGCGCGGTGCGCCTCGTCGCTATTGTGAATTCGTCCCAACGCCTGCAACTGCCGGTCGTTGAAGCTTTGAATGCCGATCGACAGGCGATTTACGCCAGCCTCCCGATAACCCCGGAATTTCTCCGCCTCAAACGTGCCCGGATTGGCCTCCAGCGTAATTTCGGCTTCGACATCCAGCGTTACGCGCGCACGGACGGCGGCAAGAATTTCATCGATTGCCTGTGCCGAAAACAGGCTCGGCGTGCCGCCGCCGAAGAAGACCGAATAGACACGGCGGCCCCAGATTTTCGGCAACGAATGATCCAGATCCGAAATAATGGCATCGACATAACGTCTTTCCGGTGCATCACCGGATGCTTCGTGGCTGTTGAAATCGCAATACGGACATTTGCGCACGCACCAGGGAATATGGATGTAGAGCGACAGTGGCGGCAGCGTTGTTAGTAGTGTTCCGCTGCCGACAATCGATCCAAAGCCAAGCATTGGCGCGGTGTTCGGCATCGTCATTCACCGCACATTCTGCAGCATGGCGGCAAGCATCTGCATCGCTTTGCCACGGTGACTGACGCGGTTTTTAATCTCGGCTGATAACTCGGCAGCGGTACAGCCGTGCTCGGCCAACAGAAAGTGCGGGTCGTAGCCAAAGCCGCGACCGCCACGTGGTGTCGCGATGACTTCGCCAAACCATTGGCCGGTGGCGATCAGCGGATGCGGATCATCGGCGTGGGTCACAAAAACCAATGCGCAATAGTAGAAGGCGCGATGGTCTGCATGTGATTCCAACGCCGCGACAAGCTTAGCGTTATTGCGCGCGTCATTGGCGGGTTCCCCTGCGTACCTCGCTGAGCGTACCCCAGGCGCGCCAGCCAAGGCGCATGCACAAATGCCTGAATCATCGGCCAAGGCCGGTAGCCCTGTCGCCAGCGAGGCGTGGCGCGCTTTCAGGAGTGCGTTTTCGACAAAGGTAATGTGCGGCTCCTCTGCCTCGGTCACGCCCAAGGCCGCCTGCGGCACAGCGTCAAAATTAAACGATGCCAGTAACGCCGCAAATTCGCGCAGTTTTCCGGCATTGCCGGAGGCAATAACGACTTTTTTCATAGCCACCATTATCGCGCCATCCATTGCTTCGGCGCGACAATTTCCTTTCTCATCGCGCCGCATTTCTCTCCCTCTCCTCTGGGAGAGGGTCGGCGTGAGGGGCAATGGATTTGGGCGAAAAGTGGCATTGCGGTAAAATCAGCATTGGTCACTGCATTTGTGGCCGCGTCCCACTCCCCCAACCGCTCGCAGGAAAGACAACATGACCATCCGCGTCGCCATCAATGGCTACGGTCGCATCGGCCGCAACGTTCTCCGTGCCCACTACGAAGGCCATAAAAAACATGACATTCAGATCGTTGCCATCAACGATCTTGGCCCCGTCGATACCAACGCCCATTTGACGCGATACGACACCGCGCACGGCAAGTTTCCCGGCACTGTCGTGGTCGAAGGCGATTCCTTGGTTGTTGCCAATGGCGGTACCGGCGACAAGATCAAAGTATTTGCGCAGCGCGACCCGGCACAATTGCCATGGGGCGAAATGAACGTGGATGTGGTGCTGGAATGTACGGGCCTGTTCACGACGAAAGAAAAGGCCTCCGCCCACTTAAAGGGTGGCGCTAAAAAAGTGATCATCTCGGCCCCCGGTGGCAAGGATGTCGATGCGACCGTCGTTTACGGTGTAAACCATGGCGTTTTAACGCAAGCGATGACGGTGATCTCGAATGCGTCCTGCACCACCAACTGTCTGGCCCCGCTGGTGAAGCCATTGCACGACAAGATCGGCGTCGTCAGCGGATTGATGACCACCGTGCATGCGTACACCAACGATCAGGTGCTGACCGACGTGATGCATGAAGATTTGCGCCGCGCACGATCCGCCCCAATGAGCATGATCCCGACCAAGACCGGTGCAGCTGCCGCAGTCGGTCTGGTAATGCCGGAGCTTAATGGCAAGCTGGATGGCTTTGCGATTCGCGTGCCAATCATCAATGTGTCCATCGTTGATCTTACGTTCATCGCCGCGCGCGACACTACGGTCGAAGAAGTGAACGCGATCATGAAGGCGGCTTCTGAAACGCCGGGCATGAAGGGCATTCTCGCTTACAACACGGGCCCCTTGGTTTCGGTGGATTTTAATCACGATTCGCATTCGTCAACGTTCGATTCGACACTCACAAAGGTCTCAGGTCGTCTGGTCAAGGTAACGAGCTGGTACGACAACGAATGGGGCTTCAGTAACCGGATGCTCGACACCACGGTTGCACTGATGGCGGCAAAATAATTCGCAGTCATTAAGTTCATCAAACATGTCCACGCCATGGCTTTGCCTTATCGTCGCAGGTTGCCTTGAAGTCGTCTGGGCGCTTGGCCTCAGATACACCGAGGGATTCACCAAGCCGGTTGCGTCGGTGATGACGATTGGCGCAATGTGTGCCAGTGTGTGGTTATTGTCGATCGCGCTTAAATCCATTCCGGTGGGTACCGGCTACGCGGTTTGGGTGGGCATCGGTGCCGTCGGCGCGGCCATTGGTGGCGTGATTTTATTTGGGGAATCAAAATCAGTGGCGCGCATTGCCTGTATTTCGCTGATCGTTCTGGGCGTGATCGGGCTTAAATTATTTTCAGAGCCGGAAACCGCGTGAGGATGACCGCATGACCAATCCCTTTACGGCGCACCCCACAAGTGTGAATGAAACTTACGTCGAGCATTTGGTGTTCGCACTTCGATTCGGCATCACAATGACCCTTGGTGGCGTGGCGGCGCTGGTGCATGCGATTTTTCCGTTTTTGTTCGTTACCACGGCAGGCAGACTTTGTGACGAATTGCAAATGCGGAAAAACACACTGGCGCGAAAGAAAGCTGCCGACGCAAACGCTGGCGGAACCCCGTCAAGCAATCATCTGCAGTAACGGGAGGTATATGAAATCCATTTCTTGCTTGGTCACCATGCTGTTGGCCGCCACGCTATTGGGCTGTAAGCCAGACGTGCCGCCAAAAAGTGAAGTGCGCGTCGAGAGCGCGTCCGAGGCGGCACGCGCTGATGACCGCGCCATTGCCGGTCGTCTTGCGTCGCAAAAAGCAGCTGTTGACGAGGCTTATCAAAAGGGGCGCGCCAACGAACTCAGGCAGCGTAACGTGGACGCGCTGCGCGCCGTCAGCACGCGCTGGCGCGCTGCGTTGGCTGAAGCGAGCGGTACGCCCCGCTCCGAAATCGCAGCACCGCTAAAGAAACTCCAGGCGCTTAAAAGTGAAGCGGATACGATTGAAGTCGACGACTGCATGGGTGCGGTACGGATAACGCTGCAATCGGCCATGACGGCCACAATCGATGCGCTCAGCAGCTTCCAGAAAGAGACGGGTGTCACGGCGGACACAACCTCGCAGAAAATTCAGCAAGGGGCTGATCTGCTGCAAGCCGCCCTTCAGCAAATGGATGAATGTCGCAGCAAATAAACGGGCAAGTGTGCGCCGGACATTTTCCGGGCCAATGATGGCGTAATGGAATCACGATGGCATTTAACCGGCTTACCGATCTCGACCTGCAGCATAAACGCGTCTTTATCCGCGCCGACTTAAACGTGCCGCAGGATGATGCGGGCAACATCACCGACGACACACGTATTCGTGCCTCAATACCGGCAATTCTATTCGCCCTCGATAAAGGTGCTGCGGTCATGGTGACATCGCACTTGGGCCGTCCGACCGAGGGCGAATTCAAGCCTGATGATTCGCTCGCGCCCGTTGCAAAGCGGATGAGCGAACTGATGGGCCGTGAAATACCGCTGCTGGAGAACTGGCTTGACGGCGTGACTGTTGCACCGGGTGATCTGGTGTTGCTAGAAAATTGTCGCGTCAACAGGGGCGAGAAGAAAAACGACGACGCGCTCGCACAAAAAATGGCGGCGTTGTGTGATGTGTATGCGAACGACGCATTCGGCACCGCGCACCGCGCAGAAGCAACCACGCACGGCATCGCAAAATTCGCGCGCGTTGCCTGCGCTGGCCCTTTGCTGGCGGCAGAACTGGATGCACTCGGTGCAGCTCTCAAAACGCCGAAGCGCCCGATGGTCGCCATCGTGGCAGGTTCAAAGGTATCGACAAAACTGACAATCCTGAAATCACTGGCCCAAAAAGTTGATCAGCTAGTCGTTGGCGGTGGTATCGCCAATACATTTTTGCTGGCAATGGGTTTGCCGATTGGCAAATCACTGGCGGAGCCCGCGTTGATCAATGAAGCGAAGGCCATTATCGATATGATGGCTGCACGCGGCGCCGCTGTGCCGATTCCAGTCGACGTCGTCTGCGGTAAAGAGTTTTCCGCTGCCACACGGGCCATCACCAAACGCGCGGAAGATGTTGTAGACGACGACATGATTTTCGATATCGGCCCACAAACGGCGGCAACACTGGCAGGCATCATGAAAGACGCTGGCACCATCGTCTGGAATGGCCCGCTTGGCGTATTCGAATTCGATCAGTTTGGCCATGGTACTGAAACCGTCGCGCGCGCGATCGCGGATTCAAACGCATTCTCTATCGCGGGTGGAGGCGATACGCTGGCTGCCATCGCCAAATATGGCATCAGCGATCAAGTGTCGTACATCTCCACTGGCGGCGGCGCATTCCTTGAATTTCTCGAAGGGAAAATTTTGCCTGCAGTTGAAATTCTGGAACAGCGTGCCGCGCTGGAAAACAATCGTTGATCGCTGCTAGCGCGTTCACGCTGCCGTAATCGCGGAATAGACCGCAGAAAAAGGAAACCTGTCATGTCACGCGCCACCAAAATCGTTGCCACTCTCGGCCCTGCCTCGTCGTCGACGGAGGTGCTGGAACGGCTCATCAAAGCTGGCGTCGATGTGGTGCGCATGAATTTTTCGCACGGCAAAGCGGAGGATCACATTGCCCGCGCCAATCTGGTTCGTGCGCTGGCAAAAAAAGCTGGCCGTACTGTCGGCATTCTTGCCGATCTGCAAGGGCCAAAAATCAGGGTCGGCAAATTCAAGGACAACAAAGTGACCTTGAAAACCGGTGATACCTTCGTGCTCGATGCTGATTGCGCGCTGGGCGACGAAAAGCAGGTCGGCATCGACTACAAAGAGCTGGCGCGCGATGTAAAACCAAAAGACGTGCTGTTACTTAACGACGGCCTGATTGTTTTCGAGGTCATGTCGGTGCGCGGCAACCGCATCGAATGCAAGGTGCAAGTTGGCGGCGTGCTGTCGAACAACAAGGGCATCAATCGCAAAGGTGGCGGATTGACCGCACCGCCATTGACGTCCAAAGACATGGAGGACATCAAGACCGCGGTCGCCATTGGGGCAGACTTTCTGGCGGTGTCGTTTCCGAAGAACGGTGCAGATATGTACATGGCGCGCGAGCTGATGCGTGCGGCGGGCGGCCATGCGCTGTTGATTGCAAAAATCGAGCGCTCGGAAGCGGTGACCAACGAGGCGCTGACCGACATCATGAAAGCCTGCGACGGCATCATGGTTGCGCGCGGCGATCTGGCGGTGGAAGTGGGCGATGCGGCAGTACCTGCGCTGCAAAAACGCATGATCCGCATGGCGCGTGAAATGAACAAGCTCACCATCACTGCCACCCAGATGATGGAGTCGATGGTGACGTCACCGATTCCAACCCGTGCGGAAGTGTCCGACGTAGCCAACGCGGTGCTCGACGGTACTGATGCGGTAATGCTTTCCGCCGAATCGGCTTCAGGTGCTTATCCGGTCGAAGCAGTAGAAGCGATGGTGCGCGTCTGCAAAGAAGCTGAGAAAAGTGCTGAAAGTAAACTTGACCGCGAATTTCTTGATCGCGTGTTTACGCGCGTTGACCAGTCGATTGCGATGGCCGCACTTTTCACGGCGCATCACCTGAAAGTGAAATGCATCGCCGCGCTCACACAATCTGGCTCCACCGCGTTGTGGATGTCGCGCCTTAATTCCGGCGTGCCGATCTACGCACTTACACCCGAAGACGGCACCCTCACGAAGACGGCGCTAATGCGCGATGTACGGCCGTTCACGCTCGCCTACGAAGGCCACGATCGCGAGAAATTGATGATTGCGGCTGAACAAGTGTTGCTTGACAATGGTGTGGCGCAGATAGGCGATATCGTGGTCATCACGATGGGCGAGCCGATTGGGCAATCGGGCGGAACGAATACGATGAAGATTGTGAAATTGGGGGAGCATCGGGGGGCTTGAGTATTCTCGATATGGATAATTTTAAATATACTTTAGCGCAGGCGCGGACTTTGGAGCAATAGCGCCTGTGAAGGCGCACCAGTGCTGGGGTTCATTATTTTTTAGCGCTTCTTTCGGACGCTTGCCCTGAAAATCCAAGCGAACCACCCATGTCCACAGCAACATACATCAGAGCGCTGGAAATCGAACGAACCCAAGCACTCGTCAATCGGGACACGGACGCGATCGAGTAAAGGTCAGACACTATTTTCCACCCCGTTCTTTCTGAATATCAGAGTATGTTTGCATTCTTCTTTCGCTGCGTTCAGATTGGCATCAAACAATGACAGAGGGACACCATGGCACGTAATGCCGTCTTCTTTTTCGTCGCATTCCTGCTTGCAGCCATTATCGGTTTCTGACCGACCTACTTCACCCGCATGGGGGAGATGGCCTCGTGGCGGGTACATGCGCATGGCGCGCTCCTGTTCGCTTGGTGTCTGCTGTTAATCGCACAGGCCTGGCTGATTCGCGACCGACGCGGCATCTGGCACCGGGCGCTTGGCAAGGTTTCGTATGTATTGGCCCCGCTTATCGTCATATCTGCGCTGGTCGTGGAACACGGGGCGCTTTTGAAAGCTGCGGGCCAGTACAACAAAGAGACGCTTTATTTCGCCTATGTCGTCGTGGCGCTATTGATCCTTTTCGTGCTGTCGTACGCGCTCGCCATCGTTCACCGCCGCACGCCGGCGCTGCATATGCGCTACATGATGTGCGCAGCGCTCACGATGGTCGACCCGGTATTCGCCCGCATTATCGATGTACGTTTTGGCGTCGGTTTTGGTGCCGGGCAGATGATCACCCATACATTGGTCGACGCGATCCTGCTTTGGCTATCAATCAATGACCGGAATTCGCCGGTTCGCGTATTCCCGAAGATGCTGGCCGCTTTTGTGCTGATGCAGTTGCCGACATTCTTCATTTACAAAGCAGCGTGGTGGCCCGATATCGTGGCGTGGTTTGCATCGCTGCCGATGCCTTGAAGCGGGCATCAGATCCGGCTTCATCCCGTGAGATAACTGCTGGGGAACCTCAGCAAAGGCAACGGGATCTTTCAATATAACATCGACGCGGATATCTGATTTTGAAAGACCTGTTCCTGCCAACCTACTAAATGGAAGAGGGCTGCCCGCAGGCAGCCCTCCGTTTTTACTGCCAAATAAACTGTTCGTTAATGGAGAAACGAATTGACGAAATCCAGTACGTTTTGACGATCCAGGCGGAAGACACCACCGGTTCCCGCGCAATTACCGTTGATTCCGAAGGACGTCACGGCGGCAACAATGTTGCTGCCACCCAGAAAATTCGCCCCCCCCGAGTCACCAAAACAGGTGCCACCGGTATGGGCATTGTTCGATAGCAACAATGAAAAATTGCCGGTAAATCCGGTGTTGATCTGATTCAATTTCGGTGTCGCCACCATGCGGATTTTCAAAAATGAGTTTTGGAACGAGGCCGCATCCGGGAAACTCTTCTGACCGCCATAACCGACTGCGGTGAAGGTGACATCCTGCGCTCCGCGTCTTCTAGCTAACGCATCAAGCTGGTTTACAGAAGGAAGTACGCCGTAAGTAGCCCTTGCCACCGGCGTGCAAAGCGTCACAACCCCGACGTCGTGGAGCACGAAGGAGCCTTCGCCGAATTGCGGATGTGTGGCAATCCCGCAAAACTCGACGCTGGTCGCGCCACCAAATGGATAACCCAACGCGACCTGATTGGTTTGAACATCGGCTTCAAACCATACCCGACCTCCGTCGGCGCCATCGGTACAATGTCCCGCCGTCAGCAATACGGTGGGCGAAAGCAACGTACCGCTACATCGGAAGGCCGGGGAACCACCCACATCAAAAATCAGCAGGCCAACATGGGGATGGCCATTCCCGTCCAGACTGCCGTCGGTGACTGCGCCGGCAATACGTACAGCGCTCAACATCAACATGGTTACAAGCAAAATTGCTTTCGATATTTTCTTCATTTCATTCCCCCAGGATCGCTGTGTGAATATTCAATAAAAACAAACGGGCATACAAGAACAATTTCTTTTTCTGGCACGATGCGTGCCGTTAAAAGTCGCTAGCCTCGATACATCGTGTTGTTGGCCGAGCCGGTCTGGAAGGTGTCCATGCATGAAATGGCTTGGCGCCGCCAAGCTTCGATCAACGAATATTCTAGCGCAGGAACCGGAAACAAGATTGGAGCTTAGGCACGAGGAGAGGAAATAGCGCCAGACATCAATAAGAATTGCAAGACCTACTTTACGAGCACAAATTAACATATAACGCCATATGGTGAGGCTTTCAGGCCTAAATGCCGCCATAAGCCGCGCCAGTGCTTGTGTTAGCAATATTATCTGGCAAGTTCTGCACTTCGCCTGACGTGACGAATCGCTTCATCATTGCGCCCAAGCTGCTCCATCAAGCGCGCCAATGTCATGTGCGCATCCAGCGTGGGCTCGAGAGCAACACTGGCTTCGAGATAGCTTTGCGCCTTGCCCCACAGCGCCTGACGCATGCAAAGCTTACCCAGCGTGGCCAGCAACACGGCATCGCGCGCGTGTTGCCGCAGCCAGCGTTCGGCGCGTTCAATTTGCGCCAGCGTCGAATCGGTTTTGCAATCAGCATAAATAGCCACGAGCCCGCTGTCCCAGCCATCGGCACCGCGCTCTTCAATCGTTTCTTCAATGACATCTTTGGCTTCATTGCCACAGCCCAATGTCAGCAGCCGTTTGGCAACGGTCGCGCTCATCAGCGCGTCATATCGCGATTCACGGGTAAACGCTTTCCACGCATCCGTAATCGCTTCCGGATTCGCGGGTTTTGATTTGATCAAATTGAGTTCGGCATTCAGCCGGATTTGCTGCGCAGCGCCCTCTGGCAGCATGCCTGATCGCGTTAGCGGTGCCAGTGTGACGAGCACATCTTCCCACGCCTTGCCGGCGACTTCGGCTTCGACTTTCATCTTCAGCACACCCGGATTTTTCGGGTCGCTCGCGGCAAGGTTGTTCAATAGTGACAGCGCCGCTTCGGCCTTGCCATCAGCCAGCAGCATGTAGGCTTTCGATGCATCGCGCATGCGTGTCGAGCCTTCATTGCGGATGTGGTCCAGATACGGTACCGCCGCGCCGGAATTACCACCCTCGTATGCCGCCCAAGCTGCAATGGCGGCAGCCATGTCGCGTGTGTCGTCGTGCTGCAATGCCGTGCGCGCGCGCGCTTCTGCTTCGCGGAACTCGCCTGAAAATAGAAGCTGCATGCTTTCCAAGAGCAGGTCGCGTGATTTGGCCCGCTCATGCTCGATTTTGTTTTTACGGATCTGGCGCGGCAGCCGATATGTTTTAACGGCTAATTGAACCAGCAAGTAAGCCGCTGCAAATAACACCAATTGCAGAATCACGAACAGCATGATCGACAATTCGGCGCGCCATGGCGGCAGCACAAACACCGCGTAGCCACTGCCGTAACGCCCAGCCAGGGCGAGCGCGACCGCCAGCGCTGCAAGAGCTAGCACCCACAAGGCCAGGCGAATCGGGCGACTGGTCATATCAGCGTTCAGCGTTGCGGCCGTTCACGCGCGGCGCGTGCTGCCCGCGCAGCATTCAGGCTGGTGGTGATGTCAGGCGGCGCAATCGACACAGGATTTTCGGCCAACTGCTTTAGCATCGCGAGCGCGTTGGTATTGACCTTCGCCTTTGGATCGAAATATTTGGTCAGCATGCCACGCACCAGCTTCAAGTCTTCTTTGTAGTTCACGTCGTCGCGCGCGATGAGTGAAGTGCGCGCTGAAAGCAACCGCAACTTCAAATTTTCGCGCAGGAAATAACTCTGTTGCGGGGAAAGCAGCGCGACATCGCCGCTGTCGAGCTCACGGATGCGGATCAGTTGCTTCATTTCAAACCAGAGGTCCCGACCAAAACGCAGCGCCATGTTCTCGCCCGCATCAGTGGCGCGCGCATCGCGGGCCGCTGGCGCGCCGCCTGCCGTCGCATCCGGGATCGACAAGGGCAGCGTCGCGGCGAGCACCATCAAGTTATCGAGCTTCAGGCTGATGCCGACGGTGTCGACCAGTGGCAGCGCCTTGAGACGTTCCATGTCCTGCGTAATGGCGCGGCGCAATTGCACGACCTGCAATTTATCGGCACGCGCCAAACGCTGATCGGCGGTTTGCAAAGCAATCAACGCCGCACGTACGTTGGCGGCAAGCACCAGTTCACGGCTGGCAATATTGAGCGTTTGCTCAATCTCGGCCAGCAACCAGTCATCCGGTGCGCGCGCCAGATCGCGGGTCATTTCCTCGAGCGCCACGCGCTGTCCTTGAAACTCGGCGAGTTTGCCCTCCAACTGCGCGACGCGACTTTGGGATTCGCGCAGTTCCTTCTGCATTTGCTCCACCAGCACGGCGGTTTGAGTTTGTAGCTTGCTCTGTTCGGCTAGTTTCACGCCGACGGTTTGGGTGAGTGTCTGTGCGGAATCGCGCGCATCCCACCACGCCCAGATGCCGATGGCGAGACCCGCTAGCGCCACCGCCAGCACGATGACCCCCATTCCGGAGGTAGTGGCCGAGGTGACAGGTTTGAGATTGAGCTCGTCCATGACTTAAAAGGTAAGGGGATTAAGCAATCGCGGCTTTAATGTCGCCAGTGTTGCCGTTAATGCTTCCTCGGCCAACGGCACTTTGGCAATTTTGTCGAAACCGCGCGCCCGTGCGGCATCCGCGACGCGTGAATGTGACACCAGCAATACCATCCCCATCCGTGTTTGCGGTGAAACGTGCATGATTGCAAAAATATTCATCAGACTATCCAGTGTTTCAACACTCAGGGCAAAGCAGCCATGCACGCGGTCGGACATAAGCGCATCTTGTAACGATTCCCGCGCAGCCAGCGACGGCATAATCGGTGCCCGACGATAACACTCAAGCACCGTCACGCGGGCACCACGCGCGGTCAATGTTTGCTCCAGCAGGGTACGCCCCCCAAGTTCACTCTGCCCTTTCACAAGGATAATATGTCGCCCCTCCACCGTGCGCAATTGCGGGAGCGCTAATAGGCCTTCGCTGTCGATGCTTTGTTGCGGTGACACAACATTCTGTACGCCTCTATCCATCAGCGCTGTCGCCGTGGCGCGTCCGATGGCAAATATTTGAATATCAGGTGCGATGTCACCAGCATGTCGAAGCACCGGCACGCCATATGCCACCGCGTTGGCACTCACAAAGATAACGCCGGATGCACTTGCCAGGTCGTGCGGTGCGAGCGATGCCTCAATCGGTGCGATATCGAGAACCGGAAATTCGATGATGTCGGCGCCCGCATTTCGCAAGATGCTTGCGGTACGGGCGGCTTGGGCGCGAGGGCGTGTAACGACTAATGTCAGCCCCTGCAATGAGTGCTCAGTCTGCATTTCGGCTGTGTCGGGACAGTGTTGCCAAAATATCTCTGGCACCTTCTTCAATAAGCGCTAGCGCTAACGCGCTGCCTAGCGATTCTGCACTCGCGAGTGGCCCGGTCATGACACGACGGATCATATGGCTGCCGTCCGGCATCGCCACGAAGCCATCGATTGAAATGCCGCCATCAACCAGCGTGGCATGTGCGCCCAGCGGCACATCACAGCTCGCGGTCAGGGCGCGTCCGAAGGCACGCTCTGCGTTGACGAGCGCAGTGGTAGTTTCGTTTGCAAATGCAGACAGCCAGGTGGCAATGTCGGTTCGCGCTGTTTGATACTCGATGCCAAGCGCACCCTGTGCGATGGCTGGCAGGTAATTGGCGGGCGGCAGACTGTCCCGGATGCGATCTGCGAAACCCAATCGCTTTAAGCCCGCTGCGGCAAGAATAATGGCATCAAAATTGTCGGCATCCAGCTTGGCGAGCCGGGTATTGACGTTGCCACGCAATGCTTCAATTTTCAGGTCCGGCCGCGCGTAGCGCAATTGGCTTTCACGCCGCAGACTCGAGGTGCCGACGACCGCGCCCTGCGGCAACGACTCGATGCTCGCAAACCGGTTCGACACAAACGCATCGCGCACGTCCTCGCGATCACCGACGATGATGGCCGAAAACCCCGGCGGCAGCGTCATCGGCACGTCTTTCATCGAATGCACAGCGATATCTGCACGGCCTTCTTCGAGGGCGGTTTCAAGCTCTTTGATGAACAACCCCTTTCCGCCAATTTGGGCTAAGGGCTTATCGAGGATTTGGTCGCCTCTGGTGGTCATGCCGATGATCTCGACCCGCGCGCCGGGGTAGAGCGAGCGCAATTTTGCGGCTGTCCATTCGCTTTGAACCATCGCAAGACGGCTCTCGCGAGAGGCAATTCTGATCAGGTCTGGGGTCTGGGGCATGGCACGCAAGGGCCGAAATAATAAGCAGCTTAAAATTTTATCACGCAGCCTAGTGCCAACCGTTGTTTGCGGCCCACATGCCATGCTTTGGGAGCTGCCGCCGGATTTGGCTGCATCTATAACCCCGATTGATGTAAGTCAATTTTTGCTGCACTGCGGTAGAATGAAGTTGCCCTATAAATTCATTCACTTTGCATCGAATCCGATACCCCCATGGCCGCCAACCCCGCCTATCCACCGATTGCCAAATCCGCTAGAAAAAATGGCGCGGTATTGCCATTTGCGTCCGACGCCAGGACCGATGAGCCTGCCGATGCCGACGGTGTGCGATTGCGCGAGATTCCCTATAACTACACCTCGTTTTCCGACCGTGAAATCGTCATGCGCTTGCTCGGACGGGATGCATGGGATATTTTGCTTGAGCTGCGCGGCGAACGAAAAACTGGGCGCAGTGCCCGCATGCTCTACGAAGTGCTGGGTGACATCTGGGTGGTCGAGCGCAATCCTTATTTGCAGGAGGACATGCTCGACAATCCCAAGCGCCGCTACGCGCTTGCGGCCGCGATGCGCCATCGACTCGGCGAAATCGAGAAGCGTCGGCAACTTGATCAGGACAAAAGCGACGCGTTGCTTGATGCGGAACTGGAGTCCCGCTCCAATAAAGTGATCGAGCTGTTAAAACGTGCCTACAGGGCGGTAAACGCTTTCGAGAAAGATTTTGCGGACACGTGGGACTTCCGCAAAAAAGTCGAGAAACGTTTGCTCAAAGTAACGCGCAAAGACAATATTGCTTTCGACGGCCTTGCGCGAGTTTCACATGTCACCGATGCCACCGACTGGCGCGTCGAATACCCGTTCGTGGTGTTGCATCCGGATAGCGAAGACGAAATCGCGCCACTCGTCAAAGCCTTGATCGAGCTGGGCCTCACCATCATTCCGCGCGGCGGTGGCACTGGCTACACCGGTGGCGCTATTCCGCTCACCAAACGCTCGGCAGTCATCAACACCGAAAAACTCGACGCGCTTGGTGGTGTGGAACGGATCACGTTGCCGGGCATGACCGAGCCCGTCGCCACTATTCACTGCGAAGCTGGCGTCGTGACCAAGCGCGCGATGGAAGCCGCAGAGTTGTCAGGGCTGGTATGGGCCTGCGACCCGACGAGTGCGGATGCGAGCTGTATTGGCGGCAATGTGGCCATGAACGCAGGCGGCAAGAAAGCGGTGTTATGGGGCACCGCGCTGGACAATCTCGCCTCCTGGAAGATGGTCACGCCGAAGGCCGAATGGATGGAGGTCGAGCGCCTCGAACACAACATGGGCAAGATTCACGATGTGGACGTGGCGAAGTTTCGCATTCGCACGTTCGATGAAACCGGTAAAAAACTCAAAACTGAAGAAACGCTTGAGATCCCCGGCGCAGCGTTTCGCAAAACCGGTTTGGGGAAAGATGTCACCGATAAATTTCTCGCCGGACTTCCTGGCATTCAAAAAGAAGGCTGCGACGGCATCATTACGTCAGCGCGCTTTGTGCTGCACCGCATGCCCAAACATATTCGTACGGTGTGTCTGGAATTCTTTGGGCAGGTCAAAGAAGCAGTGCCGACGATTGTCGAAATCAAGGATTTTCTGGATGGCCATGAACACGCCGTCCTTGCCGGCCTTGAGCACCTCGACGAACGTTATCTGAAGGCGGTGGGTTACGCGACCAAATCGCGCCGCAATCAGCGACCGAAAATGGTGCTGATCGGCGACATTGTGTCGGACAACGAAAACGCCGTAATGGAAGCGGCCAGCGCAGTGGTAAGGCTCGCCAATGCGCGTCACGGCGAGGGTTTTATCGCGGTGACACCAGACGCACGCAAAAAATTCTGGCTGGATCGTGCCCGCACTGCGGCCATCGCCAAACACACCAACGCCTTCAAAATCAACGAGGACGTGGTCATCCCGCTCGACCGCCTCGGCGACTATTCCGACGGTATCGAGCACATCAACATTGAGCTTTCGCTCAAGAACAAACTGCGGTTGGTTGAGGCGTTGATTACCTTCATGCAGGGACGATTGCCGCTGGACGAGGGCGACGAAAAAATCTCGCAGGATGAATTGATCGGCTCAAAACGCCAGGATGCGCTGGATTTGCTACGCGCAGTCGGCGCACGATGGCAGTGCTACCTCGATAATCTGGATCAGCCGCTTGCCGCGATTCAATCTGCACTTCGCGCGGTCGATGTAGAAGCCGCCATTACGCTCGTGCCTGAAGCAAATCCAGGATTGACCCTATTTGATTTGCTGCAAACCCACCAGATTCGCACCTCATGGAAACTCGAAATTCGTCAGCACCTGCACGAGATATTTTCGGGCCGCGTGTTCGTCAAGCTGCAAGAAAAACTCGATGCGATTCATAAGCAAATATTGCACAGCCGCGTATTTGTAGCGCTGCACATGCATGCCGGGGACGGCAATGTGCACACCAATATCCCGGTCAATTCTGATGACTATGCGATGCTGCAAGAAGCCAACGCTGCGGTGGCCCGCATCATGGCGTTTGCGCGGAAACTGAATGGTGTCATATCGGGTGAACACGGCATTGGCATTACAAAATTTGAATTCCTGACCACGGAAGAAAAGCAGCCGTTCATCGACTACAAGCAGCGCGTTGACCCTGAGGGTCGATTCAACGCCGGCAAGTTGTTGCCGGGTGGCGATATGGGGCGTGCCTACACGCCCAGCTTTGGTTTGCTCGGTGCGGAATCATTGATTCTTGAGCAGTCTGATATCGGCGCGATTGCCGATTCCATCAAGGATTGTTTGCGTTGTGGCAAATGTAAACCGGTATGCGCCACGCATGTTCCGCGCGCCAACCTGCTCTACAGCCCGCGCAATAAAATCCTCGCCACTTCGTTGCTGATCGAAGCCTTTCTCTATGAAGAACAAACGCGGCGCGGTGTTTCGTTGCGTCACTTTGATGAATTCTCCGATGTGGCAGACCACTGCACGGTTTGCCATAAATGCGAAAGCCCGTGTCCGGTGGATATTGATTTTGGCAATGTCTCGGTGGCGATGCGAAATCTGTTGCGCAAGGAAGGTAAAAAGAAATTCAATCCCGGCACGGCGGCCGCGATGTTCTACCTCAACGCCACCGACCCCACCACGATCAAGATCGTCAAGACCCTGATGATCGACTGGGGCTACAAAGTTCAGCGTGTTGCGCATTCGCTTGCAAAGAAATTCCTGCTGCCGCAAATGCAGACCAAACGTCCGCCCGCCACCGTTGGTAAGCCCTTAATCAAGGCGCAGATCATCCATTTCATCAACAAGCCAATGCCGGGAGGGTTGCCGAAAAAAACCGCTCGCGCTTTGCTCGATATTGAAGACAACAAAGTCATACCGATCATCCGTGATGCGCAAAAGGCGGGCGTGGACGCCGAAGCCGTGTTCTATTTCCCAGGTTGTGGATCTGAACGGCTGTTTGGCCAGGTGGGGCTGGCGACGCAAGCGATGCTTTATCACGTCGGTGTGCAAACGGTATTGCCGCCCGGATATCTCTGTTGTGGCTATCCGCAGACGGCATCGGGAAACGCCGACAAAGGCCAGGAAATCATTACCGACAACCGCGTGTTATTTCATCGCGTTGCCAATACGCTGAACTATCTCGATATTAAAACTGTGATTGTTTCTTGCGGCACCTGCATGGATCAATTGCAAAAATATGAATTTGAAAAAATATTTCCGGGCTGCCGATTGCTCGACATTCATGAATACCTGATGGAAAAAGGCATGAAGCTGGAAGGCGTTACTGGCACGCGCTACATGTATCACGATCCCTGCCACTCGCCGATGAAAACCTACCAGCCGCTGAAGGTGGTGAATGAATTGATGGGGGCTACAGTGATGCAGAACGAACGTTGTTGCGGTGAATCCGGCACGCTTGCTGCGACGCGCGCCGATATTTCCACGCAAGTGCGTTACCGCAAGGAAGAAGAAATGCGCAAAGGTGCAGACACATTGCGCACGGATGGTTTCAAAGGCGACGTGAAAATACTCACTTCTTGTCCGTCGTGTTTGCAGGGATTATCGCGCTTTGACAACGACAGCGGCACAACGGCCGACTACATCGTGGTCGAAATCGCCACGCACGTGCTCGGGGCGGACTGGATGAGGCAATACGTTGCCAACGCCAACAACGGCGGTATTGAACGCGTGCTTTTGTAGTTCATTTCATCCAGCTGCGGCGTTCGTTCGTATCTACTCATGTCGTGCACAAAATCCATCGCGCACGCCGCACCGGTTCCGTTGGTAGAGAGTAAAATTTTGTATCGATTGCAAAGAGAATCTTATGAATTGCTTACATAAGCGCATCGCCACTGGTGTTTCCAGCTTGCTCGTCGTTATCGTGATTGCTGGCTGTGCTGGAGTGGCGGCCCCGCCTAACCAGCTTAGTGCTATCAGTGCTGAATCCACGCCCACAAATGCGGGGCGGTGCGCAGGACTCAACGCACTCTCTGATCGCGATGCCGCCGCCAGACTCGACATCGCCGAATTGGCACTTCGCCAATTGCGCGTGCAGGCAAAAGTAGATAACGAGGGTGCCTGCGCGCTTCCCCATGAAGCGCGCAATAAAATCATGGCGGCGTATCGCAAAACGTTTCGCAATCCGGATCGCGCGACGTTCCGGTCCCCGGCCAGAGAGTGGGTGCGAACTTGGGATATGGACGAATTCGGGCGGATGCCGACCTCCACTGACATCCTGCGCGCTGAGTCGGCGAGAAAAGCGTTGGTAGCCACCCGAATCGGAAGTGGTGTAGGCGAACAGGCGCGAAATCTGGCGGCAGGAATTTCGGCGGGTGGGTGGTCTTTTCTCGGCCCGGGCAATATTGGTGGCCGACTTCGCGCGGTACTGATTGACCCCCGAGACCCCAACCGGATAATGGTGGGCGCTTCCACCGGCGGCATCTGGCTCTCGACCAATGGTGGTCAATCATTTTCAGCAGTGGCAGATTTTCTGGGCAACATCGTCATCGGTACGATGGCTGTTGACCCTGTCAACCCGAATACGATTTACGCCGGAACCGGCGAGGGATTCACCGCCTATCAAGGCGTTGGTGTATTCAAAAGTATCGATAACGGCATCACGTGGACACATCTGAACTCCACATCGACCGATACCAGCATCAATCCATCTGGTCTGGATTGGTGGTTTGTCAATCGAATCGCCGTCAGCCCAGCCAACCCGCAAATCGTACTTGCGGGAACGACCACGGGCACGGGAAGCGGTGGCACGACCGCCAATGGCAAGGTCTATCGCTCAACGAACGGCGGTATTTCCTGGTCCAAGGTCGCTGAGTTTCAGGGGCTCGATGTCAAATTCGATCCCAATAATCCAGACAATGCCATCGTTGGATCCGATGATGGCTATGTTTATTATTCCAACAATGCTGGCGTCAACTGGACACAAAGCGCGCAGCTTGTATCGACACCCGTCGGTCGCGGATCGCCGAGATCTGCACGGATCGAACTCGATTACGCAAGGAGCGCGCCCGGAACGGTCTATGCATCGGTAGATAACAATGCCGAATCCAGTGCCACCAACGTGCGCGGGCAGGTTTGGAAGTCGGTCGATGGTGGCGCGAATTGGACACTGCTTGCCGAACCCAAACATTTAAGCGAGCAAGGCGATTACGACAATGCCCTGTGGGTCTCGCCGATAGATGACAGACACTTGATCGTCGGCGGATTGGACCTCCACCAATCCGTCGATGGCGGCATTACCTTTGAGCGTATCAGCACCTGGTCCCAAGCTTTTCCGGGGGGGGCGCAACCGCATGCCGATCACCACATTATTGTGCACGCGCCAAACTACAGCGCGTCCAACCCGGTGGTGTATTTTGGCAACGACGGCGGCCTCTACCGTTCAACGAATGTGTTCGCGGCAAGCGCTAATAGCAACTCCAGTTGGCAGAACCTCAATAACAATCTGGGTGTGACCCAGTTCTATGGCGGCGCGGGTAAACGCTCAGCCGGGGGCAAGATTATCGGTGGCACGCAGGACAACGGGTCGTTGGCGTATTCGGTCGGCACTAATTGGGAGCGCACTGCCGGCGGTGATGGCGGGTTTGCCGCCGTTGACCCGATCGACGACACCACCATTTACGGCGAATACGTTTACGCGTCAGTGCACCGCAAGGTGGGGCAGGCGAGCCGTCAATTTATTTGCAACGGCATTACGGAGGCGTTGAAGGACAGCAATATCGCATATTGCGGTGCAACCAACGCAGAAACTGCCAGGGCCAATTTTATTGCGCCATTTATCGTGGACCCAAACAACCGCGACCGCATGCTGGTCGGCGCGAATTCCCTCTGGCTGTCCACCAACGTGCGCGCGCCAGTGCCGGCCTGGAACGCAATCAAGGCGCCCATCACCATCAATGGCATCAGCACCTACTACATCAACGCCATCGCAGTGTACGAACGCGATTCAAACGTCATCTGGGTGGGCCACAACTCGCCGGGTCAGATATGGAAAACCACCGATGGCCTGTCGGCGACTCCAACCTGGGTACAGGTTGGCAGCGGCATCCTGCCCAGTGGCACCGTGTCGCGGCTCACGATTGACCCTGACAACCCCAATCGGGCCTGGGTCACCTACACGGGCTTCACCTCGGGGCGACTCTGGCAAACCAATGATGGTGGCGCGACCTGGCAGAATATTCACGGCAATTTACCGAATGTTTCGCTGCACGATATCAAGCGTCACCCCACCCAGACAAACTGGCTCTACGTCGCCGCTGCGAATGGCGTATACACCAGTGAAAACGGCGGGCAGACCTGGAGCACCAGTAACGATGGGCCCGCCAGCGTGCGGGTGCGTGAGCTGTTCTGGTACGACCAGACCACGCTGGTCGCGGTGACCTATGGCCGCGGCATGTTTCGTACCACCGTTGCCGGTGCGGGTCCGGCCAATTATTCAGATATGTGGTGGGCGGGCACTGCCGAAAACGGCTGGGGCATGTCGATTCAGCAGCACGGCCAGATCCAGTTGAACGCCATCTACGTTTACGACAACGCCGGCAAACCGATTTGGTACGTGCTGCCTGGCGGCATGTGGAACAGCGACTTCACCACCTACTCAGGGCCGATCTACCAGCCCGCATCGGCGCCATTGAACAATTACAACGCCGCGCAGTTTCAGGTCGGTGCGGCGGTCGGCAATATCAGCATCAACTTCACCAGCAACTCGACGGCGTTGCTGCAATACGTAATCAACGGCGTATCCGGCCAAAAATCGATCCAGCGGCAGGTGTTTGGTCGCGGCACTTCACCCATTACCGTTGGCGACATGTGGTGGGGCGGCACCGCGCAGAATGGCTGGGGAATCAGCATTACCCAGCAGGCGGGCATCCTGTTTGGCGCGTGGTACACCTACGGCCCTGACGGTAAGGCAACCTGGTATGTGATGACCGACGGCATCTGGAGTGGCAATACCTATACCGGAAATTTCTTTAGCACTACCAGCTCGGCTTGGCTTGGTGTTGCCTACGACCCGAGTCAACTGAAGGTGGTTCCTCCAGACGGCAAGACTGGAACACTCACACTCAATTTTAGCGATGCCAATAACGCGACCATGACCTACACCTTTAATGCCGGGCCGTTCGCAGGCATCACCCAAACCAAACCCATAGTGCGGCAGCCGTACTAGCATGCAACCACAAGGGTGCGAGCTATGCGATGGCGACGGCGGCGAACTGATTGTTCGTCGTGATAAATGGCGGGTTGTGCGGGTGCCCGGCACCGATGGTGCGGCCTATCCGGGCTTCTGCCGCGTCATCTGGAACGAGCACGTAAAGGAGCTCACCGATCTTATTGAGGCGGACCGGAAAATTTTTATGGACGCCGTATTCACGCTGGAAACCGCGTTGCGACAGGCATTGCAGCCAGAGAAAATGAACATCGCCAGCCTCGGTAATCTGACACCGCATCTGCACTGGCACGTCATTCCGCGATACCGCGACGACCCGGCCTTCCCGAAACCGGTTTGGGCGATATCTACGCCAGCAGCGCCAAGCCTTGCTACACTTGTCGATAAGGGAAAAATATCCTCCGTCCACACCAGTCAACAATGGGTGTCGGCGGTAAGTCGCGCATTCGCAACAAACTGATGCTCGCTCTGCCAATTGGCTTGGCGAAATGACTGCTTTCAGTGCTGTAACAGGCACAAACGCGAATCGGGATGAGGTCGCAAGGAGATTTGAATGGGTTTGCAAGTGTCGCCAAATAGCACCCCTGGTTCGTTGTTTTTCTCGGACGCGCGTTCCTGCAAAGATTGGCTGAAGTCGATCCCGCTGACGAACGTCGCGCAGGCGCAACAAAAAATTGTTGACGCGCTGCGCAATCTGAATCGGGATGCCAACGTCGTCGCGCTGGAGCGATTAACCTGCATGGAGCTGCTGCGCGACAAGGTGGCCTACCTCCTTACCGAGCAGCGGACACGTTACGCCGGCAAAACCATTCCGCTGTTGCACGGCGACATCGCCGCCTGGCAAGTGTCGAGCAACCTGATTACAGAAATGGAGGCAGGCTACCGGCGTTGCTGGGCCGATGCCACGCTCGAGGACGCGCCCCTGTTTGCCCACGGTGCGCTGATCATCCAGCGCATCATCAGATACATCGGCCTGCAAATGCTGATTGCCGGATTCATCTATCGCCGCTTTGATCCGGCCTTGTGGATGCGGTTGCACATGCAATGGATCGAGGCCGAGACCCGACACCTAGGCGGCAAGCGTGTCAAGGATTCCATCGGCGCCATCGACGGCAACTCGACTGTTGAACAAGCCTATACGGCGGTGCTGCTCGGGCAAGCGGCAAATATCCATGAACTCTCACCGCGACAGATTGATTTTGTTGATGCTGTCCTGAAACGGTTTGGCCACAAGGTCACTGTCGCACGCGCAGGGGCCGCGAATCCGCAGGGACTCGTGTGTGCAGTCGATTTGCTCTCAAACGCAGGTGCGGGTTTTCATCTTCCCACGGTTGACGCAGACCACGTACGCATTCTGACCGTGGAAGAGTTGTCGAAATCTTTGCGGCGGCGAATGAAGAAACTCACCGAAGGGGAAGACCCGACCGCACTCGATCTTCCCGCCGAGTGGAGTGTGGCTGATGCGCAAATTCAACTGACACGGCTGCATCGCATCTGGTGCGAGGGCATCAGTGCGCGTCCACCTGCAACGGTGCCGAGCGAAAAAGACGCCATCCTTACGTTCGGCATTACCGAAACCCATTTCTTTATGTCGGGCAATCCGTTCCAGCAGCCCGGCGTGAAGAGTGAATTAACACGTCAGGAAATGGCAGACATCGAGATGTTCGGCAAAGTTTCGGAATCAACCATTCGCGCGCGCTACGCGGATTTTAACTACGGCACTGAGACTTGGGGAATCGTCGATGAAAGTCGCGGTCACGTGCGCCTGCTGCGCCCTGCAAATTCCGCGCACGGTGTTGCCATCGGCAAACTGGTTGGCATCAAGATTGGTACGCAGGAGAATTTTTTTCTTGGCGTGGTGCGCGAATTGGTGGAAGAACTCAACGGCAGTATTTTTGCAACGATCTCGATGCTGCCCGGCAAGCCCGAAGCCACCACGGTGCGCTCATCCGACACGCGTAGTCGTATGCCAAATTATGTGCAGGGATTTCGCCTGCCACCGATGGAAGCGCTGAAGATTCCAGAATCACTCCTGGTGCCATCCAATCTTTCCCACTTAGGGCGCGGCATCGATATTTTTCATCAGGGACACGGCAGCCCGAAGGAAGTAAAAGTGGCCGAATTTGTTGAACGCGGGCTGGATTTTGATCGGGTGACGATTAGTTGAATTGCAGGGACCGGCATCCACATCGCAGGTTCCGCATCAATGACACAACTGGTAGCCTCCAGCCCGTTCGCCCAGAGCGTCGCGAACGGTTGAGTGGGCCACGCTGTCTCAACACGCTAAACCGCATGTGCTTCGTCGGGCTTAGCACGAACGGCGGTAACTAACTTTTTTCCGCCAAAGCCTAGCACCGGCGTGCCTTGCAGCACATTTCCCGCTGAAGCTGCCCGCCAAATGGCGTTCCACATAAAAGGGTACTTCCCGAAACCTCATTCCCGTTCGCCCTGAGGTATCGAAGGGCCTTGCGGCGCTAAAACGAATCAAACACTTAGCCTGAGTATGCATCGATACGCGCAGCGTGCCCTGTCCTGAGTATGCCGGAGGGTCAGCACGAACGGAGGTAAATAGAAGTTCCCAAAATTATGCGGGTACGGCAAACAGACCTGATCCCATACAACGGCGCAGGTTTACTGTTGCTGCGTACCTGCCCGATACCCACTGGCTATGTTCGGGGACGCACATACAGCGCTCGTGGGAGGCACTAACGTTCGTCAAGCAATGTACCGACACTCCATTGCCAACTCGCTTTCGTTGCGCAAGCGGCTGCGACATTTGTCAGATTGAATTTAGGCGCGGGGTGCAGAAAACCTATATGGCTGGTTGGTGCCCCCTTCCTCCGTGGATCAACAGTTTCTCTTGGAGTTTTTATGGCAGCACCAGCGGTAAAGTTGCTTGCCCATATCAGCTTCTGGCTTGCCACTATCGTTATGGTCGTCATGGGCTTCACGCTTTATGTCGCCGCCAATGATGAAGCGGAAACCGCCCGGCGTGCCAATCACGCCCAGGAGATACGGCAGGAACTGTCCGAGATTATTGAGCTGACGGGTCGCGCCGAGTCTGCGCATCGTGGTTTTCTGCTTTCGGGGAAGAGCGCATTTCTCACTGAGCGGGACATCGCCTTGCAGGAGCGGACTGAAAGCATTGCCAATGCGCGGAAGCTGACTGCGAATCAGCCGGAGCAGCAGGGTCGAATCGCGCAGCTGGAAAAACTGATTGCCACGCGCGCATTGATGATGCGTGAGAGCGAGCGATTGCGCGCCACTGATGGCGCGGGCGTCAGTCAACGCCGCGCGACCACAGAGGCCGGCGTGGAGGCAACCGCGAAGATTCGCGAACTCACAAACGAACTAAAACGCGAAGAGCGCAGACTTCTGAAAATGCATCGCACCGCAGCCGACAATCGGCACGAAACCGAAATACGCGTTCTCATTGCCGGGGTTATCTTCGGGCTCCTTGTGCTGCTCCCAGGCTATCTCGCCTTTGTATTCCAGGCGCGCTCGCGGCGGCAAATTGAAAACACCTTACACGTCATGGCCGACAATCTGCCTGGCGCGATGTATCAGCTTCGCTATGACACCAAAGGAAAGCCGCACGTCATGTTCATGAGTGCCGGCTGGAAAAATGTCTGCGGTATGTGCGTTGTTCGCAAGGTCGGCGAACTGCCCAATTGGGCCGCAATGGTCGATGATATCGATGAGCGTGACCGACCCGAATTCAACGCAGCCCTTGCCGGTGCACTCGAGACACGTTCGTCTTTTCGAAACAGCTATCGCGTCAAACAGTCCGACGGAACATTAAGGTGTCTTCATCACGAGGCATCGCTGCAGGAGCAATCCCACGGCGACATTGTCCAGACCGGCTACATCGCCGACATCACCGAACAGCGACGTCTGGAAGATGCACTACAGGAAGCAAAGGAAGTGGCGCAGTCGGCCAATCGCGCCAAGAGCAAATTTCTCGCCACCATGAGCCATGAGATTCGCACGCCAATGAACGGCGCACTCGGCATGCTCGAGCTTCTCAGCCTGACCAGGCTCGACCTCGCACAGCGCAACACCCTTGGCATCGTGCGTGAATCAACGGAGTCGCTGCTTAGAATCATCGACGATATCCTCGATTTCTCGATGATCGAGGCCGAAAAGCTGGAAATTCGCCCAGCGGTGGTGTCGATCAGGGAAATCATCGAGCGGGTGCGCAGCATCTATTCCGGCAACGCCAGCAGCAAGGGTGTAGCGCTAAAGCGAAGTATCGATCCGAAAATAAGTGCCGCCGTCATGGTCGACCCTTTGCGGCTGCGGCAGATCCTCAACAATTTTGTCAGCAATGCTCTCAAATTCACGAATGAAGGTTCAATCGAGATCAGGGCGGAATTGATCGGGCGAAACAACGCCGAAGATCACGTGCGATTTACGGTGAAAGACACCGGCATCGGCATCTCCACTGAGAATCAGCGGCAGTTGTTCCAGCCATTCAGTCAGGCCGACGGCATCGACGCAAATCGGGCTGGTGGTACCGGCCTTGGCTTGACGATCTGCCGCCGTCTGGCCGACATGATGGGTGGCATGGTGGAAATGGAGAGCGAACTGGGCCGGGGCACGACCATGATCCTCACGCTGACACTACCCATCGCAGACCCTGCGGACCTGCCCGTGATCGATGTAAAAAAGGCGCACGCCACGCTAAGCGACACCACCAGCATGCGCCGCTTCGCGCCAGGTGTTGAAGAAGCCGAGGCCGAGGGCACACTCGTACTGGTGACCGATGATCATCCGACGAACCGGTTTTTGCTGATCAGCCAGGTGAATGCACTGGGCTATGCCGCAGAAAGCGCCGACAACGGTGCCGAAGCGCTCGAGAAATGGAAATCGGGCCGATTTGGTATCGTCATTACCGACTGCGATATGCCAGAGATGGATGGTTATGAGCTGGCGCGCAACATTCGCAGCATCGAGGCAAGCAACACCGGGCATGGCCGCAAACCGACACCGATCATCGCCTGCACCGCCAATGCACTCGATGGCGAGGCCGAGGTCTGCAGGGCGGTGGGCATGAACGATTGCCTCGTCAAGCCGGTCGATCTGGCGCAAATTTTGCTGAAACTAAATCAGTGGCTGCCGATTCCGAATCATTCGGCCCGCAACTTTATCGCTCCCGCTAAGGAAACCGCCGCAGTGCCGGCCAACGTCAGTTCCGACACGAACAACCCGCGGATAGATCGCTCTGTGTTGGCAGAACTTTCCGGCGGGGACGCGGCAAGCGAGCGACGCATACTTGAAGACTTTCGGCGCGCGAACGACCGCGATGCCGAAACGTTGTGGCGTGCCGTTGCCGAACGCGATATGAAGCAAGTCACGCGCGTCGCGCACCGCATGCTGGGTGCCAGCCGCATGGTTGGCGCAAAGCGAATCGCTCTCGTATGCGAGCGCATCGAAAGTGCTGGCCGGGCGAATGATTGGGAAGCAGTGTCGGCCGGGGCGGAAACGTACCAGTGCGAATGGCTGCAGTTGAACGCCTATTTCGATTCCCTTTAACTGTGGATCGCTCACAAAAAATGCAAGTCCGTGAAAAACAGATAACGTTTGCCCACTTGCGTTTTCTCATCGCTGAAGACCATGACTTTCAGCGCAACCAACTCGCGCGAACCCTTGAGAGCCTGGGTGCCACAACGATCCATGAAGCAATCGATGGACATGCCGCGCTCGAAATACTGGGCGACCCATCGCGACCCGTCGATATCGTCATCAGCGACCTGGATATGGCAGGCATGGACGGCATCGAATTCATCCGCCATCTGGGTGAATCCGGCGTGCAAATTTCGATCATTCTCGCCAGCGCGCTCGAACGCAAGCTACTCGCTTCCGTTGCGACGATGTCAGAGGCCTACGGTATCAATCTGCTGGGTGTGCTCGAAAAGCCGCTAACGATACGTAAACTCGTCCCGTTGATCACGCTCTACCAGCCCGAACGCTCGCCGACGAACCGAGCGGTAAATACGATGCCAACATTTACACTAGCCGAGATTGCAGCGGGCTTGAAGGCCGATGAATTCGAACCGTACTTCCAACCCAAAATTGAACTCGGCACGCGGCAAGTCAAAGGTGTCGAGGCACTTGCGCGCTGGCATCATCCGCGCTTCGGGCTGGTGTCGCCCTATGCATTTATCAAGCAGCTTGAGGACAACGATCTCATCGATGAGCTGACCTGGGCCATGCTGAGGAAATCAGCCGCATATTGCCGCGCCTGGCGCGCAAACGGAACAGACGCCACCGTGTCGGTTAATCTCTCCGTGAAATCGCTCGGCAACATTGAGATCGTAGACCGCGTAACGGAGCTGGTGCGCAGCCAGAACCTCGACCCCTGCCACATGATTCTGGAGGTGACCGAATCTGCCGCCACGACCGACGTCGCCAAGGCGCTGGAAAGCCTCGCGCGATTGCGAATGAAAGGCTTCGGCCTGTCGATCGACGACTACGGCACGGGATACTCTTCGATGCAGCAACTCACGCGCATTGCATTTACGGAACTCAAGATCGATCAGTCCTTCGTCATGAACGCTGTCAAACATAGCTCGGCGAGGGTGATTCTGGAATCCAGCCTGAAGATGGCGAAAAAGCTGAACATCACGTCCGTTGCCGAAGGCGTTGAAACACAGCTCGACTTTGATCTACTTTGTAAACTGCGCTGCGATTTGGTGCAGGGCTACTTTATTGCCAGGCCGATGGAGTATGGGGATTTGCTGGGGTGGGTTCGGGAGTGGGATCGATCCAGCGTGCAGACATGAAGTGGGTTGATCGCACGGCGCGACTGGACTTCGGATGAAGAATACGGGCTTTAGCGACTTTTCTATTTTTTGAAGCCCAGCACTGGCGAGGCGTTCGGAGCATTTTGTGCCCGCGAGGCGCACCGAATGGCGTTCTTCGCTTTAATTTGCCGAACTACGCAGCAGCAGCACTCCGCTCCACCGCATCAATCACCAACGCAGCCACATTGAACCCTGCCTGATCAAAAATCTCCACCATGCAAGTCGGCGAGGTCACGTTCACTTCGGTTAGGTAGTCACCGATGATGTCCAGGCCGACAATGGTGAGGCCATCGGCTTTGAGTTGCGGGCCTAGTGCCTGGGCGATTTCGCGATCACGCGGCGATATTGGTTGCGCGACACCGCGGCCACCGGCGGCAAGGTTGCCGCGCGTTTCGCCTTCCTTTGGGATGCGTGCCAGGCAATACGGCACGACGTTGCCATCAATGAGGAGCACGCGCTTATCGCCTTTGGTGATCTCGGGAATGTAGCGCTGCGCCATGACAGAGACACTACCGTCGATGGTTTGCACTTCGATGATCGCATTGCGATTCGGATCGTCGGCGCGCACACGAAAAATGGATGTGCCGCCCATGCCGTCGAGCTTTTTCACGATCACGTCTTTGTGCGAATCGATAAAGCTCTGCAGACGCAGCATATCGCTCGTCACCATCGTCGGCACGGTAAATTGTGCGAACTTGGCGATGGCTAATTTCTCGTTGTAGTTTCGCAGCGACACAGCGCGATTGACAACGCGCGCGCCTTGATCTTCGGCGAGGCTCAGCAGCAATGTAGCGTACAAATACTCCGCATCGAACGGTGGATCTTTTCGCATCAGCACGGCGTCTAAACCCGACAACGGCATTTCAATTTCGCTGACGACTTGATGCCAATGATCGTTGTCATTGGTCATCTTGAGCAGCGAAGCTTTCGCTAACACGCGGCCATCAAGGAGCACAACGTGCCGTGCTTCAAACGCATATACGTCGTGGCCGCGCTTAGCCGCCTCACGCATCATGAAGACGGATGAATCCTTGTAGGCTTTGAGTTTAACGAGCGGATCGACGATGAAGGCTATGCGCATGGTTTTTCTATTTCAGTCAGCTGCCACGGCAATGGACGCTAGTTCCGCTTTAACCGGCGCAAGCTTCTCCAGCTCCCTTGAGGCTGCCAGCATGGCCAACCTTGCAACCACGCCATAGGTGTAAAAGCGATTCGGCGGCGCATCCGGCCAGCCCGAACAATCGGGGGAATGGCAGTCGGTTTCAAACGCCAACGGCACGAAGCTCATCCCGCGTGAATTCAGATTTTCGTCCACACCGCGTTCTGTGTTGACGCGATAAAAGCCACCGACCACAAACGCATCCATCATGTACACCACCGGTTCGGCAACCGCACCGTTCAGATTTTCCAGCGTGTGCACGCCTTCCTGAATGATCACCTCATTTACTTCCAAGCCCTCCTTCACGACCGCCATCTTGTTGCGCTCTTTGCGGTTCAGCCCGCGTACATCGTCGGGTGAGCGTGCCGTCAATATGCCCATGCCGTAGGTGCCGGCATCGGCTTTCACGATCACGAATGGCTTCTCGGTGATGCCGTATTCCTTGTACTTAACACTCATCTCGCCTAGCACGGCTTCGACATTGGCGGCGAGGCACTCTTCGCCTTCCTGCGCTGAAAAATTCACCTTGCCGCATTGGCTGAAAATCGGATTGATAAACCACGGGTCGATACCGATCAGCTTGGCGAATTCTTCGGCCACGCTGTCGTAGGCGTGAAAGTGCAAGGTCTTTCTGCGTGTCGTCCAGCCTGCGTGCAATGGCGGCACCACCGGCTGCGAAAGGCCTTTCAGAATTTCCGGCACACCCGCAGAGAGATCGTTATTCAATAGCACCGCACAGGGGTCAAATCCTTCAAGCATCAGCTTGTTGCCCACGCGCTTAATGGGCTCTAGTGTGAGCTTATCGCCGTTGGGCAAATCGAGCACTGTCGGCGCGGTAATTTCGGGCAACAGCGAGCCTATCCTCACATCGAGCCCGGCACCGATCAGAATTTTCTGGATCGCGGCGACATTGGTCAGATAAAACAAGTTACGCGTGTGGTTTTCAGGAATCAGCAGGATGCGCTGTTTATCCGGACACACTCGCTGCACCGCCGACATGGCCGCCTGAATGCATAACGGCATGAATTCCGGATTCAGATTATTGAAGCCGCCGGGAAACAGGTTGGTATCTACCGGGGCCAGCTTGAAGCCGGAATTGCGTAAATCCACCGAGGTATAAAACGGTGGTCGCTCGGTCATCCACTTGGTGCGGAACCAGCGCTCAATCGCGGGGCGCGCATCGAGAATTTTCTTTTCCAGATCCAGAAGCGGGCCAGTGAGAGAGGTAGTGAGATGTGGAACCATATTAATAAGTTAGAAGCCGCTAAGCTTGTTAGGTGTGGGTCAGGGCGAGTCGTTTCAAGAGTGATCAAGTTTACGCCCAATGCCTGAAAATCTCGTGACAGTCTCCACTACCAGCAGCGGCGCGACCCGATGATAAAATTTGCCATGTATTTGTCCCTTCATTCGCCGTACTCAGAAGTTTGAACCGCCGCATGCACATCCATATCCTCGGTATCTGCGGCACCTTCATGGGTGGCCTCGCTGTGCTCGCGCGTGAAGCGGGGCACAAGGTCACCGGCTGCGATGAAAACGTCTATCCGCCAATGTCCACGCAATTGGAAGCGGCGGGCATTCATCTGCATCAGGGGTTCGATGCCGAACAAGTTGATGCGTTCGAAGCCGACTTATACGTGGTCGGCAATTTCATGACGCGTGGCATGCCGGTGGTTGAAGAGATACTGAATCGCGGCCTGCCCACTATTTCCGGTCCGCAATGGCTGGGTGAAAACGTGTTGCAAGGCAAATGGGTGCTTGCTGTTGCAGGCACACACGGCAAGACCAGCACCAGCGCGATGCTGGCGTGGATACTCGAACACGCCGGTCTTGCGCCGGGATTTCTCATCGGCGGCGTACCAACCAATTTTGGTATTTCGGCACGTTCACCCAAAGGCGATTCGCCGTTTTTCGTCATCGAAGCCGACGAGTACGATACGGCGTTTTTCGACAAGCGCTCCAAGTTTGTCCACTACCGCACGCGCACCGCGATTCTGAATAATCTCGAGCACGACCACGCCGATATATTTCCCAATGTAGAGGCGATTCAAACGCAGTTTCATCATCTGGTGCGCACGGTTCCCGCCAATGGGCTCATCATCAGCAATGGTCGGGATGATTACCTGAAGCGCGCGTTGCAAATGGGTTGCTGGAGCAGCGTGGAAGAATTCGGCCCGGGTATGTTGTGGGATTTCAAACGCGCCGAGAGAGAGACGCAGTTCAATGTGATTTTCAAAGGTGTCGACAAAGGCATGGTCGAGTGGGACCAGATGGGCACGCACAACACGATGAACGCGCTGGCGGCTATTGCTGCCGCGCGACACGCAGGCGTGCCCACCAAAATGGCCATCGACGCGCTCAACGAATTTGCCGGTGTGGCGAGGCGCATGGAAAACAAGGGCGAGATTGGCGGTGTCACGGTGTATGACGACTTCGCACACCACCCGACCGCCATCAATGCCACTCTCGCTGGATTGCGGAAATGCGTCGGCGAGAGGCGCATATTCGCCGTCCTCGAACCACGCACCAATACCATGAAGCTGGGCACCATGCGCGCCGCTCTGCCGATCAGCCTGGCGCTGGCAGATGTGGTTTTCGTATACGCCAAAGACCTCGGATGGGATGTCGCCAAATCGCTTGAATCCATCGGCACCAAGACGGGTGTTTTTGAAGATCTGGATGCGATGGTCAACGCCATCGTGGTGATGTCAAAGCCGGGCGACCAGATTCTGGTGATGAGCAATGGCGGCTTTGGTGGCGTGCATGGGAAAATTTTGGCTGCCTTGGCTCAGCGAGAGATGCAGGGTAAGTAAATACTAGCGCTGGCGCGCCTTTTCAGGCGTTTTTGTGCCTATGGTCCGCCTCTATGCTTGATCGTCACCGCGACCAAGCATAAAAATTCAGGGCGCAACGACTGCCTTGGCCATGCCATCCAACGCTTTTGAAATATTACCCACCGGCTGTTCGCACACGGTACCGTGACGTTTCGCGAGCCACGCAGGGTCGTTGTAGCCGAGCATGACGCTGCCATCTGCTGTTTGCCAGACCAGCATTTTGAGTGGCAAATCTATTCCCATCGATTGCGCGCATTCCATCAAAGGTGTTCCGCCGTTGGGGTTGCCGAAAATAAATACTTCGGTTGGCCGCAGCGTTTTGTCGATTTTTTTGGCACCTGCCGCGTGATCAACGCGCGCGAATAATGTGAGCTTGCGGGCTTCAATGGCGGCTACCAAACGGGAGCCGGTCTCGGCGGCACTATGCGCACTTTTCATTTCGATCAACCCATCTGCCGCCGTTGCAGCAGTGGCGAACACACTTAAAATCGTTGCGGCGATTATTTTTTCATGGCAGGTCTCCGTGAGTTGCATTAATGGTTTGGCACGCGTTCGCGCCACCACATATACGCAAACCTGCAGACGATAGATTCAGCGGCGGCCTGGCCCAACGCGTGCCTCTGCGGCCATCACATCCAGCACCACATCGGCCAGCACAATCGGCACCGCGCGGTCGTCAAGTTCAACAACGACAAGGTATCCGTGATCATTGCCGCCAGCGGTGAAGGCTTTGGCCAGCGTGAGTTGATCGCTGTGCATGAGCCTGCCATCGGATTTTGACCAGTACTCCATCGCGACCAGGCAGCCAGCCGAAGGCGTGCCCGGATAGTAAGGATTGTTGCGGTAGTACTCGGGATTGATGGTGGTGCCATGCAGCAGCATGTCGTTGCGTCCGGCCAGACCCGCGAGCCACGCTTCTTTGAATGGAAAATAATTTCGCCACGTTGGGGGCAAAAAATTTGCGTAGCGTGTCTCGCTCCAATCCCCGTCCACGTTGGTGTGTTCATACTCAGCCACGGTGGCTTCCTTTGGAATCTTGGCATGCAGGTAGGGCGTGGGGCCGATCCATTTATTGGTGGCGGTGCCCGCACCGACAATCGTGAACAAGCCTTGCGGTGTATTGCCATTGGTGATGGTACCGGGCAGATTGCTTAGCGCCAATGCGAGGTGCGCGATATTGAAATAGCTGCCGTCGGCATTGCGTACAAACCGGCCGTCCTCGCCGCGCACCATCGCCAAACCGACGCGCGTGCGATCTGGTCGCTGGAAGCTGAACACCACCGGCAGTCCGGGACGCAGCGGCGCAGCAAGCAGATCGACCATTGGCGGTCGTGTGGTGCGCTCATTGATGAGATCAGTGCTGAGCATATGGTCGAGTGCGATCAGGCGTGGTTCATTGGGCCAATCAGGAAAGCGCATGCTTAGCTTCGCGCGCAGCAGTGCACGTGTGTCCGGCGCATCATTGGCCTTGAGAACTGCGTAGGCAGCGATGGCGAATTCGCGCGGGGTCGCAATGCGGTCAAGCAACTGCAGCAGCGTTGTCGCCGACTCAATCGCGTACATGGCGTAGGCCGCCGACAGCACCGCGCGCTGAAAGTCCACCGGTCTGTGCTCGAGATCGACAAGTGCACGTTGCAAAATATGCAGGCCCTGCGAGCGGTCCGCATTGAGAAAAGCGATCGCCCATAACGCGCCCGGCGCACCATTGTCTTCATCGCCAATGGCGGCGTCTGGCGGTGGGATACGTTCTTCAAGTGCCAAACGAATTTTCTCGCTGCGTTCCGCAACAGCAACGCGTTCACCTTCGGCCGAGGCGATGGGCGCGATAAAGTCCTGCGGCTGATAGGCGGCGATTTCTCTTGGCGTATGGCGTTTTTCGCCGTTGATGCCGGCGCAACCGGCAAGCACCAACAACACCAACGGGATTAATAATCTGACTGGCTGCATAGGTTCCTGCTGACGCTAATAAAATTTCCAACGGCGCAATGTGGCTCACGAAGCAGCCCATCGCATTGTAGCGGGAGGTGACGAAATGCAGGATTTGGCAGACGAAACCCCAGTGTGGCGGTCATTCTTCATGTGCATCGTATACTGCGCCGCAGTTATAGCGGCAATACCTCATCGGCAATGCGCCCGCTCGCCACCAGCGCTGCAAATTCATCCCGCAGCCGCGCACTTTCTGCCATCGCGCGTTGCCAGTAGCGCAGACGACCGTCGTAGTCGTCGATAAATCGCTTGAAGTCATTGCGGTCAGGGAGTTTGCGATGCGGCAGCGAATCGAGATATTCGCGCGTCGGTGATAGCAGGATCATGTTGTCCAGCCACGGTCCCTGCGCTTTCCGCCAAGGCAACATTTTGTCCAGCCAGCCGGGGACAATCTTGTCGGTGAAGTGCGGATACAGCACCAGCCCCGGCGTGCGGTGGTAAGGCAGATGCAAATGGTAGTCGATGATGCCGCCGTCCCAGAACGTGCCCGGCGGCGCATCGGCGATCTGCGGCACCCCTTGCAACACCAGTGGAATGGAACCCGAAGCGATCAGCGCATCGCCGAAATTTGCCGCAGTGAGCTTGACGTAATGGGTGTGGAAACGATCAATCGACTGGCCGTCATCAGCAGGTAATCCAATACCGGTGTTTTGCCGGTCCGCGTAGAACCAGACGCGATCCAGAAAGTGCCTCAGATGTGGTCGGCCCACTGCGTTGGCCAGTGCGGCAAGCGCAAAGCCGGCATGTGTGCGACCGCGTGCCTCGCGATGCAAAATCCCCTTGCCGCGCACGACCAGCACGTTCAATTGGTAATGCGGGTTGGACAGCAATTGCTCCTCGCGCCCGTCGAATAGCGAATCAGTCAAGTCGCGCGCATACGCCGACACAAATTTCGCATCGACTTTTTTCGGATATTTCTGCTCGCTGTAGGCCTTGGTCAATGCGGCGAGCGCCTCGCGCGGGTCGCTGCGGCAGACCGCCGCAAAGCGCCAGGCTCCGATCGATGCGCCGATTAATTTGATCGGCTTGGCGCGGGTGGCAAAGCCCGAGGGCAGCCAGTCGGCAAACAAATATTCGTCGAGGCGTGCGAGCCCCAAGCCTTTAGGGCCGCCTGCTGCACCGGGTACGATGTCGATGTCGTTAGGTCGTAGCCCGTGTTCGCGCATGTGCTGCAGCGCGCGCGGACCGGCGCGAATGATCAAAGATTTCATGCTATTTGCATCACGACGATTGTTCCGATGGATACGCTATTGTCGCTGATTGCTGATCTAGAATCTCCTCTCCCAACTTATCGAAACCATTGACCTCCATGTCCCAATTATTTTCGCCCTTCACGCTGCGCGAGCTGACGTTCAGGAACCGTGTTTTTGTGTCACCGATGTGCCAGTACAGCAGCAAAGACGGCATGCCCAACGAATGGCACATGGTGCATCTGGGGTCGCGCGCCGTCGGTGGTGCTGCGATGGTGATGACCGAGGCCGCATCGGTGACGCCTGGGGGCCGAATTTCGCCTGAAGACGCAGGTATCTGGTCGGATGCCCACGCAGATGGCTGGCGCCCCATTGCCGCGTTCATCAAGGCGCAGGGCGCAGTACCCGCGATCCAGTTGGCGCATGCCGGTCGTAAGGCCTCCACGTTTTCGCCTTGGCGCGGCCATGGTGCTGTCGCGCTCGGCGCAGGTGGCTGGCCGGTGGTTGGCCCGGCCGATCTGCCATTTTCATCGAGCTATCCCGTGCCGCGACAGATGACGATTGTTGAAATCGGCGAGACGGTGGAGGCCTTTCTCGCCGCCGCCAAACGTTCATTGGTAGCCGGTTTCGAGGTGCTGGAAATTCATGGTGCGCATGGTTATTTGATCCACGAATTCTTGTCGCCGCTATCCAATTTGCGAACCGATGAATACGGCGGTTCGCTGGAAAATCGCATGCGCTTTCCGCTTCAGGTCTGCGACGCGGTTCGTAAAGTCTGGCCAGCGCATCTGCCCGTGATGCTGCGAATTTCAGCAAGCGACTGGAAAGAAGGTGGTTGGGATGTGCAGCAGTCGATTGAATTTTGCAAACGTGCCAAAGCGCTTGGCATCGATCTGATTGATGTTTCATCTGGCGGCAATGTGCATGATGCCAAGATGACGATTCGCCCCGGCTATCAGGTGCCGTTTTCTCGCACCATCCGTGCGGGCGCTGACATCGCCACTGGTGCGGTTGGATTGATCACCGAGCCGGTGCAAGCCGAACAAATCATCGCCGATGGGGACGCCGATTGCGTGTTCCTTGCGCGCGCCTTGCTACGCGATCCCTACTGGCCACGCCATGCGGCCCAAGCGCTGGGCGACACGCTAGAATGGCCCGATCAATACAAGCGCGCGGCAGTGAACGCGTTTGGCAAATGACCAAGGTTTGAGGAAAAATAAATGATTGAACTTTATTACTGGCCGACCCCGAATGGCCACAAGATCACGCTGTTCCTCGAAGAAACAAAATTGCCTTATGTGCTCAAGGGCGTGAATATCGGCACAGGCGAGCAATTCAATCCCGACTTTCTGAAATTTTCGCCGAACAATCGCATGCCTGCAATCATTGATCACGCACCGCTCGACGGCAAAAAACCGATCAGCGTATTTGAGTCCGGCGCGATTTTGCTTTATCTCGCCGGCAAGACCGGCAAGTTCATTGCCAGGGATTTGCGCGGGCAAGTGGAAACACTTGAATGGCTGATGTGGCAGATGGGCGGCTTAGGCCCCATGGCAGGACAGAATCATCATTTCAACAATTACGCACCGGAAAAAATTCCCTACGCCATTGATCGCTACGTGAAAGAAACGTCGCGCTTGTACGGTGTATTGAATAAGCGCCTGGCTGATCGCGCATTTATCACCGGTAAAAAGTACACGATTGCCGATATGGCTTCCTATCCCTGGATCATTCCGCAGAATCAGGGACAGGACATGAATGACTTCCCGCATCTGGCGCGCTGGCACGCCACTATCAAGGCGCGTCCGGCGACGACACGCGCGTATGCACGTGCCAAGGAAGTGCGCCTTGAAACACCAACCGTGATGTCGGAAGCGCAAAAGAAAATCTTGTTTGGTCAGGATAAAAATACCGTCAAGTGACGACGCAACCTGTCACCGTGGATGCTTTGCGGCGCTACGCCGTAACACGTTCGCTATTCGCGCCACGCCCACTTGTCGATGCCGTCAAGAAATTAGGCTATCTGCAAGCGGACCCGATCCGCGCACCGGCACGCGCACAGGATCTGATCCTGCGTCATCGTGTCAACAATTACCGCGCCGACGATCTGGAGAAACAATACGCCGCGCTGCCATTGGTTGAAGACAGCATTTACAACTACGGATTTTTTCATCGTGACGAATTGGCCTTACTGCATCCCCGCGCCGTATCGCAGGGCTGGCGTGATTTTATGGCCGAGCATGCGTCGCTGCGCCGCGCGGTGTTGCGCTACCTGAAGGAGCACGAACACGCCCACCCGCGTGATCTGGAAAAAGCATTAAGCAGCGGCAAACGCGTAAATGGCTGGGGCGGAAGTTCATCGGCAACTACATTGCTGCTTGAGGGGTTGCATCGCGAAGGCCGGGTTCATGTGCATCGTCGCGACGCGGGCATCCGCGTCTACGCCGCCGCACCCAGGCCTGCGCGCGCACTCTCGGGCAATGCGCGTGCCGATGGTTTGGTGCGGCTGATGATCAATCTGTATGCGCCGATGCCGCTGCGGTCATTGATGCGATTTGCGCGCGTGATGGGTGATGCACGACCGGGCGTGGATTGCGTGAAGCGATTGGAATTGATGATCAAGCGTGGCGAGCTGCGCACAGAGAAAATTGATCATGTGACCTACGTGTGGCCGACGGAAGAGCCGATGCCAGCGGGGTGTGACGACCAGGTGCGATTGGTAGCACCCTTCGATCCGGTGGTGTGGGACCGGCTGCGATTTGAACATCTGTGGGGCTGGCGCTATCGGTTTGAAGCCTACACGCCTGTCGCAAAACGCAAGCTTGGTTATTATGCGTTGCCGTTGTTGTGGCGCGATGATGTGATCGGCTGGGGCAACGTGGAGACCAACGCGAACGGCCGGGTTCAGGTGAAGATTGGTTACGCATCGCGGAAACCTTCGGGTGCTGCGGCAACGATATTCAAGCGGGAACTCGAGGCAGAGATTACGCGGCTGGGAGATTTTCTGGTGGTTGAATAGAGCAATGACAAACCCGCGACCCCGCATAAATATTCAAAACTCTAGCATTGGCGCGGCGTTTGGAGGGAAAGCGGCCTGTGAGAGCCGTCAACTGGCGTTCTGTATTTGGCTGCCTAATGCGTAAATCTAACCGTCGCTTGTCCCGGCGGCACTATTCTTTCGTCTTGGCAAATTCCGTCACGTAATCGTTGTACTCATTGACCGCGCTATTGCCGATTTCAGAGTGAAATTTAACCAGTTCCGCCTGCGCTTTCACGAACGCCTGCAGGCATTCGCGATAGAGCTTTGCATCATTGTTATACGATTTTAGCTGATTATTTGAGGCGAGCCGACCCGGGTGATCGGGCCTCATGCAGGTGTGCGGGGGTCGGGGTGCGGCAGAAACGGCAGTCGGCGCTGGCGGTGTTGGCGTCTGTGCGGCGGCAATGGCAGAGAACCCGACAGATACGATGATGGCGAAACGTTTGAACATGGTGTTTTCCAGAAAAATAAATCAATAACCGCCTCAATAGCCACGCTGGGGCCGGGGTGCTGGTGCCTCGATGGCTTTCTTCGGCGCGTCCGCAGTTTCTTTTGGCGTCACGATTTTGATCGCCTGCTGTGAGAACGCGTTGTAATCTTTGGCGGCGGCGTCTGCCGCGGCAGCAGCAACGGTTGCTGCCTGCGAGGCGTTCTGTACGGACACTTTGAAGGCTTCGGCTTCTTTTTGTTTGGTCGCCGCGATGAGCTTCTGGCTTTCAGAAAACACCTGCACACAATTTCTGAATGTCTCGAGCGAGCGCACGAACGCGTTCGCATCCGCCGCGACAAGTTTTTTCGTCGCATCCGGCATCGCCGGTTTTGCACAGCCAGAGTTGGCCAGCGGCGGTGTTTGCGCGAGGACGGCGGTGGACATCGCCACAATGGCGAGAGCGCTTGCAAAGCGGACTAAATGAAATTTCGTCATGCTCACCTGATCAAAAGCTTGAGAATTGTGTTGCCGCAAAACGAATTCAGCTAACGGCTTTTTTTGTCGCAGCCGAGGCCGATGTGCGCTGCAGCCATGCGCGAACGCATTGGATAATGCCTTCGCGGTTGAGGCCACAGTCGGCGAGCAGTGCGGCTGGATCGCCGTGCTCAACGAACTGGTCAGGCAGCCCCAGATGCAGCATGGGAATGTTCAGGTCCTGCGCCGCCAGCGATTCAGCCACCGCGCTACCGGCACCACCCATCACCACGTTTTCTTCCACGGTGACGAGGTAGTCATGCGTTGTGGCTAGTTTGAAAATGAGTTCGTGATCAATCGGTTTGACAAAGCGCATATTGGCCACGGTGGCGTTGAGTTCTTCGCCCGCGTCGGTGGCGGGCTTGACCATCGAACCAAAGGCAAGAATGGCGACACGTCTCGCATCGAAGCCCTTGAATTCGCGCGTCAGCACGCCTTTACCGACGGCAAGTGCGGTCATTTCTTTTTCGATCGCCACACCGGGGCCGGTACCGCGCGGATAGCGGACAGCGGATGGAGAATCCAGCGTCATGCCGGTGTAGAGCATTTGGCGACATTCGTTTTCATCGGCCGGCGTCATCACGGTGATATTTGGAATACAGCGCAAAAAAGACAGATCAAACGCACCGTGATGGGTGGGGCCGTCGGCACCGACCAAACCACCGCGATCAAGCGCAAACACCACCGGCAGATTCTGGATCGCCACATCGTGAATCAATTGGTCATAGCCGCGCTGCAAAAACGTGGAATAAATCGCCAGTACCGGCTTCATTCCATCGGCAGCCAGACCGGCTGCGAAGGTGACGGCATGTTGTTCTGCAATGGCCACATCAAAGTAACGGTTCGGGAATTCTTGCGAAAATTTGACCATGCCAGAACCTTCGCGCATCGCCGGCGTGATGCCGACCATGCGTTTATCGGCGCGCGCCATATCGCACAGCCACTCGCCAAAAATTTGTGTGTAGGTGGGCTTTGGTTTGGCGTCAGGTATTGGCATCGGTTTAGCGATACCGATTTTCGGATCGAATTTTCCCGATGCCGCGTGATAGTGGATCGGATCTTCTTCGGCCAGCTTGTAGCCCTGGCCTTTGCGGGTGGCGATATGCAAAAACTGCGGGCCATCGAGCTTGCTGATATTTCTGAGCGTATCGACCAGCACATCAACATTGTGGCCGTCGATGGGTCCGGTGTAGTTGAAGCCGAACTCTTCAAACATGGTCGAGGGCGTAATCATGCCTTTCGCGTGCTCTTCCACCCGCTTGGCGATTTCCATAAACGTAGGCGTGGCCGAGAGAATTTTTTCAGCGGTTTTTTTGGTGTTGGCATAAAACCGCCCGGACATGAGCTTAGCCAGATAATTGTTGAGCGCACCGATGCTTTCCGAAATCGACATGTCGTTGTCGTTCAGGATGACGATGACGTTCTCGCGACCGACGTTGTTCATCGCCTCAAAGGCCATGCCACCGGTGATGGCACCGTCGCCAATAATGGCCACGGCTTTACGTTTTGATCCGCTCAGGCGCGCGGCGACCGCCATACCGAGTGCCGCAGAAATGGACGTGGAAGAATGCGCCGTGCCGAAGGTGTCGTAAATACTTTCTTCCCGACGCGGGAATCCTGCAATGCCGCCTTTCTGGCGCAACTTTGGCATACCGGCTTTGCGACCGGTGAGAATTTTGTGGCCGTAGGTCTGATGGCCCACGTCCCATACCAGCCGATCTTCGGGCGTGTTGAATACATAATGCAGTGCAATCGTGAGTTCGACCGTGCCCAGGTTCGAGGAAAAATGCCCGCCGGTCGAGGACACCGATTCGACGATGTATTCGCGCAATTCTTTGGCGAGCGACGAAAGATCGCGGCGATCCAGACGGCGCAGATCGGCGGGGTCGTTAATATTGTCGAGCAACGGATATTTATTCATGGGTTTTTGTGCAACTTCTTAATGCTGACGCCGGACGATGAACTCTGCCAATTGACGAAGGCGCGAAGCATTGCCGCCAAAGCCACTGAGCGTATCGAGGGCACCCTGCAATAATTCTGCCGCAAATTGTTTTGCCGGGGCCAGCCCCATCAAGCTCACGTAAGTGGGCTTGTTTGCATCCTGATCCTTGCCTGCCGTTTTGCCTAGTTTCTCGGTATTAGACTCGCAATCAAGAATGTCGTCCACTACCTGAAAAGCCAGCCCTACCAGCTTGGCGTAGCGATCCAGGTGCGCGATTTCAGCATCGTCGAGCGGTTTTCCGCAATACGCACCCAGCAGCACGGACGCGCGAATCAGCGCGCCGGTCTTCAGAATATGCATGAACTCCAATTCGGGCAGCGTGATCTGCTTGTCGACATTGGCCAGATCGATCGCCTGTCCTCCCGCCATGCCATGCGAGCCGCAGGCGCGCGCAAATAATTGCTGCATCTTGATTTGGGTCTCGCTCGAATCAGCGAGGCGAACACTCGACATCAATTCAAACGCCAGCGCTTGCAAGGCATCACCGGCCAAAAGTGCGGTGGCTTCATCGAATTCGATGTGACAGGTGGGTTTGCCGCGACGCAATACGTCGTCATCCATGCAGGGTAAATCATCGTGCACCAGCGAATAGGCGTGAATGATTTCCACCGCAGCGGCCACAATTTTTACACGCGCGGGATCAGCTTCACTGATCAATCCTGCCGCAAAAGCCAGCATCGGGCGCACCCGCTTGCCGCCTCCGAGCGTGGCATAGCGCATCGCGTCGTGCAGTCGGGTGGGTACGGTCGCGCTGGCGGGCAACAGCGTCTCCAGCGAGCGTTCCATGTCGAGCGCAACGTGGCGCGCCCAATCCTGAAAATCCGGCATGAGATCAGGCTGAGGCCGGGAAATCTTTAAGTTCGCCGCCATCGAGCACTTTTATTTTTTGTTCGGCATCTTTCAACACGCCCTCGCAAAACTTGAGCAGTTCGGTGCCGCGTTGATAGGCCGTGAGCGATTCTTCAAGCGGAAGCTGGCCACTTTCCATTTTTTCGACAAGCAGGTCCAGTTCGGCCAGCGCGGCTTCGAAATTCTTTGGGACGGATGATGGTATTTTGGGCATTGGCAAAGGCTTTCTGCAATCTGAAATCATAGCAGAATGCGCAACTTCCAGTCCACGCCGGACAACGCCTCGCCGTCTGTAGGACGACCTGAAACCCGGCAAAAATCCTTGCCCTTTCGAGCCCATTGGGGCACACTCCCGGTTCCTTTTCGTGGGTCTTCGCTAGAAGATTCGTTTTACGGGACGGAGTCTGTGGAGTTAAAAGCTAACAAACTCGATCGCCCAGGTGTTTTTACTTTGGACTATCCGCGCCCGTTGAGGCGGAGTCATTGGGGGTAAGGACTATGTCCGAACTACTCGGTGCGCGAGAGCTTGCTCCCGTCACGACGCAATTACCTGTCAGCTGGTACTTTGATCACGCCATTTATGCGCGTGAGATGGACGTTTTTTTCAAAAACGGCCCGGGATACGTCGGCCATGAATTGATGGTGCCAAACGACTTCGACTATCGCGCACTCGAAATGACCAATGGCGCATGGGCGCTGGTCAACAACGGCGTGAATATCAACCTGGTGTCTAATATCTGCCGTCACCGTCAAGCCGTGATGCTCAAAGGTGCCGGACAATTGCTGACGGGAAATATCGTTTGCCCGCTGCATCGCTGGACGTATGACGGCAGCGGTCGCTTGCTCGGTGCGCCGCATTTTCCACAGCAGCCGTGCCTCGATCTGCCCAAAAAGAATCTGCAAAAATGGAACGGCATGTTGTTCCAGGGCCCACGCGATATCGCTGGCGATCTCGGTCGTCTTGGCTGCGTGCAGGATCTCGATTTCACCGGTCACGTGCTCAATAAAGTCGAGGTCACCGAATACAACTTCAACTGGAAAACTTTCATTGAGGTGTATCTGGAGGACTACCACGTCGAGCCATTCCATCCGGGGCTGGGCAAGTTCGTCGATTGCGACAAGCTCACCTGGGAATTCGGCGACTGGTACAGCGTGCAGACGGTGGGCGTGAACAAATCACTCTCCCGACCCGGCACCGAAACCTATAAAAAATGGCACGACATGGTGCTCAAATTTCGCGGTGGCGTGGAACCATCCAAGGGCGCCATCTGGCTGACCTACTACCCGAACATCATGGTCGAGTGGTATCCACACGTGCTGGTGATCTCGACCATCGTCCCGCGCGGGCCGGAGCGCTGCACCAACATCGTCGAGTTCTATTACCCGGAAGAAATTGCTCTTTTTGAGCCGGAATTCATCGCGGCCGAACAAAAGGCCTACGACGAAACCGCGCTCGAAGATGAAGAAATCTGCCAGCGCATGAACGACGGCCGCAAGCTGCTGTGGCAGGAAGGGCGCGATGAGCAGGGGCCGTATCAGTCGCCGATGGAAGATGGCATGGTGCACTTCCACGAGTTCCTGCGTCGGGAGTTGGCGAAGCGTTGAGCAAGGAAGTGGCAAACTCTAGCATTGACGAGATTTTTCAGGCATTTTTACCCCAGCAAGTCCGCCAATGCTAGCGGTTACTCTTTTCGTTGCATTGCGCTTGCTATGACCTCCTCCTGGATGCTTGTCGCTGGCGCGCTGTTTGCGCTGATGGGTGCGTTGGCGAAAATGCTCAGCGGCCAATTCAGCAGCACAGAACTGGCGATGTATCGATCCCTGGTCGGGCTGGTGGCAATCGGCGCTTACCTGATGTGGCGGCGCGAGACACTGCGCACGCCGTTCTGGAAAGGCCACTTCTGGCGTGGCGTGACCGGCACCATTTCGCTGGTCGCCTATTTCTACGCCATGACCGAATTGCCACTCGCCTTGGCCATTACGCTCAATTACACATCACCGATCTGGCTCACCGTGCTCGCTGCGTTGCTATTGAAAGAGCGCTTCAATACACGCGTCATATTCGCCATCGCGCTCGGGTTCGTAGGTGTCGCCATGTTGTTGCGGCCCGCATTTGCCAGCGACCAAGCCCTTGCCGGCATCATTGGCCTGGCCTCGGGATTTTTCGCCGCGTGTGCTTATGTGAACGTCAAGAAACTGGGTGAGGCGGGAGAGCCGGCCTGGCGGGTGGTGTTTTATTTTTCGCTGGTCGGAACGCTCGGGTCAGCCCTGATACAACCAATGACGGGCGCATTCCATCCGGTAAACAGTGGCAATATTTGGTTGCTGCTCGGCGTGGGAGTGGCCGCGACATTGGCGCAGTTGGCGATGACGCGCGCCTATCACAGCGGCAGCACCGTGGTGGTCGGCGCATTCGCCTATTCAACAGTCATCTTTGCGGCGATTGCCGGCGTCGTGTTCTTCGATGAGCAATTGCCGCCGCTTGCGTGGATTGGCATGCTCGTCATTATCATTAGCGGCTTGCTCGCGAAATGGGCGAGCGAGGATGCCAACAGGAACAATAAGTCGCCCACTTTGCCTGCCGAAGAAGATTAGGATTGAATTTTCTCTTGAAAATCGCCGCATAATTCTTCTATTCCTGAACGCCACCAACCGCGAGTCGCCATGCTGATCAACACCGAAAATCTATCGAAACACTTGCACGATCCAACGTGGGTGATCTTCGATTGTCGCCATGATCTTTTTGATCTCGGCAAGGGCGAGCGCCAATATCGCGAAGGTCACATTCCCGGCGCGCATTTTGCGAGTATCGATACTGATTTGTCCGGTGACAAAACCGGCACCAATGGCCGCCATCCGCTGCCGTCACCTGCTGCATTTACCGCATTTCTTGCGCGACACGGCGTGTCAAATTCGTCCACCATCGTCGCCTACGACGATGTGGGCGGACAGTTCGCATCGCGCCTGTGGTGGATGGCGCGCTGGATTGGTCTCACCAACGTGGCACTCCTTGATGGCGGCATTCCGAAATGGATTGCAGACGGTCGCGCATTATCGACCGACGTACCGGTGGCCACACCCGCGCCATTGCGTGGCGAAGCCGATCCATTGATGGTCTGGAGCGCCGCAGAAGTACTGGCGCACATCGAGGACAACAATATTTCATTGATCGATGCGCGCGCGGCGGAACGCTATCGTGGCGAAGTTGAGCCGATTGATCCGGTTGCAGGACACATCCCGAATGCGTTAAACCGCTTTTACAAAGCCAACCTGAACGCAGACCTTACTTTTCGCGCAGCCGACGACATCAGAAGCGAATTTGTCGCACTGGTCAATCACAAACCGGCTGATCAGGTAGTGCATTATTGTGGTTCCGGCGTGACGGCATGCGCCAATATATTCGCAATGGAAGTTGCCGGACTGACCGGTTCAAAATTATTTGCAGGCTCCTGGAGCGAGTGGGTTGCTGATCCGGCGCGGCCGGTTGTCACGCAAGGAAAATAAGTCGATGAAGTCAATCGGAAAACGCCAAGTTGTTGCTCTATTTGTATCGGCGACAATAACTGCGGCCCATCCCCAGTTTATTAAGCCCACCGACAACCTCGTTATCGATGGCGTGCCGCCGATCAGTGAAGAACTGGTCACAAAAGTGCGTGCCTACACGGATTTCAAACCCTCCACCATCGTGGCGTGGCATCCAACGCAGCCTGCGGTGTTGATTCGAACGCGCCTTAACAACACGCTGCAATTGCATCTCGTGTCCACACCGGGGACCAAGCCTGCGCCGATCACTGATTTCGCTGATGCCGTGAGTGGGGCATCGTTTCAGCCGAAAAAGGGCGACTATATTTTGTTCGAGAAAGCCAATGGCGGCGATGAGGTGTTCCAGATTTTCCGATTGGATATTGCGACTAAAACGGTGACCGCCATTTCGGACCCGAAGCAACGGGCCAGCGCACCGTCGTGGAATCGGAAGGGTGATCGCATCGTCTACACCACGACCACAATTGATCGCAACAATGCCTCGCGCGTGCCGCTGACCAGGCTGGTGCTGGCAGACCCGCTGAAACCTGAAAGTGCCAATACAATCGCCACATTTGAAGGCGGACGCTGGTCTAATTTCCGCTTCTCACCGGACGACAAGACGCTCGTGTTTTCCGAAACTCTTGCCGCGAATGAATCGCATATATGGTCGATGAATATTTCCAGCGGTGAAAAAAAACGACTGACACCTGAGAAAAAAGCCGGTGCAATGTCGGTTGCTTATGGTTCCGCGCGCTTTTCGCGCGATGGCAAAAAACTCTTCACCACCTCCGACCGCGATAGCGAATTTCGTCGCCTGATCATGATCGATTTAAGCTCCGGCGAGGAAGTGGTGCTCACGCCGAAATTACCGCACGACATAACTGACTTTTCAATTTCCACCGCAGCCAAACGGATCGCGTTTATCACCAATGAAAACGGCTCCAGTGTGCTGCGCTTTCTGGATCTCACCACGCTGGCAGAATTGCCCAGACCGGCCTTGTTACCGGGCGAAATTTCCGGTCTGCGCTGGCGGGGCGGCTTTGATGATGACAGCGCTGGTAGCGGCATTGAACAGTCAGGTGCCGAGTTAGCCTTCAATGTCGCCTCGGCCCGATCACCCGGCGATGTTTATTCGTGGAATATTGCCACGGCCAAAGTCACCCGCTGGACCAATAGCGGCAGTCCCGCATTGAATCCATTGGATTTCGCCGAACCGAAACTGGTGAAGTGGAAAAGTTTTGATGGCTTGATGATTTCCGGATTTCTCTACCAGCCGGACGCGAAAAAATTTTCTGGCAAACGCCCGGTGATCGTCAACATTCACGGCGGGCCGGCATCGCAAGCGCGTCCGGGGTTTATTGGCCGCAATAATTACATGATCAACGAAACTGGCTTTGCCATGCTTTACCCGAACGTGCGTGGTTCCAGTGGCTTTGGTAAAACTTTTCTGGCCATGGATAACGGCATGAAACGCGAGGACTCGGTGAAGGATATCGGCGCGTTGTTTGACTGGATAAAAGGCCAACCGGACCTCGATGCGGACAAGGTATTGGTGATGGGCGGCAGCTACGGCGGTTACATGGTGCTGGCGGTATCGACCCACTACCCTGATCGCATTGCCGGCGCAATCGACTCGGTCGGCATCTCCAATTTCGTCACCTTTCTCACCAATACCGAAAGCTATCGCCGCGATTTGCGACGCGCCGAATACGGCGACGAGCGCGACCCGGAAATGCGCAAATTTCTGGAAGCCATTTCACCGCTCAATAACGCCCAAAAAATCAAAAAGCCGTTGTTCGTCGTACAAGGCAAAAACGATCCGCGGGTGCCCTATACCGAAGCCGAGCAAATCGTGGCGCAACTAAAAAAACAGAAAACACCGGTGTGGTTTTTGATGGCCAATGATGAAGGCCATGGGTTTGCCAAAAAATCGAATTCAGATTTTTTGTTTTACGCGCAGATCAAATTCATTGAACAGACGTTGTTGAAATAACTGCCGTCCTGGCAATCTATTTTTCATACAATCGCAAATGCTCGCCGACATTGTTTTTCTGCTGCACGCTGGCGTAGTCCTGTTCAATATTGGCGGCTTGTTGATGATTGTCATCGGCGGCGTGGTCGGCTGGGCGTGGGTGCGGCATCGCGGCTTTCGCATCGCACACGTCGCGCTGATGGCGTTTGTGACGCTTGAGGCGATCTTTGGTCTTACTTGTCCGCTGACGCTATTGGAAGACTGGTTGCGAGGTGTGGCAATTGAGCAAAGCTTCGTGCAACGCTGGGTATCAGCGTTGATTTACTGGAACGCGCCGCCGTGGGTGTTTGTGCTGCTTTATGTGGCGGTTTTGCTTGCGGTGATCGGGGCGTGGTTCGCATGGCTGCCAATGAGATCAAAAAGACAAAGTGCGCGTGGATAGGCGGTTTCCAGCATAAAAGCCGCCAGAGACCGCACCGGCGCTGGCGTTTGCTGAATTTTTATTGAAATTAAATTGCAGCGGCCAACTTGCAGAGATACCCTTCGCAATGCGTCTTGCACACAATCAGTCCGGCTGATCAAAGCACACGTGGGCTAAACTTCACCATCATGATTCTCGTTCTCTACGCCCACCCGTATCCGCAACACTCGCGCGCGTGCCGGGCGTTGCTCAATGCCATCATTGATCTGCCCGATCTCGACACGCGTTCGCTCTACGATCTTTATCCTGATTTTGATATTGATGTCGCCGCCGAGCAGGCCGCACTCGCGCGCGCCGACCTGATTGTGTGGCTGCACCCGATCTACTGGTACAGCGTGCCGTCGATGCTCAAACATTGGTTCGACGTGGTGCTGGCGCGCGGATGGGCCTATGGCAGCGATGGCAATGCATTGCGTGGCAAACAGTGCCTGTGGGTCGTCAGCGCCGGCGGCGACGAAGAATCATATTCGGCTGAAGGCATGCATCAGCAACGCTTTGAAAATTTTGCCCCGCCGATTGAGCAGACGGCGCGTTTTTGCAGGATGAAATGGCAAGCGCCGATGGTGCTTCATGGCGCGCATGAAGTCGGCGATGCCGAGCTTGCTGCGCAGGCGGAAAATTTTCGTGCGCGTTTGATCGCGTTGGCGGCATCAACATGATCGAAGCACTTATTTACCTCGCCGCTGCCGTTATCTGCGTACCGATCGCAAAACGTCTCGGCTTGGGTGCCGTATTGGGCTATCTCATTGCCGGTGCCTTGATCGGCCCGTGGGGGCTGCGTTTTATCAAGGACGTGGAATCAACGATGCACTTCTCCGAATTCGGCGTCGTGCTGATGTTGTTCGTGATCGGGCTGGAGCTGGAACCGAAACGATTGATGACGATGCGCAAAAGTGTTTTTGGCGGAGGGTCTTTGCAGATGGCGCTCTGTGGCGCAGCACTTAGCGGTGGTGCGATGTTGCTGGGGCTGGATTGGAAAGCGGCGTTGGTGGTCGGTGCGGCGCTGGCGCTTTCTTCCACCGCGATTGCGGTCGCAACAATGACCGAGCGAAATTTCATGCCCACACCTACCGGTCAGGCAGGCTTCGCGATTTTGTTGTTTCAGGATATCGCCGCGATTCCGCTGTTGGCAATCGTACCGCTGCTGGGCGCGCATGCAGCCGGGGTTGCCAATGCCGACCCGGGCTGGTTGAGTGCATTGAAAGCGTTTGGGGCCATTGGTGCCGTAATCGTGATCGGCCTGTACCTGACACGACCGCTGTTGCGCATTATCGCCGCCACCGACCTGCGCGAAGTGTTCACCGCCTTTGCGCTACTGTTGGTGATCGGTATTTCGCAACTGATGCTGCTGGCAGGATTATCGATGGGCCTGGGGGCGTTTCTTGCCGGGGTGTTGCTGGCGAGCTCGGAATATCGCCACGCGCTGGAAACTGATATTGAGCCATTCAAAGGCTTGTTGCTCGGCTTGTTTTTTATTTCGGTCGGCATGGCCATCGATTTTGGTTTGCTAATCAACAAGCCCGGCATGGTGGCGCTGTTGGTGCTGGGGTTTTTGACGATCAAGACAATCATGCTGTGGGTGGCCGCGCGCATTCTCGGCATTAATCTCAAGCAGCGCTGGCTGTTCGCGATACTGCTCTCGCAGGGCGGCGAGTTTGCGTTTGTAGTGTTTGGTGCATCAAGAGTGGCAGGCGTGCTGTCGAAAGAATGGGATGCATTGCTCACCATTGCGGTGGCGCTGTCGATGGCCACCACGCCGCTGTTGCTGATCGCGCATGATTGGTGGATGGCGCGCCGCGAATGCGCCAAGAGCAGCAAGGATGAGGCCGATGTGATCGATGAAAAAGATGCGCCGGTGATCATCGCGGGCTTTGGTCGCTTCGGGCAAATCGTCGGTCGATTGCTGTTGGCCAACGGTGTCCGCGCGGTGGTGCTTGATCACGATCCGGATCAGATTGAACTGCTGCGGAAATTCGGCACCAAGGTTTTTTATGGCGATGCCACGCGCCTCGATTTACTGCACGCCGCCGGGGCCAAAAACGCCGCGCTGCTGGTTAACGCCATTGACGACATGGAGGATAGTTTGAAACTCACCGACATCGTACGCGAACATTTTCCGAATCTGAAAATCGTCGCGCGTGCGCGCAACGTGACCCACTATGTTGAGCTGCGGCAGCGCGGCGTGGAAATCGTGGAACGTGAAACCTTCGAGTCCGCGCTGCTGGCTGGCCGCCACTCGCTGGAAGCGCTGGGGTTTGATCGCTTTCGCGCGCGCGACATGGCCAATATTTTCCGTCGCCACAACATTAGCGTCACCGAGGCTATGATCCCGCACTTTGACGATGACGACCGGCTGGTGTCGACCGCCAGAGCCGGGCGCGACGAACTTGCGCAGCAGTTTGCGAAAGATCGCCAGCAATTTGAGAACGAACACTCAAGCAAAGGCTGGCGCCGCGATGATGCGAATAAGTAATTGAACTGCGGCGGTCAAATGGGCACCTTCACCGGTCAAACGCGACGGGCAGGTACACTAAAATAGCAGGAAGCCGTGCATTCATTCATTATCGTCGCGGACCTTCAACCATCTTTTGTTTCTAATCGCAAAGCCCACCCATGCCGACACCACACATCAACGCCCAAGCCGGTGACTTTGCCGAAACCGTTCTCATGCCGGGCGATCCACTGCGCGCCGAGTTCATCGCCAAGACCTGGCTTAAAGATGCCAAACTGGTCAACACGGTTCGCAATATGTTCGGCTATACCGGCACGTTTCAGGGCAAGCGCGTTTCGGTGATGGCGCACGGCATGGGCATTCCGTCGTGCAGCATTTACGCGACCGAGCTCATCAAGGATTACGCCGTCAAAAACGTGATTCGCGTCGGTTCCTGCGGTGCGTTGATGGCCGAGATCAAACTCGGTGAAGTCATTATCGCCATGGGAGCCTCGACTGACAGCAAGGTCAATCGCATGCGTCTGATGGATCACGACTACGCCGCAATCGCCGATTACGATTTGCTACGGACGGCGGTGGATGTGGCAAAAGAGCAGAAAAAAACGGTACGCGTGGGCAACGTATTTTCGGCAGATCTCTTTTACACGCCGCAGCCAGAGCTGTTCGACAAACTTGAAAAAATGAAGGTGCTCGCCGTCGAAATGGAACTCGCCGGACTCTACGGTTTGGCCGCCGAATATGGCGCGCGCGCACTGGGGATTCTCACGGTGTCGGATCAAATTCGCACCGATGAACATTTGAGCACTGACGAGCGGCAGACAAGTTTTGGCGCGATGATCGAGATCGCGCTGGAGACGGCGGTGCGGTTGTAGCGAGCGTTTCGCTCGTAATCTGTAAATTAGCGAAGATCGTTTATTGGCGTGCCGTTCCACGTGTTTTTGCTCTGGAAGGCGCGCCAGCGCTTGAGTTTGGTCTTTATATGCGGCTGAAAGCCACCCGCAAACGCGCCACCACCGGTCGCGTTTTGACCCCCTTCCCGCTATAATTTCAGACTAACTTTTAAGCCAGTCATGTCATCTTTCATCGATAACAAAAGTGCCGTTGCGGCGCTGTTCCAGCAGGCTCTTTTCATCGCCTATCCTCAACTCAACGATGAGGCCCCGCCGTTCGTCATCGAACTCGAAAAACCGAAGAATCCGGATCACGGTCATTTCGCGGTGAACAGCGCGTTGCAGCTCGCCAAAAAGCTTGGTGCCAAACCGCGAGATATTGCGGTGGCCATCGTCGCAACGTTGCCGCCATCTGATTTATTGGCGGCCACACCCGAAATCGCCGGGCCGGGATTTATCAATATTCGCCTCTCGCAAAAAGCCGAATCGCGAGTCGTTGCGGCTGTATTTGCAGCGGCCGATGATTTTGGCAAGGGCCGCGACGGTAGTGGCCAGAAGGTGATGGTCGAATTTGTATCCGCCAATCCGACCGGGCCGTTGCACGTGGGCCACGGTCGCGGTGCTGCCACGGGCGACACCATTGCCCGCCTGCTTACGGCGCAAAGCTGGCAAGTGAGTCGCGAGTTTTATTACAACGATGCCGGTGCGCAGATCAACAATCTGGCGTTGTCCGTGCAGGCACGCGTGCGCGAAAAGGCGCTGATCGACGCGCCGTTTCCGGACGGCGGTTATCGGGGTGACTACATCATCGAAATTGCCGAGCGTTATGTTGAAGAACATCCAAAAGACGCGAAGGGCGATGACCTTGAGGCAATGCGCAAATTTGCCGTCGCCGCGCTGCGACACGAGCAGGATCTGGATCTGAAGGCGTTCGATGTTCAATTCGATGTCTTTTATCTTGAGTCCTCGCTGTATACCGACGGCCTCGTGAAAAAGACTGTGGCGCATCTGGTCAAGATGGGCCACACCTACCAAAAAGATGGCGCGTTGTGGCTTAAGTCCACAGATTACGGCGATGACAAAGATCGCGTGATGAAGAAATCGGACGGCACGTTTACTTATTTTGTGCCCGATATCGCCTATCACGTCACCAAATGGGAACGCGGCTTCACCCGCGCCATTACCGAGCTGGGTGCAGACCATCACGGATCGTTGGCGCGCATGCACGCAGGGCTTCAGGCGATGGATATGGGCGTGCCACGCGGCTATCCCGACTACGTGTTGCATCAGATGATTACGGTCATGCGCAGCGGTGTGGAAATGAAAATTTCCAAACGCGCTGGCAGCTATGTGACGCTGCGCGATCTGATCGATGAAGTCGGTCGCGATGCGACGCGCTATTTTTTTGTGATGCGCAAATCCGATTCGCAATTGACCTTCGATATCGATCTGGCCAAGAGTCGCTCGGAGGAAAATCCGGTCTATTACGTCCAATATGCACACGCGCGGATTTGCAGCGTGCTAGGTCAATGGGGAGGCGATGTCGCGGTGCTTGAACGCGTGGATTTATCGGCCCTGACGAGCAAGTACGAATCCGATTTGCTGCGCGCGCTGGCTGATTTTCCTGAGCTGCTGCGTGGCGCCGCGCGCGAATTGGCACCGCATCTGGTGTGCGTGTATCTGGGCGATCTCGCCGCCAAGCTGCATAGCTACTACAATGCCGAGAAGTTTTTGGTCGACGACGAGAACCTGAAGCGGGCAAGGTTGTCTCTTATTCTGGCGACGCGGCAAGTCCTGAGGAATGGTCTGGCAATCGTCGGGGTTTCAGCGCCGGAGAAAATGTAAATAATGGCAAGAGATGTCAAATCTGTTGAGACCAAGCCCGCCGAAACTGGTGGTCGGGCCGGGAAGCACCGCGGCATGCCGCCCATGCTGACGGGCATTATCATTGGCCTCTTGATGGGCATCATGCTGGCACTTGCGGTGGCGATCTGGCTCAATCGTGCCAACACGCCGTTTTTGGAAAAATCCCGGCCCGTCGAAGCGCTGCCGACGATCGCTGCGCGGGCTGCACAGCCACCGACAGTTAAGGGTGAAAAAAACGAAAAAGGCGAAGCTGAAAAGCCGCGCTTTGAGTTTTATCAGATTTTGCCGGGCGATAAAGGCGGCAAGGGTGAAAAAGGTGAACGTGGCGCAGAGCGGACACCTGCCGCAAATGCGCTCAAATCAACGCCGCCACCTGAAGCAAAGCCCGCTGTAAAAACGCAGGCTACGCCAGCTAAAGAAGTGCAAAAACCCACAGGCGGCGAAACTGTTTACTTGCAAGCCGGTGCGTTTCAGAGCGTGACGGACGCGGAGAATCTGAAAGCCAAGATCGCATTTTCCGGCTTTGAAGCCAATGTTCGACCGGTCAACTTGGCCGACAAAGGCACGTTATACAGGGTGCGTCTGGGGCCTTATAGAAGCCCGGACGAGGTGAACAGAATCAAGCTAACGCTGTCTCAAAACGGAATCAATGCGGCTGTGGTGAAAGCGGCAGATTAACTTCATTATTTATTAACGGGAAACTCAAGATGTCAAATTGGCTAAAAAAAATCAGCGTATTGCTGTTCACGATACTTACCTTTAGCGCTGTCCATGCGCAGCGTGCAACCCCGCTGGCCACCCCACAACCGGTGGAAAATGATGGCAAGGTTGAAGTGCTGGAGTTTTTTGCTTACGGCTGTATTCACTGCGCCAATCTTGAGCCCTCACTGGAATCCTGGGCCAAGCGGCAACCTGCGGACGTAAAACTCAAACGCGTGCCATCGCCAGTGCCGATCATGGGTATAGACAGCACGGTTATTTACTATTCGCTTGAAGCGATGGGGCAGGTTGACCGTCTGCACGCCAAAATTTTCGACGCGATACATCTTCAAAAAGCCGTTCTCGGCAATCCGGCAGCGCTAAATAAATGGCTTGAAAAAAATGGCGTTGACACGAAAAAGTATGAAGAAGTGCAAAAATCATTTTCGGTGGTGACCAAAGTCAATCGCGCCCGGAAAATGGTTGTGGATTACAAAATCGACGCGACACCAACCGTGGTGGTCAATGGACGCTTTTCAATTGAGCAAGGTAGCGCTGGTTCTGAGGCCATGTTTGCAAAGGTTGACCAGCTCATCGCGCAAGCCCGTGCAACTATAAAAACCTCCGCTATCGTGGCGCCAAGTGTGGCGTCTGCGCCAGCGCAGCCCAAGGCAGTATTGAAAAGAGTGAGCGCAGAAGCGACAAAATAGCATCAGGTTTTGAGGCATCAAAAAACGCGGGCATTGTCCCGCGTTTTTTATTTCAACAGCGCGCGCCTATGCCATACGCTAACCCCTTGCAGCGTAAAATAGATGATGACTAAGATTTTTATCACCGGCGCTTCGTCCGGCATTGGCGAATCCATGGCGCGCCACTACGCCAAGCAGGACGTGCAACTGGGCTTGGTCGCGCGGCGTGCGGATTTTTTGGCGCGACTTGCGGATGAACTTGAACCACATCCCGCTGTTTATGCTCTCGATGTGCGCGATGCGGCAGCACTCAAACATGCAGCAACCGATTTCATATCGCGTTTCGGCGTTCCCGATATCGTGATTGCTAACGCGGGGGTATCGCGCGGGACGCTGACGGAATTTGAAGACGATTTGCAGGTATTTCAGGAGGTCTTCGACATCAACGTGATGGGCATGGTGAACACTTTCCATGCGTTTGTTGAGCCGATGAAGCAACAGAAACGCGGCACGCTGGTCGGTATCGCCAGCGTGGCCGGTTTTCGTGGCATTCCCGGCGGCGGCGCCTACTCGGCCTCCAAGGCTGCGGCCATCCGCTATTGCGAATCGTTGCGTGTGGAGTTGCGCAGCGATGGTATATCGGTGGTCACGATTTGCCCTGGCTATATCAAAACGCCGATGACGGCGGTGAACAAATTCAAGATGCCATTTTTGATCGATGTCGACGAGGCAGCGGTGCGGTTTGCGCGCGCCATCGATGCGAAAAAATCATTTACTGTTATTCCGTGGTCGATGGGGATTGCCGCGCGCGTTCTGCGGGTGATGCCCAACTGGTTGTATGACCGCGTTTTTTCCAGAATGCCCAGAAAGCCCAGATAGCCCTCGTCCCACTCGCACGGGTCTCGTTCAACTTCAAACTTCAATTCAAAATAAAATGACCGCTCGCTATCAGGTTCAAGAAAATATCGCCATCATCACGATCGATAATCCACCCATCAATAGCATGGGCCTGGCGACCCGCCAAGGGTTGGAAACCGCGCTGCATCTTGCCTTCGCGGCCGTTGATGTGCGGGCCATCGTCATCACCGGCGCTTACGGGGTGCTGACCGGAGGCGCAGATATTCGCGAATTCGGCAAGGCCATCGCGATGCAGTCACCGACATTGCACGATTTGATCCGCATGTTTGAAGCCAGCGCCAAGCCGGTCATCGCGGCTATCAATGGCGTTTGTATGGGTGGCGGCACCGAGATTTCGCTGGGATGCCACTATCGGGTCGCGGCACCCGGCGTGATGATCGGATTGCCCGAAGTAAAGATCGGCATTTTGCCAGGCGCCGGCGGCACGCAGCGCTTGCCACGCGTGGCGGGTGTGGAATTGGCACTCAATATGATCGTTTCCGGCGACCCGGTGAAATCTGAAGTACTCGCGAACACCAAGTTCCTCGATCAGTTGATCGAGGGTGATTTCATGTCGGGTGCGCTCGCGTTTGCGCGGAAGGTCATCGCTGACGGCGCAAAATTGCCGCGCGTCCGCGACATGAGAATCGACATGCCGAATTCGGCAGCGTTTTTTGCTGAGGCGCGCGCAAAGGTCGCGGCGGCCAGCAAAAATTTCCCCGCGCCGCTAAAATGTGTCGATGCCGTCGAGGCATCTGTATTACGCGATATCGAGGATGGACTCGCATACGAGTTTCAGTTGTTCTCGGAATTGGTGGCAACAAAGGAATCAGCTGCACTGCGCCACGCTTTTTTTGCCGAACGTGCGGCCTCAAAAATTTCCGACGTGCCCGAATCCACGCCGATTCGACCGATCAAATCCGTCGCGGTGATTGGTGCGGGCACCATGGGCGGTGGCATCAGCATGAATTTCCTGAATGCAGGAATTGCCGTGACGATGCTGGAAACGAAACAAGACGCGCTCGACAGGGGTGTGGCCGTTATCTGCAAAAATTATCAGAACACCGTTAAACGCGGCAAGCTCACGCAGGAAAAATGTGACCAGCGCGTAGCACTTCTCAAGCCTACGTTAAGCTATGACGACATCAAAGATGCCGACCTCGTCATCGAGGCTGTGTTCGAAGACATCGGCGTCAAAGAACAGGTATTTAGCAAACTTGATAGCGTGATGAAGCCTAACGCGATTCTGGCCAGCAATACCTCGACACTCGACTTGAACCGCATTGCCAGCTTCACCAAGCGCCCGCAGGATGTAGTCGGGCTGCATTTTTTCAGCCCGGCAAATGTGATGAAGTTGCTTGAGGTGGTACGCGGTGCCCGGACATCGCATGATGTATTGGCCACCGTAATGAAGCTTGCCAAAAAGATAAAGAAGACGGCCGTGGTGTCCGGCGTATGTGATGGCTTTATCGGCAATCGCATGATCGAGCAGTATTCGCGGCAGGCGATGTTTATGCTCGACGAAGGCGCATCGGTGGAACAGATTGACCGCGCGATTGAACACTTTGGGTTTGCCATGGGCCCTTTCCGCATGGGTGATCTGGCGGGCAATGATATCGGCTGGCATATTCGCCAGCGCCGCTATGTTGAACGACCGGATCTGACGTACTCCAGGGCAGGAGACCGACTATGCGAGATGGGTCGTTTTGGTCAGAAGACTGGCGCGGGATGGTATGACTACAAGCCCGGTGATCGACAGGCCTATCCCTCAACCATTGTTGCCGAGGTGTTGAGCGAATATCGTCGCGCATCCGGTTTTGAAACACGGCCAATCAGTGACGAAGAAATTTGCCAGCGTTTGGTCTACGCATTGGTCAATGAGGGCGCGCACATTTTGGCCGAGGGGATTGCTCAGCGCGCATCCGACATCGATGTCATTTATTTGATGGGTTACGGTTTTCCGCTTTGGCGTGGCGGGCCGATGCACTATGCCGAATCGGTCGGTCTTGCCAATGTCGTTGCCGCCATGAATCGATTTGCAGCTAATCCGCACGCTGACCCGGCTTTCTGGAAGCCCGCACCCGTCCTCGACGCGTGCGTGAAATCGGGCAAAGGATTCGATGCCAGTGTCTAATTGCATAAGTCTGCGTAACACCGAAAACCGCTTGGCGTCGCCAGTGCAAGGCCGCATTTGGCAAACTCGCCACAGCCATAGCACCGCTATGGCGCGGATTTGCAACGCCGCAATGGCGGATGCCAGGCGGTTTGACTGTAGCAAGACTTATGCAAATGGACACTAGATGAGCAAGATTCTCTCGCAACGCGA
>JAYURJ010000226.1:0-3147 GCA_043756275.1 Betaproteobacteria bacterium | reverse complement strand
TCACGCGTCGAGGCATCGATCCAGTGCAGGTCTTCGACCACCACCACCAGAGGGTTTGCCTGGGCGTCGGCATGCAGCCATGCAATCAGGGTGTCGAGGGTGCGGCGCTTGCGCTGGTCTGGCGCGAGCCCATCAAGCACCGCCTCGTGCTCCGCGCCAAGGCCAACCAGGCATGCCATCAACGCCAGGCTCATCTTGTCGGCAAGGCCCGCAGTTTCAAGTGCTTTGGCCAGAGCAGCAGAACGATCGGCCGGCAACTTGGCCCCCATACGGCCAATATCGCGTTCGATCAGGTCGATCATTGGATGTAGCGCGGTGTTCTGATAGAAGGGCGAGCAGTAGATATTGCGCCAGCCTGGTTTCGCATCGTCCGCGTGTGCGCGAAAGGCAGCCAGCAGGCGCGATTTTCCAAGCCCACCCTCTCCTGATATCAACACCGCCTGCCCCTGACCACATCGCGCCAGCGCCCATCGCTCCTCAAGGTGTGCGAGTTCCTTGTCGCGCCCGATCAAGGGTGCGGCCTGCCGCACCGCGTCGCGCTGTGTCGCCGAGTGGGCGGCATCCACGGCAAATAGTTCGATGTCCTTGGCTACACCTTTGAGTTGTCGTACGCCCAGCGACCGTGCTTCAAACCGCTGGTTGAGCAAGCGCAAGGTGATCGCACTGATGCAAACCGAATCAGGCAGCGCCTCACCCTGAATACGAGCAGCAACGTTCGGCGTTTCGCCGATCGCATGCACTTCGCGCGCGTCGCCTGCGCCCATTTCGCCGACCACGACCATGCCGGTGTGGATCCCGATGCGCACGGAGATTGCCGCCTCTCCACGCGCCACCAACGCCGTCGCCAGTTGACGCACCCCCAACACGATGTCAAGTCCGGCGAGAACCGCGCGCTCAGCGTCGTTGTCATGCGCCACCGGATAACCAAAATACGCAAGCACGCCGTCGCCGGCATACTGGTGAATATTGCCGTCAAAACGTTTGACGCAATCCACGCAGATCAACTGGTATTCCCGGAGCAGTGTGCGCAGTGCTTCCGGGTCAAGCTGTCCAGAAAGCGTCGTCGCACCAACGACATCCGCAAACAAGACGGTAAGTTGGCGGCGCTCCCCGTCACCTGCATTCGCAGGCAGGCTACCCATCTGGGTTTTGGTCTGCACCGGAACTGGTGATTCGCTGGCGAATGAAAACCCGCACATGCCGCAGAATCGGGCCTGCAGTGGCGCCTTGACACCACAACCGCCGCAGTTCTTTTCAAGGGTCGCGCCGCATGCCTCGCAGAAGCGCTGTGCTTCACGCGTTTCGGCCTGACAACTCTTGCATTTCATGGTGTGTTCCATGCCAACGAACGGCTTGTCGCTCCAGGCGACCGCCTGACAGCCATAGACATCGGGGCGATCGTCGCAGTTTTTTATGATACCTGTACTCGACCCGACTCCTGCCAGTCTTTTGCAGGCATTCGCGTCGAGACGCCTGGATGTCGGCTGTCGCTGAGAGCCGCCAACGAGATCGCAGGGTCACCCGCTCATCCACCACGCTCCTGCACCAGTCGCCCCGTCAAACCGCCCTTTTCGACACACGTATAACGCGTTGTTTTCAAACGCTTTCTGCGTGCGCCAAATCGACACGGTTCTCCACTATTCTTTGAGAACAGAGAGCAGAACGGAATCGAAACGGGGTGGAATCGGTCGAATTATTGGCGCGCCACGGACGCCGTGGCACACGCAGAACAGCCCGGAAGTCCGCGTGGCGCGGAGAAAGCGCAGAAGCGACAAAGCCAACCGAGAACAGTTGGCTTTGAATTCTGGTGGTGGAGTTCGGGCATGTTCCAAACTCGCTCTCACAAGGGGCGGGTGCTCCTGCGGAGCAGTGCGGAATCGCGCACCTACTGTGGCTCAATCGCGGCCGGTCGACCCCGTAAAAACGTCCATCCCACCACCGGGATCATAGAAAGTTCGATTCCGCCTGGCAGGCACATACTCCGCTTCTTCGACAATGCTCATCGCTTGAAGTTTCGCAGCGTCAATATCAGCCTTCCAATTGAGAATATTGGCGTGCCGTGGCGGTGGGATGTCGTCCTCAATGGACAATCCCTGCTCAAAAATGAACCTCGCCCGAACCCTCACGTAACCCCGAATTGGTTTACCCCTGGCACTTGCCACGTACTCGGTGCCGTGCGCGACGCACTCGGCATGCGTCATCCCACTGATCAAAAAGACCGAAGTGCACCCATCACGGGCGGGAGTGAACGCTCGGTGCTTTACCGAGTTGTCGGCGCGGAAATAAGAGTCATCAACTGCAAACCTGCTGACCTGATCTTCCGGAACTGCCATAGTGCCGAAGAACTATGCGTAGACCTTGGCGATACGACGCACAAGAGCCGTGGGGACTGCGGCGATAAAACTCTCGTTTCCGTATGACTTTGAAGTCCCGATCAAGCTGGCATACCCGATGGTTCCATTAGGGTAGACAGACACCGAAACGATGCGGCCTTTGCCGCTGCGCCATTCAAATGTCAACTCACCTCGGGACTCCGCATAGACATCTGGAACCTTGATGTCGGATGGGAGCGCAGATACAAACCGCGTGGCCAACGCAACCGTATGTGCGTCAACTGGGAGGGCACCCTCGCCATCCCAGTCAGCCTGTGCCGCCGCTTCCGCGGCCTCGCCGACTGCAGCCAGAATTTCATTCAGATGTCCGTACGCCACGTTGGCGCTGGCCATATAGTCCCGAAATTTCCAAGCCATATCGGCAAGCGATATCCCCTCGGCACTGACTCCGGCAGACTGATAAAACCTCGACGGGTTGTACTCATTAAATGAGCTGACCGCTTCACTCACAGGAATTTCTCCAAGGCTTTTTCAGTTACGGCAGCGAAGAAAACGCGATTCTTGTGTTCTCTGAATTTATCCAGCAGATCCCAGGCAGCGGGCTTTGACGGATCGAAAATGGTGTTTTCCTGGTAAATATCAATATCCAAAATAATATTGACTTCATTTCCCATGGATGGATTTATAGCATGCGTGAGCGAACCCACGCCAAGGCTGTCGGGCAAGGGAAACAGGGCTTGCGAATGAGACGGGCCCAAAATCGTCTGAGGCAGATCAGGTGGTAGCGAAGGCGCAGCAGTGAAATATTCGTTCA
>JAYURJ010000225.1:0-28759 GCA_043756275.1 Betaproteobacteria bacterium | reverse complement strand
GTGCTGGCCATCGACATGGAGCGTGAGCGTATTTCGCTTGGCATCAAACAGATGGATGATGATCCTTTCACCAACTTTACCGCGATCCATGACAAAGGTACGCTGGTAAAAGGCCGCGTGAAAGCTATCGATGCCAAAGGTGCCACGATTGCCCTGACCGATGACATCGAAGGCTATTTGCGCGCGTCGGAAGTTTCGCGTGAGCGAGTAGAAGATATCCGCACCCATTTGAAAGAGGGTGATGAAATCGAAGCCGTGATCGTCAACGTTGACCGCAAAACCCGCAACATTAATCTTTCCATCAAAGCCAAAGATTCGGCAGAAGAAAAAGATGCCATGAAGCGTATGGTCGACGACGCACCGTCCAATGCTGGTACAACCAACTTGGGTGCTCTGCTCAAGGCCAAGCTCAAGCAAGGCGAATAATTATAAAAAGCGTTAAAAAGTAAGCGGTTGCGGGACTGTGTTTTAAGCACAGTCCTGCACTAGCTTTTCTCTTGCAATAACGATTTCAGGAAACGCCTCGTGAAGTCAATGACGAAGTCAGAACTGATTGAAATTCTCAGCGCGCGGCATAGCCAGTTAGCGCCGAAAGATGCCGAACTGGCGGTGAAGGCGATGCTGGACGCGATGTCCCACACGCTCGCGAGCGGAGACCGCATTGAAATTCGTGGCTTCGGCAGCTTCGGCCTGAATTATCGGCCCCCACGCACCGGGCGCAACCCAAAAACCGGTGAAAAGGTACAGGTGCCCAAGAAGTACGTACCGCACTTCAAGGCGGGCAAGGAATTGCGCGAGCGCGTCGATCTCATTGACGCGGTGGGCGACGTTACTAAACCGGGTGAGTAAATTTTCGTTCCCCTCATCCCAGCCCTTTGCTTCGCTTCAAGTGTTCCCTTGTCCCGAGAGAGAGGGTGAAGAATGCGGCACTATTGTGCCGGGGGGAACCAAGGCCGGATGTGGTGACGCATCTGGCTTTTTTATTTTGGTATTTTCGTAGCGTGAACAATGCGGTGATGAAGGGATGTTAAGACCATGCAAATACTGATCTGGATCGTTCGCATTGTTGTGATCTTGCTAATCGTTTGGTTCGCCGCCAGAAACGCGGATCCCGTTGTCCTTTACGGTTACATGGATTCGAGCGTGAAGGCTCCGCTGGTGTTGATCCTGCTCGCGTTCTTTGGCGCTGGCCTGCTACTGGGATTACTGGCTTCATTGATGACGATCTTCCAGCTCAAACGCGAGGTAAGGAAGCTTAACCGCGCCCTACAGCAAAAGGCGCATGAAGCGAACGCCGCGCTGCCACCGGTATCGGGCAACGAAAATAATGTTTGAATGGTTGCCATGGATTTTTCTGGCGGCACTCGCCTGTTTTGGCTTGGGCTGGCTGGTGGCGCGCATCGACATTAAACAATTGTTGTCGGAATCACGATCCTTGCCGCAGTCTTATTTCAATGGTCTGAACTTCCTGATGGCAGAACAGCCGGATAAGGCGATTGAAGCATTTATTGAAGTTTCCAAGCAGCAACCGGAAGCCATCGAATTACAGTTCGCGCTGGGCAGCTTGTTTCGTAAACGCGGCGAGGTGGACCGTGCGATCCGGATTCATCAAAGCCTGTCCGAGCGGGCGGATTTGCCTGCCGAACACCGGACGGCCGCGCTGTTGGATCTGGCCCTCGATTATGAGAAAGCTGGCCTGCTTGAACACGCCGAACGCATTCTCTGCGATCTTGCAGCCAAGTTAATCGGCAACAAGAAGCAGCAATCGCAAACGTTTAAGTTGTTGCTGGAAATCTACGTGCAGGAACGCAATTGGCAGAAAGCAATTGATGTCGCACGCCAGAAGCAGGCGGGCGAGGGTGGCGGAGTTGAATACGCGAAAGACATCGCTAATTACAATTGTGAAGCGGCGGCACACGCGCACAAACTCGGCCTTGCCGACGATGCCAATACCAATCTGGATGCGGCGTTAGCGGCGAATGAAAAATGTGTTCGCGCCAATCTCATGAGGGGCGAATGGTTGGCGGGAGCCGGGCAGCACGAAAAAGCGATTGAAGTCTGGCGCAGAATCGAAGCACAAAACCCTGATTATTTGGGGCTGATGGCGGATCAAATTCTGGCCAGTTTTGAAACGCTGGGAAAAACCGAACAGGGTCTGACAGAATTGCGCGCGTTGCAGCAACAGTATCCTGCATTGGACATGTTCAACGCAATCTTTCGCGCGACGATGAAAAGTGAAGGTGCGGCTGCCGCCTATGAACTCGTGAAAGCGGACTTGCGCCAGAACCCAACGCTGGTTGGTCTCGACCGTTTACTGGAAGCGGAATTGCTCGTCGCACCTGAAAACAAGCAGGCGGATCTCAAGGTATTAAAGGATCTTGTGCATACCCATTCGAGTCGCCTTGCCGTGTATCTGTGTGCCAATTGTGGATTTAAGGCGCGGCAGTTCTACTGGCAATGTCCGGCCTGTGCCGGTTGGGAGACATTCCCGCCGCGGCGGACGGCCGAATACGATACCTCGGATCGCCATTTGGCCAAGCTTCAGTCGGAAGGTCGACATTGAACGATAAACCCGTCATCGTCGGGCTCGATTTTCCAGAGGCAAAATCGGCCATTGAGCTGGCTGCGCGTCTCGACCCGGCAGCGTGCCGTGTCAAGGTCGGCAAAGAGCTGCACACGGCTGCTGGCCCGCAAGTGATGGATGACCTCATGCGTCGCGGATTCGACGTATTTCTGGACTTGAAATTTCACGATATTCCCAATACCGTGGCCAGTGCCTGCCGGGTGGCTGCGAGTCAAGGGGTGTGGATGTTAAACGTCCATGCCAGTGGTGGACGGCAAATGATGTTGGCTGCCCGTGAGGCAGTGGATTTCGCGAGCGTCAAACCGCTGCTGATTGGTGTGACGGTATTGACGAGCCTGTCGAATGCAGAGATGTCGGAGATTGGGTTTGGCGGGTCTGCCGCTGATAATGTCATGCGACTTGCCGGGCTAACCAAGGCATGTGGACTAGATGGTGTGGTGTGTTCGGCCGAAGAGGCAACAAGCCTGAAAGCCAAGCTGGGTGCAGCGTTTCAACTGGTTACGCCAGGTATTCGCCTCCAAGGCGACGCCAAAGGCGATCAGCAACGCGTGGTCACGCCACTTGATGCGATCAAATTGGGCGCTGATTATCTGGTCATTGGACGCGCAATCACACATGCCCAAGATCCAATCGCCACGTTAAACTCCATCAATGATCAACTCGCGGGCTTCGCGTCCGGCGCAGCAACAGCCTGAATATTTTTCCGTTACCCTCTTTACCTTTATCCCTGCAAACTAATTTATGAAAATTACAGTCATTGGAACTGGTTACGTTGGCCTTGTATCTGGAGCCTGTCTCGCCGACGTTGGCAATCAGGTGTTGTGCATGGATATCGACAAAAAAAAAATTGAAGCACTGAAGTCCGGTGGCATCCCGATTTATGAGCCCGGCTTGAAAGAAATGGTCGCCAGCAATATCGCCGCCGGGCGTCTGCATTTCACGACCGATGTCGCCCTCGGTGTTGCCTTTGGCGATATCCAGATTATTGCCGTCGGTACGCCACCGGGCGAAGATGGCTCGGCAGATTTGCAATATGTGGTCGCGGCAGCGCGCAATATCGGCAGGTTGATGACATCGTCCAAGATCGTGATGGATAAATCCACCGTGCCGGTTGGCACCGCAGATAAAGTGCGTGCGGCGATCGCCGACGAATTGAAAAAACGTAGTGCGGATGTGAAGTTCTCGGTGGTTTCCAATCCGGAATTTTTGAAAGAAGGTGCTGCGGTTGAAGATTTCATGCGGCCGGACCGGATCGTCATCGGCGCGGATAACGCAGATGCAATCGAGGCCATGAGAAAGCTTTACGCGCCGTTCCAGCGCAATCATGATCGCATCATGGTGATGGATGTCCGCTCGGCTGAACTCACCAAGTACGCAGCCAATGCGATGCTGGCAACGCGAATCTCATTCATGAATGAGCTTGCACTACTGGCTGAACTGCTTGGTGCTGACATCGAGTCTGTGCGCAAGGGGATGGGATCAGATCCGCGCATTGGTTACCATTTCCTGTATCCGGGTATTGGCTACGGTGGTTCGTGTTTTCCGAAGGACGTTCAGGCGCTGCAACGCACCGCCACAGCAGCGGGGATGAATCTGAAATTGCTTAATGCAGTAGAGCGCGTGAACTACGCGCAAAAACATGTGCTGACGCAAAAGATCGTCAAACGTTTCGGAGAGAATCTTTCCGGCAAGACAATCGCATTGTGGGGATTGGCGTTCAAACCAAATACAGATGATATGCGTGAAGCGCCAAGTCTGGTCTTGATTGAGGATTTGGTGAAGCGCGGTGCGAAAGTCATTGCATTTGATCCGGTTGCGCTGACTGAGGCCAGGCACCTGTTAGGCAGCAACCCAAGCGTGACATTTGCGAGTGGTGCAATGGAGGCTTTGCAAGGCGTTGATGCACTCGCGATTGTCACCGAGTGGAAAACATTCCGTGCGCCGGATTTTGCTGCCATGAGGGCAGCATTGAAATCCCCAGTCGTATTTGATGGCCGAAACCTGTATGAGCCCGACACCATGCGTGAACACGGTTTTGAATATTATCCAATTGGTCGCCCACAATTTGCGTAGCACCTGATGCGTAAACTTACTGTTCCTGATTGCTCAAATGCACGCGTACTGGTCGTCGGTGACGTGATGCTTGACCGCTATTGGTTTGGCGATGTCTCGCGCATTTCACCTGAGGCACCGGTGCCGATCGTGCATGTACAGCGCACCGAAGAGCGCCCAGGCGGAGCCGCGAACGTGGCGCGAAACATTGCATCTCTCGGCGGCAAGGCAACGTTGCTCTCCGTGGTCGGTGACGACGAAGCCGGTCGATCGCTTGCCGCGTTGCTTGAAAACGAGCATGTCACCACGCTATTTCATAAGGATGCCCAATTTCCGACCACGGTGAAGCTGCGCGTGATTGGTCGTCAGCAGCAGTTATTGCGCATCGATTTTGAAACACCACCATCGCGTGAAGTGCTGGAGGACAAGCTCGATGATTTTGAGTCACTCGTCGATGGCGTAGATGTAGTCATTTTGTCTGACTACGGCAAAGGCGGATTGACGCATGTATCGAAAATGATCAAAGCCGCCAAGGCGCACGGCAAACGCATTTTGGTTGACCCGAAAGGCGATGATTTTGCGCGCTATCGCGGTGCGACGCTGCTGACACCAAACCGTGGCGAATTCAGGCAGGTCGCAGGGCGCTGGAAGGATGAAAGTGACCTCGCGCGCCGCGCTGAGACGCTGCGCACAGAGTTGGATTTGGAAGCCTTGCTGGTTACGCGTTCCGAAGAAGGTATGTCGCTGTTTTCAAGCGCGGGCGCAATGCACGAGCCCACGCAGGCGCAAGAGGTTTATGACGTATCCGGTGCGGGTGACACCGTCATCGCGACGCTAGGCCTCATGATGGCTGCAGGTGCTGAAATGCCCGATGCTGTACGCATCGCCAATCGCGCGGCTGGAGTGGTTGTTGGCAAACTTGGCACAGCCACGGTTTCCCGTGATGAATTGATTTCATCGTTGGGCTAGATTCGTAATTCACGCAATCCATTATCTCGTCAGAAAAATATGACCATCATCGTTACCGGCGCAGCCGGATTTATCGGCAGCAACATCGTCAAAGCGCTTAACAAGCGCGGTATTTCGGACATCGTGGCCGTGGATAACCTCACGAAAGCCGATAAATTCAAGAACCTTGTCGATTGTGAAATCGCTGAGTACGTCGACAAGAAAGATTTTCTGGAGGTCGTGGAATCAGGCGAGCTTGGTGGCGACATCAAAGCCGTACTGCATCAAGGTGCGTGCTCAGACACGATGGAGACCGATGGCCGCTACATGATGGATAACAATTATCGCTATTCACTGTCCCTGCTCGAATGGTGTCAGGAAGAAGCAGTGCCGTTTATTTACGCGTCGTCCGCGTCGGTTTACGGTGGCGGAAAAATATTTACGGAGGCGCGTGAATGTGAAGCGCCCTTAAACGTTTACGGGTACTCTAAATTCCTGTTCGATCAAGCCGTGCGCCCCCGCCTCGCCGATGCAAGTGCCCAAATCGCCGGTTTTCGTTATTTCAATGTGTATGGCCCGCGTGAATCGCACAAAGGTCGCATGGCATCGGTTGCGTTTCATTTCTTCAATCAGTACCACGCCAACGGCAAGATCAAACTTTTCGAAGGTAACGACGGCTATGCCAACGGCGAACAGCGTCGCGACTTTGTGTCGATAGAAGATGTGGTCAAAGTCAACCTGCATTTTCTGGACAACGAAAACATCTCGGGCATCTTCAATCTGGGAACAGGCCACAGCCAGACCTTCAATGATGTTGCGGTGGCGAGCCTCAATGCCTGCCGCATGCTAGACGGAAAATCTGCCTTGTCGCTGGAGCAGATGAAAGCCGAGGCCTTGATCGAATACACCGCTTTTCCGGATGCGTTAAAAGGTAAATATCAGAGCTTTACCGAAGCCGATCTTACTAATTTGCGATCCATTGGCTACAGCGACGCGTTTCTGACAGTGGAAGAGGGTGTTGCCCGTTACATTCCTTGGCTGGCGACACCGCGCGGATAGACTCCGGGGAATCTGGCGGCAAACATCCCACATGCATTCGCATGCAAAAACTGGCCGGTAAGCTGGCTTTTCCCTAAAAACTTTCATATAATCAATAAGTTTGCTGAATTTGCCTTTGGCGGGTCCTCCCAAAAAACGTAAATGCGCGCAAATGCAGTAAATGTTTTTGCGCAGTCGGAGAGACCTCAGCACGCAATTCCTCTCACGCTTTTGCGGCCAAAAGAGAAACATATCTCTTGTGTTCCGCGATCAGCGACAACCATGTCAACCACTTGACGCAGTGCTCGTTTTAGCGAGTGCGGTTCGTGTAACGGGTTGTAACGATCAGCAAAAAAGAACCGCACCGAAGCAGCACGCTTTCCAAAGCGAGGCAGTCGGGGCAAAGCAAGTTTTTATCTCACTCACTCATGGAGTTTTTATGAAGAAAATCCTCGCTACATTCGCCGCGTTTTTTGCGTCGATTTCAATCGCGTTCGCTGCTGTAAACGTGAACACCGCAACAAAAGACGAGCTGATGACCTTGAAGGGCATCGGCGAAGTTAAAGCACAGGCAATCATCGACCATCGCACCAAAAATGGCCCGTTCAAGTCAATGGCTGACATCGACAAAGTTCCAGGTATTGGCGAAGGCACCCTGAAGACCATGGGCGCAGACGCAACCCTGACCGGCAAGACCACCGCCGTTGTTGAAAAGAAAGCTGATGCCAAGCCAGCTGCTGCTCCTGCCGCTGCTCCCGCGAAAGCCGCTGCTGCTCCTGCTGCCGCACCTGCAAAAGCCGCTGCTGCACCAGCCGCTGCAGCACCAGTAGCTGCTGCTAAAGATGCCGCGCCTGCCAAAAAAGCAGACAAAGCAATGGCAGCCGACGCGAAAAAAGCTGACACGAAAGAAGCCGCACCAGCCAAGAAAGACGCTGCTGCCGACAAGAAAGCAATGGCTGAAGAAAAGAAAGCCAAAGCGGACGCTGCGAAGAAAGAAAAAGCTGATAAAGCTGCTAAAGCTGCCGAAGAGAAAAAAGCTAAAGCTGATGCTGCCAAGCAAGCAAAAGTCGACAAAGCCGCTAAAGCCAAAGCCGACGCAAAGTCTGACAAGCCAGTGAAGGCCGCCGACGCAAAAGCCGCCGACGCGAAGAAAGATGATGCAAAGAAAGACGACAAAAAAGCTGACGCACCAAAGAAGTAATTTGGTCTGGCTGGTCGAAAATAAAAAGCCCCGCAACTCTTGCGGGGCTTTTTTTCGCCTCGTGATTTGCTGGAACGTCGATCTTGTAGATGCGATGATTGCTTCGGGCATTCAACGGCCCGATATACTTATGCGGTGTATTTAGTGCGAGAAAATTACCTTTGCGGCGAGCGGTCGCCATGTAGATCTTCATGTTCGGGGCGGTCTTTGAAATATGCATAACGATTCACCAACAGACACCGCGGCAAATGCGGCGCTCAAGCCCGCGCTGTGTCTGGCTGTCGGTGTCACCGGCCACCGATTCCAGCGTCTGCAGAATGTTGATTTGCACGCACTGCGTGAGACTGTCGCTGATCTGTTGTCGCGGGTTCGCAGCGCGGCCGATAGCGCCGTGGCCCAATACAACACACACTTCGCCTCCACCGCGCCCACGTTAAGACTGGTTTCGGCCCTAGCCGATGGTGCCGACACCATCGCAGCTGAGGCAGCACTCGCATCTGGCTGGCGGCTCGATGCCTGTCTGCCGTTTGTGCGCGATGAATACGCCACTGATTTTTCCGAAGGCGAACATCGTGAACGCTTCGGGCAACTCCTCGATAGCGCATCAGCAACGTTTACCCTGAATGGCCAGCGCGCCGACGCTGAAGCCGCCTACGAAGCGGTCGGGCGCGTGTTGCTTGATCAGGTCGATATTCTTGTCGCGCTGTGGGACGGCGATCCAGGTCGCGGGCGTGGCGGCACTGCACGCGTCGTTGCAGAAGCCATCGCCCGTCACATCCCGGTGATTCACATTGACGTAGACGGCGGTAGTGCACCAGTGTTGCTATGGTCAGGCTTGGCAGATTTTGAAATTGAGCAACCGACCATCGATAACGTCCCGCGCGCCGAGGCCACGGTTGCATTGGCCCCGGTGGTGGCAACACTTTGTGTGCCGCCGGACAACCCGATTGACGTGCGCATGCTCGAACGGTTCTATCGTGAACGCCGCCGCTCACGTACGCCAGCGCTACCGTACCCGCTGCTGCTGGCAATTACCGGCACGCGAAGCTTCAGTTGGTCCGCGATTCAAGCGGTGTCACCTGAAAATTGTGCGACACCGCTCGCGCGTCAACTTGCCGACGTTGTCGATGAGGGAAGTTACGGCAAAATGTTGGTCGGAAAGCTGATCGCACGTTTCGGTGTGGCCGACTCGGCGGCAACTTACTTTGCGCAAGTATTTCGCAGCGGCTTTGTTGCCAATTTCGGCCTGGCCGCAATCGCCGTGTTGTTGGCCTTATCGGGTCCGCTGGCCCCGGCCTATAAGCTGCCGCTGATCCTGATCGAGCTGGGTGTCATTTTTATCATCTTCATCAATACCCGCGCCGGCACACGCGCGGGCTGGCACGAATGCTGGATGGATGATCGCCATCTGGCCGAACAACTGCGCTCACTGGCGATGGCGAGCGCGCTCGGCAACCTGAACTTGCGTGCGAGCGCGGGAGTCGACGCTGGCGCGCTGCCGGGCTGGGTGCATTGGCTCGTCCGCGCAACCGCGCGCGAGCTCGGCCTGCCGCACGCAACAGCCGATCAAAATTACCTGGCGCGCGTGCATGGTGCTGCGTTGAGCCTGATCGATGATCAGATTGCCTACCATCGCGCCAATGCGAATCGTATGCACAAGCTCGAACGTCGCCTGCATCATGCGGGCGAGTTTTTGTTCGGTGGCACCATCGTCGCGTGTAGCGCATGGATCATCTGCAAGCTCGCTGGCGTGCCGATGAGCTTTGGCGGGAATGGAATAGGCCTCACCGAAATCGTCACAGCATTGACCGCCGCGATGCCAGCGCTGGGCGCTGCGCTGTACGGTATTCGCATGCAGGGTGATTTCGCCGGCATTGCGCAACGCTCCGAAGCGACCGTGGCCAGACTGGAAAGATTAAAGCGCGCGCTCAAGGATGATCCGCTCGAATACGCGCGCCTGATTGCGCGATTACGCAGGCTGGCCGATATCATGCTCACCGATGTTGCGCACTGGCGAACAACTTATCAGGCGCGACCGTTGAAGTTGCCGGGGTAGGGGAATTTGGAGCTCGCGCATACCGGCATCGCTTCACAAATGGTGGACACCGGCATGCGATATCAAAATCAGATCATGATCATGAGTTGATGCCTCCATTTTGGATTTGAGGATCCAGAGACGCCCCCAACGTTGGTTGTCCCACAGGCTGCACGTTAATCGTGTACTTGTAGAGTCGTGTATCGGTATTGGCATCATCCCAGGAAAATTTTTGATTGTTGCCATAGCGCGTCGGGGCGCCGAATTGGCCGTAAATGTTGTTATTGATCGTAATGCCATTGGTGGCAAACTCCCATCCCGCTGTGTCGACGGTCCACACAATGGTCTTTCTTTGGTTTGGCGCGAGTTTCTCAATGTCTACTGCTACAACGTTTCCCGTGCCCGGATTTGTAATGGTGACGCTGGCTGCATGACTCATGGTTTTCTCCTGTTGTTTGACGATGGCACGGGCCCCTTCCAGTGCGCCATTTCTTTTGCGAGGCCGGCAAAATTGGGGTGCCGATAAACCGATACTTCGACGCGACGCATCAATTCCTGCGCGGCATCGCGCTCACCCAGCGCAAATCTTGTGCGGGCCAGTAGCGTGAGCAGATGAAAATTCGATTCCTGCTGAAAGGGCACAAGCGTTTCGACGACTGCGCGCCAATGCGCAACCGCCTCATCGTGCCGTCCATGTTGTTGGAGTAAGCGACCAAATTGAAATTCTGCATTGGCTGACGCAAGCAGTTGCCCTGGTGATAATTTCTTGCCACCTTTGGACAAAGCACGCACCTTGGCAATATATGCATTTAACTCTTCGATGAGTATTGCCCGGTTGTAGTCGCCAATTTCTGCGGTGAGTGCAAGTGCAGAACCGCTCAGCCCGACTTGCCACGCTATTTTTGTCGCATCGCTGGCGAGTAGACGCGCGACATCTGGCCGCGTACGCTCGATAGCTTCGCGGGCGGCCAGTCTTTTTCCCAAAGCCAGTTGTACTTCCGCGAGCAACAGCCGCGCCCAGCTGCTTTCACTCAGCCAGAACAAGTTTTCCGTATCCACCGCCGCCATTTTTTCGGCCAGCGCAACTGAGGCTAAAGCATGTGTTTCAGCCATCTCCACCCGACCACGCGCCAATTCCATGCGGCTAATTTCATGTTCCGCGTTTTGCAAGCCACGCAGAATTTGCTGGTTTTTGTTCGCATCGGGTACGCTTCTGAACAGTGCTTGCTTGCCCTGCTGCTTTTCAATGGCCTGTTCGTAAGCACCCATGCGTTCGTGCGCCAGTGCTATCCAGCCAAAAGTGTGACCAATCACAAACGCCAACTCTGGTTGAGCTGAAAGCAGCTTGGTCATTGTGGTACGGGATTCTTCAAGATAAGCCAGCGCTTCTTTCGGTCGTGAATCATCGAGCATGGTGATCCCGATATTTTCTGCTGCGTACGCAGTTTCAATCTGCCATTCGCGCTTGACGGGATCAATCCTGACCAATTGTTGCGCAAGATCGCGATACTGCAAAAATGCGCGTTCGGCGTCTTTGGGCTGTGCACGCTCGCGCGCAACGTTGCCCACCCAAAACACACTTTGCGCATGATCGAAAATCCGCTGCGGATTATCTGGCGCGCGCTTCAATAATTGCGCCGTCGTTCCTGCGGCTCGCTCATAGGCAGTCAACGCTTCGCCCAGATTGCCGCGATTTTGGCGAATCTCGCCGATCAAGTGCAATGCACGCGAACGATGGCCCAGCGAATTGGCATCGAGCGATTCACCGTCCTGCGTGTCATAGTGCGCCAGCGCCTTTTCCCCGACCGCATCCAGCACATCCAGCCGCCCGACCGGTTCCAGTTTCTTGCGCAGATCGACCAGCATGAATTCGATCAGCCCCTCGGCCTGCTCATGCTGACGTTGTGCGTCGTTGCGTGCGCGCAGGGCAAACACGGATAAACCGGTCATGATGATCGCCAATACAGCCGAAGCCACCGCCACCGCCGTGGCGCGTTGCGCGCGGCGCTGCGCTTCGCGCCGCACCAGATCATCAAGCTTGAGTCCCGTCAGGCCGGCAATGATCTTGAGCGTCGCAAGCCGCCGACCATCGCCCTGTTTTCGCAGGTCCGCCGCAATCGGCTCGACGGGCACATCGCTGATGATCCCCGCCGCATCGACGGTAAAACGCAACGCCGGCGGAAAACATTCATCGGCTTCGCGGCCCGGGATGTTGATCGCGAACGGCTCGCCATCATTGATGACGGCGAACACACGGCTCGCGCCATGGCGATGTTTGAAATTGCGAATTTCCTCGTTGACCCAGTGCGATTGCGCGGCGGCGCGCGAACAAATGACGATTAGCGCGCCGGACGCGGCGAGTGCGGCATCGATTTCCGCGCCGAGGTTGTCGGACGCTGCGAGCTCTTCGCGATCCTTGAATATGCGACCGAGCTGGGAAGGAACCGCACCCACCGCCGTCACCTGACCAACCAGTTTCTGCGGTAAGCGATAGGTTTCGAGCGCACGATGAAGCCATTGCGCGACCTCCCGATCCGCGTGGCTGTAACTGAGGAACGCCTGGTATCGTTTTTCAACAGGCATCTTCGTGCCCCTGGAGAATGGTCCACTGCTTCGAAGCGGCAGCGGTGAGCTGGCAGTATCGGCCCGGTTCGCGACCCGGTCAAGTGGTGACGCGGGTCACTAACCGCTGAATGTGCAACGCGGACGTTGCAACCAAAATTCATTGAGCCGCCACTGGCGAGTTACTTGCGCGATACGCAATCGCAACCGCCGCAGGTGTGGTGGTGGCGTGGGCGCTGGCGACGACGAGGGCCGAAGGCGGCATCCGTGATGCCATTTGGTCGGTCGAGCCGGGAGTATCGTTGAAGCCGTTGACCATCAAGCTTCCCAACACCAGCACGGCGGCGGCGATGACGGCGGCATTGGCGGTTGTGTCGAGCAACAGGTGATTTTTGCGGTAGGTTGGGCGGATCGTTTTCATGATGTGTCTCCTTGGGGTTGGCGGGCGGCGAGTTGTCGTCCGATGGCTGCACTGTGCGCGCGCCGGCCCCCCCTGTCCTTTAGCAGTCTGAAAATTTCTTAAAGATGCAACACAGCTTTCCGCGACGCGCTAAAATCGTAGGCAACAACTCGAACCGGTCATCGTCGCGTACGCGAGGCCAGCAGCCACGAGGGAGGAAATGTGATTCCGGGTTATCGCTTTGGTCGCGTCGAAATTCGACTTGCCGAGCGCGTGCTGCTGATCGATGGCAAGCCCGCGGCGCTCGGTGCGCGCGCCTTCGATGTCCTGCATGCGTTGATCGGACACCGCGGTCGCATCATCAGCTAGGAAGAATTGATGGAGCTGGCCTGGCCGGGACTGATAGTGGAGGAAAACAATCTAGCGGTGCAGATTTCCACCCTGCGCAAGCTGCTTGGCCAGCACGCCGTCGTGACCATCCCCGGTCGCGGTTACCAGTTTGCGTTGCCCGAGGACGAGAGCGCCGAACCCGCGCCGCCGTCCAAGCCCGCCGCCGCCGCGCCGCTGCCCGCCCGGCATGACGGCCCGCCCGCCACCGCGACGCTGCTGCTCAAGCGCCACGAGCAGCTCGCCGAGGTGCGCAAGGCGTTTGGTCAATCGCGGCTGGTCACGGTGAAGGGCACCAGCAGTTCGCACAAGCTGCAGGTGTCGACCGAGACGGGCTACGACCTGCTCGCGGTCACACCCGACGGGGTCTGGTTTGTGGACCTCGACAATGCGACCGATCCATCGCATGTGGTGTCGAAGGTGCGGGACGCGGTGGGACAGGCGTCGCCGGTCGAGGATGCATTGCGCGATCTCATCGACTATCTGAGTACCAAGGAGGGCTTGCTGATTATCGATAACTGCGAGCAGGTGATGGCCTCGGTGGGTGCCATCTGCACGACATTGCTGCACACCTGCCCGAATCTGAAAGTGCTCTGCACCAGCCAGGATATTCTCAACATTGCCGGCGAACACGTTTACCATCTGCCCAATCTTGGCGAGCCTGACGCGATTGCGCTTTATGTCACCCGCAAGGGGCAGTCGTTGCCATCTTCGGGATAACGTCACGCGCGCGTAGCGCCGATCAGTGAGGCAATTGACGATGCCGCGACGACGGATTCAATTCATCCGCGGCACCGGCAAAAAACTCCGCACCACCGGCACGTTTTCCAAGACCCCTCACCGTATCTGCATTGCAGCGAATGGCATAGAGGTGTAATAGTGGCATGGCTACTATCCCACCGGCACAAACAGTTCGCATTCCTTAATCTGCTTTCGGATCGACGCGTCCCACGCATCACCGCCGCGCAACTCACTTTGATCGAACCAGACTTCGAGACCGGCTGCGCGCAGGGTCTCGCAAATGCGGCGCGCGGCATCTGCGTCGTCGGATGAATAGGAAAGAAAGATCGCCTCGGTCATTTTTGCTTGTCGGATTCAGCGAGCAGCGCCAGCAATTCCGGATCGTCGCGGAAGCGCGCAAGCCGCGGATCAAGTCGGATCGTGGTGCGGGTGATCGCGCGGCCAAGCTTGTCTTCGGCCGCTTCGCGCACGATGGACAGCGCGTTGGCGCGTTCGCCAAGCAGCAGGTTCAGCCGTATCGCACCAAGGGCAAGGCTATAGCCAATATCGAGCCGCACGCGATAGGGACGTGGCAATTCCTGCACCAGAAGCGCATTGCCCTTGCGCGCCTCCTGTGTTCGGCCTAATCGCATCTGTAACCAGCTCTCGAGCCACAGCCGCAATTGGCCCCTTGAGGTTTCCAGCTTGCGACGAGTCAGTTCGGCCTGCGCAGCCTCGAACCGTTTCCGGGCCAGTTCGGCCTTGCCCTGCAGCAACAACAACTCGCCGGCCAGCAGTTGCGTCGGGCCGGCATAGTGAAAATCGTCCATCCACGGTTCGGGGGTCGCGTCGAGCGCCTTGAGGCCAAACACCGGATTTCCACTCATGAGGGCGTATTCAAATTGACAAAAGACCGCGCGATCAGTGCTGCGATAGCGATCCGAGAGCCTGTCGATCAGCGCTTTCGCACTTGCCAGGTCTCCGTCGAGATAGAGCTTGTACCGGGCGCGCAGCACAACGGCACTGTCCATCGAACCGAGGACAATCGCGCGATCGATGTGGTGCACCATCTCGTCCTGCCTCGAGGCATCCCGGTAGGCGAGTGCAAGATCGTAATGGGACAATGTGTCGCTGGGGAAACGCTCAACGATGTTTTTTCCAATGGCAATCGACTGTTCAATCGTCATGCCCGGTGTGCCGCGCATGGCCCAACGATAGTAACGTGGCTCGTCCGGCCGGAGTGCCGTTGCTTCCTCCATCAGCTTTGCCGCCCGCGGCAAGTCGATGCGCCGGTGAGAGAGATAGGTGGCCATGGTCACCTTGGCTTCCGGATCCTGCGGCGCGATGGTGAGCCCGCGCTCGGCGTATCGCTTGGCGGATGCAAACCGATCTTCGCTGCGGTCGAAACCGCGCACGAGGTAATAGACTTGCACCCGTCCCATCACGAGCGTCGCCTCGGTATCAGTCGGCCGCGCATCGAGCACGGTTTTAACGAGGTCTTCTGCCAGCACCACGTCGGCTGCAATCGTGTTTAGCCCCTCAATGAGTTGAATCGCACGCTGCAACTCTTGGTCGCGAACTGCAGCGCTTGGGTTGTTTCCCAGGGCCATTCTATGTCCAAAAATTTTCCAGATGGCAAGCCCGCCTGCGCCAACCGCGCCCGCTGCCGTGATTGCAATCAAGGTACGACGCCTCGCTCTTGCAGGCGCGTCCGGCGAATTCTTTGCGGTAAGCGTGGATGGATGGACGGATTCAGGTCGCACCGTTTGCTCGTTAGCAGACGCAAGGATCTGCCGAACACGCCCCGCGAAGTCAGCGATTGATTTATCGTCGTGCAGTCGCGACCACTGCCGTTCACGAAATTTATCAGGGACATGTGCCGGAGCTTCCTCGAGATTCCCGAGCACCACGGGCAGAAAAAACGACTTGTGTTCGGCCATCAAATGCGAGCGGTCGACGGCCAGTTTCCACTCGAGACGAAAATATCCTTCCTCGCGAGCGTTTGTATTAGCCGAGATGATGGGCACAAACAGCGCGCATTCTTTGATCTGCTTGCGGATGGACGCATCCCACGCATCGCCACCGCGCAGCTCACTTTGATCGAACCACACTTCCAATCCTGCCTCACGTAAAGCATCACACAGATCTCTTGCGGCATCAGCATCTTGCGAAGCGTAGGAGAGGAAGATGGCCGGTGACGACATTGCTACACCGCACGCTGAAACGGATTAAGAGTGGCCACACCCAGCGCTTTGAAGTCGCGCACATTGCGCGTGACCACCGTTAACCGATGCACGATGGCAGTGGCTGCGATAAAAGCATCCTCGGCCAATGTATCTGATTTGCCATGCAGCAGCCGTGCCCATTCGCGGCACACGGCGGCATCGAGCGGCAGCAGTTGCCCACTGGCGATGATTTGCTCCAGCCACGATTCGATTTGCGCTGCCCTGTCCACATCCTGCCTACGTGTCACTTCCACACCGCGCTGCAGCTCGCCGATGGTCATCGCGGAGATGAAGAGCGCATTTGTATCCTGCGCGCCGAGCCACGCCATCACGCCGCCGTGTGGCTTCGGTTTGCGCGATTCGGAGACGACATTGGTGTCGAGCAAGAACATCAGACTTTGCGCAGATTCAGCCCGCCGCGCGGCGGTACGGGGATATCGGCAATGACGGTCCGATCAAGCAGCAACTGCTTTAGTGTGCGTTTATTCAAGGACTGCAATGCGTCCCACTGCCGAATCGGCACCAGCACCGCCGTTGCTTTGCCGTGCTTGGTCACCACCTGCGGGCCTTCGGCAAGACTGGTTTCGAGCATTTCACTGAAGCGCGCTTTCGCGTCTTGAACGGGCCAAGTATGCATTTTTGCACCTGATTATTCTGGTCAGAATGCTGACTATATTAGCACGCCTCAAAACCCATCGGCATCGTCATCTTGCCGAAGGCGGGGATGACAGTTCGCCCAGTGCTTTACCATAAAGCACCAGCACTGGCGAACCCAGCAGGCCGTAAATGCCCGGAACGGTGCGTGGATGCTTGATTTTGACTGGCTACAAGCCCGTGCTGCGGAGGATCTTGTTGCCTTCCGGGTCCGCCCGCAGCGGTGCCCATGCCGAAAGTTTCCAGTACAACACGAACACATCGCGCGCCGTGATCGCCTTTTGCACCAGCCTGCGTGCATCTTCAATATTTCCCGCCGCGGCGGCAGCCGCCGCCTGCTCGGCCCAGGGAATGTACTCGGTATCGGACCTCGCTTCCAACTCCCGATACACCGCTCCAGCACCTTCAATGTCGCCACGCGCGGCGTGAATGCCGGCGAGCTCAGCGAGAATCCAGGGATGTCGCCCGGACATGCGCAGCGCCGCATCGGCCGCGATTGTCGCCTCGTCAAAGCGCGCCGAGGCGGCGAGGGTGATAACGACCGACCAGTGCGCAAGGAAATTTTCGCTATCCAGTTCTAACGCGTGCCTCGCGGCTGCGATGGCATCGCTGAATTTGCCCGCGAAGCGTAAAGATGCCGCATGCATCGCGGCAACCCATGCATTCAGCGGATCGAGATTGCGGGCGGTGCCCAGATCGGCGAGCGCGCGGTCCATCTTCGCAGGGTCCGTGTCCAGCAAGGAGAGCCAGTAAGCGGGTTCGCACAGCGCACGAATGTTCAACGGATCGCGGGCGCGCACCCGATCCGACAGCGCAAAAGAGGCGACGGGATCCCAATCAAATGTGCCAACAATATTGGCCAGCGTGGTGAGCGCCTCGATCGACTGAGGGTCGAGCGTCAGCGCGCGCTCGGCCAACGCACGTGCGCGCGGCATCATTTCGTTGGATGGCGCAATCGCGTAAAGCGAATGCAGGCGGTAACAGTTGGCCAGCTGGGCGAGGGCTTCGGCGTTGTCGGGCTCCAGTGCCACGGCGCGCTCCAAACACACCCTGCTTTCCAACAGGGCACGGCCGCGGCGGTTTAGCAGCACGCGCCCCTTCAACAATAATTCATAGGCCTCGGTATTTTTGATTGCCGGCCGTGGCTTGCCTGAAAGTTGTCCGGACATTGATACCTGAAGCTTTGCCGCGATGGCGCTCGCGAGTTCATCCTGCATCGCGAACACGTCCACCAGCTCGCGGTCGTAACGCTCCGACCATAGATGACAGCCATCAATCGCATTGATGAGCTGCGCGGTCACTCGCAGCTTCGATCCGGCTTTGCGCACACTGCCTTCCAGCACGCTGCTCACACCGAGTTTTTCGGCGACCACGCGCAGGTCTTCGTTCCTGCCCTTGAAGGCAAAGCATGAGGTACGCGCCGCCACTTTCAATCCCTCGATTTGCGCCAGGGCATTGATGATTTCTTCGGTGATGCCGTCGGCAAAGTATTCGTCGTCGGGGCTTGCACTCATGTTGGTGAAGGGCAGCACGGCGATGGAAGGGCGCACTGACACCGCTCTCATCGGCGCAACAATGCCAAACCCCTCCACTGGCGCGGTGTTCGAGGCATTTATGACTGAAACCCCTCTACCAGCAAGGAGTTTGGCTACTAGCGCTGCAAAGGCCGCAACCGCGCTTGCTTCCTTCAGCCGCGTCCACTGCCGCTCGCGAAACTTGTCCGGCACGCGTGCGGTGGGCTCCGGGGTATCGTCAAGAATGACCGGCAGGAAAAAAATTTGATCGTCGGCCATGAGATGCGAGCGATCCACAGCCAGCTTCCATTCGAGCCGGAAATAACCTTCGCTGCGCGCATTCGTTGAAGCTGAAATCATCGGGATGAACAGCGCACATTCCTTGATCTGTTTTCGGATCGAGGCATCCCACGCATCACCGCCGCGCAATTCACTTTGATCGAACCACACCTCAAGCCCTGCCGCGCGCAAGGCATCACAGATGAGACGTGCTGTATCGGCATCCTGGGATGCGTAGGAAAGGAAGATTGCTTGAATCATTTACGATTTGGGACGCAGGATCACGTCGGGCAAACCATCGAAGTGGGCGTCGCAGGTCAATAGCGGCACGCCTCGCTCCTGAGCGGTGGCATAGACAATTGCATCTGCCGTCGCAAGCTTGTGGCGCTGGTGCAACTCGGCTGCCAGCAACGCAAGCCGGGTGTCCAGCGGCACCACAACGCATTTTTGCGTATAGGCGATTACGCGATCCGCCTCGTCTTCATTTACTTCGCGCGTCAGCCATTTCGCGAGTTCAAGCTGAACCATGGTCGGCACGATGCAGTTGGCTTTGTCCGGCATTTCTTTGCCCAGCCGCTTGCCGAGCGCACTCCCGGTAAGCCACTCTATCCAGACCGACGTATCGACAACACACGCCGCGACGGCCATCAAACGCGATCCTTGCGGTCGCGGTAGCCGGTGGTGCGGGCACCTTTGGCGAGGCCCGCGAGTTCTCGCATCTCCGGCACCGGCATCACCAAAACGCCTTTGCCTTTGGGGATAAACACAAACTCTTGGCCCGACTGCCACCGCTGCGCATCGCGCACCGCCTTCGGGATGGAGATCTGAAATTTGCTTGAAAGTGTTGCGGTGGTGTTCATTGGCTTACCATTTTTTGATCGATACCAAAAAAGTAAGATTATAGACGATGCCGGATGTTGTCAACAAACGTTGCGCGGGATGGCGGACAACACTGTGGACAAGAACTACCGTCATTTACGTAAACCCAGCACGCTTGAGCAATGCCGCATAACGCGGGTCGCCGTGCAGCGGTTTGAGTCCGGGTTCCTGATTGAGCCAGCCGGTGAATTGATCGTGATTATCAACAATGGTGTTGAGCGTCTTGAAGGCATCATCGAACCGGCCCAGCTCGACTTCCGCGCGCGCGATTTGAATGCGCGAAACGCCGTAATGCGGGGCATCGATGACGGCAGACAAGTAGCCCGCCCATCCGTTGGTGGCGAAGTGCTGGCGAAAAAACGTTGCGGCTTCATGCTCGCCGCGTAGCGTGCGCGAGTGTGCAAAGGCCTCAACAGCACCGGCATAATCCCCCAACTCACTCAGCGCCCGGCTCAAGTGCGTGTGTGCGATCCAGGAGGCTTCATCAATGGCGAGCGCGTCACGGATGCGCTGTAGCGACACTTGGGGTTGACCCATCCAAAGCGCCGACGTGGAGTAAGTGATGCGTAGCTAAATCGATAGTGGATCTTGCTTCACAGCACGCGAAAGTACGGCCTCAGATTGGGCAAACTGGCCGACCTCCATCAATCGATGGCCGAGCGTGCGGAGCACTTCCGCGTCGTCCGGTGCCAGTTGTTGTGCGGCTACCGCCTCACGCATGCCTGTCACCCGATCCTGATCGCGAACACAGGCTATCCACGACAGTGTGGTGTGGGGTAGCGCTTGCGTGGGATCAATGCGCAATGCGTGCTCCGCGGCCGTGCGTGCTTTCGCCATATGCGCCAACACCGTTGCGCAGTCTGGTGTCTCGGTGCTGCCATAGAAGGCCGAATACTGCCATGCCAGCGCAATCGTGGCGTGTGCATTGGCGTGTTCCGGATCGATGCTGATCGCCTGCTCGCACAGCTCGATTGCGCGCCGCAGGTCGTCAGGCCGCCGCTTGTTCATGTAGAAGTGTGCTTGCATAATGAGGCGTTGCGCTTCCGGGTTATCACTTCGGGCACGGCTTGCTTCTGCAATTTCGTTCGCGACCTCCGAGGCCGATGAAAGTACTTCGCCCAGTAATGTGGCACGCAATTGCTGCACCACCGCCTGCGCGATGTCGTCCTGCACCGCAAAGATATCGTCGAGCGTGCGGTCGTAAGTTTCGCTCCACAGGTGCGCACTATCTGCTACCTTGACCAACTGCACCGAGATACGTACTCGGTTGCCGGATTTGCGCACACTGCCTTCGAGCAGCGTTGCCACATTGAGCTTCGCACCGATGGTGGCGATGTCGTCACTCTTACCCTTGAAGGCGAAGGATGACGTGCGCGCCACCACGCGCAAGCCCTTGATCTTGGCCAATACATTGAGCAACTCGTCGGCGAGGCCATCGGAAAAATATTCGTCGTCAGCGCTGGCGCTGCGGTTGGCGAAGGCGAGGACGGCGATGGAGGGGGCGTCTGTTCTGAGCGCTACGATTCGCGATTCATTGTTTTGTGCGGTCAATAAGCCCCCGTTCGTCCTGAGCCCGTCGAAGGACATGGATGGATCACTATTGTTTCTTTGCCCTTCGACAAGCTCAGGGCGAACGGTACCAGAGTGTCCAATAGACGCGGTGTTTGGGCCACTTCTGCCTGAAACGCCGCGTCCAGCAAGGAGTTTGGCTACACGCGTTGCAAACTCCGCAATGGCTGCGGCATCGTTAAGCCGCGACCACTGCCGCTCGCGGAATTTATCTGGCACCAGTGCTGCGGGTTCTGATACATCGCCCAATATCACCGGTACAAAGAACGCCTTGTTGTCGGCCATCAGATGCGAGCGATCCACGGCGAGTTTCCACTCCAGCCGGAAATAGCCCTCCTCGCGCGCCTGCGTGTTGGGCGTGATGATCGGCACGAACAACGCACATTCCTTGATCTGTTTGCGGATTGAGGCGTCCCAAGCATCGCCGCCACGCAATTCGGACTGGTCGAACCAGACTTCCAATCCCGCCGCACGAAGCGATTCGCAGATGCGGTGCGCGGCGTCAGCATCCTGTGAAGCGTAGGAGAGGAAGATGGCTTGGGTCATTGCTGTTTATGCAGCCGTTGTACCGCCGCATCGTACACGGCGCTCTTGTCGCGTTTGCCCACCGAGATCACCAGCACAATGAGTCGTTGATCAATCACTTGATAGATCAGGCGATAGCCCTGTTTGAGAAGTTTTATCTTGTAACAGTTGGCAAGGTCACCACGCAGAGCGGCACTCGGCACGTGCGGCGCGTCGAGCCGTTTCTTGAGCAGGCGGCGCAGCGGTTCCTTGACCGACCCATCGAGCTTGTCCCATTCAGCGCGCGCATGGCCTTCAAACGCGAGGCGATAGACTGGTTTCTTCGCCGATGCCGCCTTGGCTTTAGATACTGTCAATATCTACCTCTGCGTAATTGCCCTTTGCTGCACTGGCGATGCGTGCCTTCAACATAGGTAATAGTTGTGCATCTTCGACTTCATCAATCAACGCCTCGAATAACTCAGGATCAACCATGTAGAACGCGGCTTTGTTGTGATTCAACACGGCCACAGGCTGCGCGTTCGCGTCCCGTAATACTTTGGCCGGGTTTTTTTTGAAATCGCTCATACTTACCGTCAGATCGGTCAGAAGTGTTTGCATGGTGAGTTGTCTTTCTTTATAAAATAAGCGCTTATTATAGCGCTTAATATGGCGCTATTTGGATGTGGAAGGCGCGGCTGGCTTCACCGGCCCCAATTGCACATCAAACCAATCGTGCGAGTCGCGTGCCATGTCGTCGTACCAGCCCAACATGCCGTGGCCGCCGGGATAGGTTTTGTGTTTCTTCTTGCCCGGCGGGCTGCCGAGCAGATTGAAGTACGGCACCTGTGAGGTCTCATACGGGAAGCGAATGTCTTCGCGGCCATTCAGCATCAACACTGGCATCTTCACACGCGGTGCGTAGGTGGCAGCGTCGATCTCCGGGGAAAACGGCACGTCGCTACCACCACCGCCGCCATCCAATCCGCCTGCGAGAAAGACCGCAGCCTTTACTTGCGGCTCAGTCACCAAGATGGCGGGTGCAAATATCGCGCCCAAGCTGTACCCGTAGTAGCCAGTGCGCTCCGCATCGACCTCCTGCCTCGTACGCAAAAAAGCAACCGATTGACGCAACTCAATCGCCCAACGCGTGACCAATTCCCGGCCGCTTGCGCCGCGCAGTTGAAGCGTCTCCGAGCGTTCAAAGCTGCCTTTCCAAACCGGATACAACACCGCGCGGCCACCACGCACAAGCATTTCGGGTGGTGCCCATGTGCCGCCTGCCTCGCCCGTTTCGTCGAAGGATTTTTTGTTCTCGAATACGCCCGAACCCGGGAAGTAGATGACGGTTTGAAACGGCGGCGCGGCGTTCTTCGGTAGATACAAATAGGCGTTCATGCGCTCACTCCCATAGCCTGCCGCATAGTTCACCTTGATGCGTGTCCAGTGCGGCTTGGTTGTGTCAGTCGCCTCAATGCGAACATCCAACGGCATCGTGCCATCACCGAGCATGCGGCGGTAGATGGCGTACTCGGCATCACTCACGGGCGCATTGACTTTGGCACTGCGCGCGGTTTTTTCACTGACCTTGGCAAAGGCAGCGTCATCTATGCCGCCGGCAAGTTTCGACATCGAGCGAAAACCAACGTCCAGCGGTCGCTCAAACGCATCGTGCGGGCTGCCATATTTGTATTGATACGACACTTCTTGCCACGAGCCGCCGACCGCAATACGACGGCCTTTGTCAGTCGCGTTCGCCACCCACTCGCGCACATTGCCCGCCATGTCGATGGCACCGAAGCGGCTCACCACGCGGCTCGCGGCGGCAGCACGTGGGCCCGCCTTGGCACTTGTCGCCTCAAAGTTGGCACTTGGCAGCAAGGCGGGCATGAGCGTCCAGGTGTCGTTGGCGGAGTCTGCAAAGTACCAGTGGTAAATCGATGGCAATGACTTGCCCGCGAATGCGGCATACGCACTCGCCTCATGCCAGCTCACGCCGCGCACCGGCAGATCGGCTTCACCATCCGCGTAGCTACCGAGCCGCCAGTTTGCTGGGCCTGCGCGACCCGTCGCATCTTTGAAGCGTGCCATTGCGTCAACGAACGAGAGTGTCTTCGCGCCGTCTTGAAAAAGCTGCCAAAACTCTTCACGCGAATAGCCGCCCGCCTTCACGAACGCGGCAAATTGCTGGTTGGTCACTTCGGTGCGGTCAATCGCAAACGCGTTCAGCTTCACACCTCGCACAACGCTCAAGCCCCACACGCCGCCAATTTCGCTTTTGCCCTCAGGCACCGGCACCATCTCCGCCTCTTTTGATCCTGTGGCGGGGAGTGAGAATGCCAGCTTGTCGCCTGTCGTGGTCTGGGATGTGAGTGTGTGTTTCTGCCGCTGAGGCAGCATGGCGCGCCACTCGAGCACGCCGCGCGGCACGCGCACTTTGGCGATTGGTGCGGCGCCAATTTCAATCCACGGCGCATCGCTGGCTTGCGGCTTGTATTCGCGGAATGCAATCGCCGCACCTTCCGGGGTCGATGTCACGTCAATGGCGCGCGAATAACTTTCCCGTATCGCGTCGGTCAACAAGGCCGCACCCCCGGCGCGTTCCACATCGACGCCCAAGCGATACGCCTCCATATATTTCGTGCTGCGCGCCAGCGATTCGATGTTGGTCAATCCCTGCGTAATAAAAGCCTGCTTGCGATTGTGGTCAACGACGAACCATGCGGTCGCGGCGATGCCGAACACGAGCACTGTGGCGATGGCGGCGATGACGCTGGTACGCCTTTGCGTGCGTGGCACAGTCAGCGCATCCTTGGCGGCACCAGTTAGTTTGTCGTCCCGGCGCAGGCCGGGATCCAAGGATGTTTGCTCACGCGAGGTTGACGAAAATTGGGCCCCGGCCTGCGCCGGGGAGACAGGTTCGGGTGTGGCGCGTTGTTGTACAAACTCGCCATTTGGCGAGCCGTTTGAAGCATTTTTGGCCGGAGAGCCGCTCCCACCAATGAGTTTGGCAACCCGCTCGGCGAACGAAGTTGTCGATGCATCGTCGGTCAACCGCGTCCACTGCCGCTCACGAAATTTCTCTGGCACGCGGGCGAAGGGCTCCGGCGTGTTGTCGAGAATTACGGGCACAAAGAACGGCTGATCGTCCGCCATCAAGTGCGAACGATCCACTGCGAGCTTCCACTCAAGCCGGAAGTAACCTTCGGGCCGCGCATCGGTGCTGGCCGAGATGACGGGCACGAACAGCGAACATTCCTTGATCTGCTTTCGAATCGAGGCATCCCAGGCATCGCCGCCACGCAGCTCGCTCTGATCAAACCACACTTCCAATCCCGCGGCGCGCAGCGAATCGCAAATGCGGCGCGCGGCATCGGCATCTTGCGAAGCGTAGGAAAGGAAGATGGCTTGAGTCATGGTTTAGCTTCGTCGCCTAGGCATATGTCGAGTCATGATCTTTCGGCAGCGCAAGAAAACGCATGTAATCTCCCTCACGCAACACGACAGCGCGTTTTGCCTGCGTGAGCCGGATGCTGTACACGACGCAGGGTTTGTCACCTTGAAGGTGACGCTGCAACGCGAATGGAACGGGTTGGATTTTTTCCCATTTCAGCCCGGGGTCGTGTTGCACTTCCGCCCAGGTAAGCTTGCTGGTTTTTTTGAGCTGCATGATGAGTTGTATCTTGTCGTTCTTCTCGAGCGCGAACAGACCTTCCAGCAACTTCGGATAGGTGAGAGCGAGAATAACGAGGTTACTTGCGGCGACCACGGTTCACCTTTGTTACGGCGGCGCGTGGCGCGTCCATTTTTTTTTGCCAAGGCCGTTAGCGGTGTCTTTTTCGGCGCGTTCTTCGATGCCCAGTCGAGTGCATCGGCAAGTTCGGCTTGCGCGGCATGGGTATAAACCCATGCCTGGCTCCCCGGGATGGTAATCGCAGTCTGAATACGCCATTCACCCGGCTCGATTTCCTCAACAATCACCTGCTGCCCGGCGTATTGCTTGCCAATTGAAATTTGCCCACTGCTGCCGACAATTTTGGTTTGTATGGCCATCTCAGGCTCCTTCATAAATTCATGCCGCAAGATAGCATGAACGTCTGAAACGGGATCTCGTTAGTAAATATCCCCCGGCTTTGCCAGGGGATATTTACGTGCGCATTTTCCACTGTCCGTATGCCACGGCGGTGCCGAGCGTACCTGTTACGTCGGCATGGGTCGGGTTGATGGCCAGCGTGCGGCGCGCCGTGTCCCCGGCGGCGGTGAACATAGCGCGTTTTCTTGGAACATCCAGGGCTTCGTGCCGTTGAGCGCAGACAGTCCGTACACGCGTGCCGACAGAGGCAACGAAGACACTTGTGTAGGCTCGATGGCAAGTGCCGGTTTCAGCATCGTCACTGTATGTTGCAGTGACCCCAGCGTGCACGCATTGGCATAAAAATTTGCTTGCAGATAGAGCCGATGTGCTGCGGGGTTTGCCGGTCGTGCTTCGATGGCTTGCGCAGTTCCTGCGCGACATCGACTGCCGATGCGATTGCGTTGCCTGATAGTGTGGTGCGGAGCTCGGTGACGACGTGTTGGGCGATGTCGTCACACTTGCCCTTAAAGCTAAACGCCGACGTGCGCGCGATGCCGCGCAAGCCTTTGATCTTGGCGAGCATGTTGAGGAGTTCATTGCCCAAGCCATCGGAGAAGTATCCATCCACGGGGCTGGCGCTGCGAATGGCGAAGGCTAAAACGCAATGGAAGGCGTTGCGACGTGACATAACAAATTTCGCAACACAGTGTTTTGCGCAACCCATACATCACCGCTCGCTCTGATTTTGTCGGAAGGTATTGTCGTGGGCGCGACTTCGGCAATGCCTTGCCTCTTAATGAGCCGCTCGATCTCGGTGCGAACGGGAACGGGGTGTCGAGAAGTTTCCCAATGTTCCTAGGGCAACACCAGCCCGGACCGCGCTTTCACCACAGAGATGTCCGACGAATTCACAGCGCCCGATGCATTCACATCAAACCTGAAATTGGCCGCATTGGTGGTTTGCCCGGATCGCGCTTTCACGCCGCTGATGTCGCTGGAATTGACCGACCGCGTGTTATTGGCATCGCCCACCAGAAACCCCAGCGATGGCAGCCGCGGGCTGGTCGCCCCGTTGATGTCATCGATGGAAATCGTGATGCGCGTGTTGTCGGCAAGGGCGGGGATGGTGACGATGATCTCGTTGCCGGAAATGACTGCCGACGCACCTATCGAGGCGTTTGCACCATCGACGACGCTGACAGCACCGATACTATTGATGACGTTATTGAATTGCAGCACGATGGTGTGGCCGCTGCCAATTGCGCGCGGCTCCACGCTGATGGCACCGCTGATCGCCTGCGCGGTGTCGATAACGACATCAAATGTGCCCGTCGCCATGTGGGTTTTGCGCGATACCGCACCGACCAGCGACAGCGGCGGCGACAGCGCCGGGGTGACCGCGATCGTGGCTGACGCAACACTTGTGCCGACTGCATTGGTGGCGACAACCGAGCAGCTATACAGAGTGCCATTGACCAGGTTGCTGACGTTGACCGGCGAGTGCGCCGCCGTGCCGGTGAGCGCGCCGGGATTACAAGTCGAGGTGTAGGCGGTAATCGGCGAGCCGCCATCCGATGCGGGCGGCGTGAAGGCGATGAATGCCTGCATGTTGCCGGGTGTTGTAGCGCCAATTGTGGGCGCACCGGGCCTGATGGGGGCGGGCATGACCAGCACCGACGCGGAACTGGCGCTGGTGCCGTAAATATTGGTGGCAGCAACGGCGCAGGTGTATTCGGTGCCGTTGATCAGTCCCGTCACGTTGATCGGCGATACGGTGCCGGTGGCGGTGAACGCATTTGGATTGCAGCTCACGGTGTAACCGGTGATGGGCGTGCTTCCCTGACTGACGGGCGGCTGAAAAGCGATGCTGGCCTGACCGTTGCCAGGCGTGGCCGCGCCGATGACGGGTACGCCAGGGCCGATACCGATAATGCTGATCGAAATGGATTGCTGCCCAAGTGGCAAGGTGCCGTTCGTCGCCCGGATAATGGCCGGAAAGGTGCCGAGCGTGATCGGTGTGCCTGAAATAACGCCGGTGGATTGGTTGAGCATCAAGCCGTCGGGCAACGTGCCAGCCAGTGCATACGTGATCGTCGGGCTGCCGCTCGATACAAACGTGTGGCTGTACGGAATATTCAGGAAGCCACCCGCTGGCGGCGCACTTTGAATGGTCGGCGCGCCCGCGAGCGGCAGCACAACGCTGTCAATCCACGCCGCGTCAGCCCCCGCAGAACCGGCGCTGTCTTTCTCATACGACCAGATAATGGTGTGCGTTCCTGACGTTGGCATCGCAACGTTCACCATGCTCCAAGCGACTTCACCAGTCGCACATGTGCCGCCGATGTCCTGCGCAACGCCGTCGATGAAAAACCGCAGGCAATCGCCGCTCTGGCTCGATACGCGACGCGCAAACTTGATCGTGCCGGTGGTGAAATCACCGGTGAATTGTATTTGCGCTTTGTTGCCGTTGGTCGTGGGGGCAGATTTAAGGCTGCACGAAGGGCCGAAGAATGAATCAGTGGCAATCGCCCAGCCTGATGTAGCACCTGCGGGCGGATTGGACCAACCGGTCAATGGCAGCGTGCAGCCGACGGGAAAGCTGTCGGTGTCAGCGTCAATGATATTGATGTCGGCGCTGGTTGATATTCCACTTGGCGCACCAATCGCAACACCACCTGTTGGCGTGTCCATCGTCACGCTGAACGCTTTCGGGCCATCGAGTAATCCATCCTGCAGAATGGGAATGGTGATGGTTTTGGAACCAGCCTCGCCGTTGGCCCAGGCGATCACGGTGCTGGTCGTCGTGAAGTCAGTTCCTGCTGTTGCAGTTCCATTCACCGTTGAAACGTTTACCGTTACCGCGCCATTGATGCCTGCATGACGTGTTGCCGATAGCGTGACCGAGCCGGCGGCTTCGTTCACGCTGTAAATTGCAGGCGAAAAAATGACCGTACCCGGCCCGGTGAGATTGACCGACATACGGAAATTTGCCGTCGTTTCACGGGTATCGTTGAGTGTTTTCGCTTCCTGTGCGTTGGCGTTGCCGGTGGGTGCGGACGCGGCGGCAGCGGGGAAAAACGGGCGGTTATCGACGTTGATGTCCAGATTGGAAAAATAGGGGATGCGCAAACAA
>JAYURJ010000224.1:0-28850 GCA_043756275.1 Betaproteobacteria bacterium | reverse complement strand
TAGAGAAACTCTGGCGCGAGATCGGCACCATTCGGCCATGTGACCGTTTCAAGCTCTGGATGTATCGTCGCTTGGGCGAAGAGCGCGTTGTCTTTAAGAGGTTCGAACATCGGACCCCAAAGTTCACCGCTCAGATCTACGGTTCCGGACACGCCGTCCTGGAAACGAAGCCAAAGCTTGTAGCCTTCCAAGGGCCTTACTTCAATCACTTTTGGAATCATGATAGTTACTCCAGCGGTTCGATTTGGTTTAAGGGCTGCCTCGCGCGAGCGCGATTCCAATCTTCAAGCAATTCTACTTGGTGGAGAACGCGCCACTCCTCGACCAGACGCATCGTGCGAGTTCCAAGTTTGCCTTCCACGATTGCGCCATTATCTATCCGAAGCGACGCCTGATCATCACTATATTTCGCGTGGAAATGAGGCGGGGAATGATCGTTGTAGTACATGGCGATGATGATACCGAAGAATCGGCTTAATTCTGGCAATTCTGGCTCCCGGAAACGCGTATCGGCGCCATTATCTCTCGCTTCGGCTTATGATGCCCAACGTCCGAGGTAAAGGACACCGCGCTTCTGCGGCGTCCAGCGACCGAAGGGAGCGAATTTGAGCGACGAGTTAGATCTCACGTTTTTTATTCCATGCCGACGCAATCCAAATGCCAATGACCGGTACCAGAGCGAAATAGACAGACGGCCAGTTCGAAAGGGGTCTTGGCCCCGAGTCGAATGTATGTGCCAAAAGCCAAATGGTTCCGAATGCCGCCGCGGCCATTATCGCCACCACCCACACGCCATCGAGCAAGCCCTTGCGCCATGAAATAAATATCCTCGCAATTGCAATTAAGGTTACGCCGGGAATGACAACAAAGAGGGACAGAAGTAGCAGCCATAATTCCGCCGGCATAGGATCGGTATTGGCGAGCGCAGGCAGTGGGAAAAAACCGATGACGAACACCTGCCACTTTTGAAAAATGCTCCTTATGAGTTTTGCGCTCAAGTGAGTTCTAACGACTTGGTGAACGGCGGGCCAGTACGCTGATTGCAGATGTCGCCGCGCTCATAGCCCGTCCGTTCGACCTAAAGTTAGTCTTGCTTGTTCAACTTTGTAGTCCACAGTCTTCATCAAGGCGTAGACGACCACCAACGCAGCACCAAAGGCTAATCCCAAAATCACATTTGCCATGATCGGAAGCCCAGCGATCAATCCCACAACCAATAAACTCGCCAATGTCACCGCAAACACGGTACCCAAATTGACCATCATGTTCCAGGTTCCAATGGTTGCCGCGACGCTGAGTTCTTGTTCGTCGCAGGAAATTGGCGTTCCAGATCGAATGAGCTTGGCCATTTCCTCCAGCTCTTCAGAAGATCGAAATTGTTCGGTGCAAATGTAGCTCTTGGCGATATCAATCGTGCCTTTCACTGGGATGAATCCGCACCCGCACCTAGCAGTTGGCGCCTGCTTCCAGTCGCCGCAATTAAGACAAAGCGCTCCCGACATGTCGAATCCGCTACCCGAAGACTAACGTTTGACATGAGCGGCGACTGGAGGCCGCAGGCCGAAAGGCGTCCGCTCGATGGAAGGGTTAGGGCGCTGGGTCGGAGCCAGCATTGACTTCAATAGCCGTATTTTGCGACAGCGTTCTCGTCCCATGCGATGCCTTGGCCCGGGCGGTCCGGAATGCAGAGTGAGCCATTCTCGATCTTGAACGGCTCCTTCAGCACTGGGTCCGCCCAGTCCTGCCATTCGAGCCAATGCGCCGTATCGGTGACCCGCATGAGGTGTGCAGCGATTTCGGGATACAAGTGTGTAGACATCGGGATGCCCGCTGCACCTGCGATGGCTGCCGCACGCAACCAGCCACTAACGCCACCAATGCGCATCATGTCTGGCATGACAAGATCGCCTGCACCAGCGAGCACGGCTTGGTACATCTGGCGCGGCCCATAGAAATTCTCGCCAAGCTGCACCGGAGTCTTCAGTTCACGGGCAAGTTGTACGTAGCCGGGGATGTTGTCGTACATGATGGGTTCTTCGAACCAATAGAGTCCGTGATCGTCGAGCGCATGACACCGCAGAAGCGCGTCGCCCAAGGTCAGGCCTTGGTTGAAGTCGCACATGAGCTTGACCTCGGCGCCCACGGCATCCCGGACGGCTGCGATACAGGCAATGTCGTCGCTCAACTTGTCGCGGCCTAGGCGTAGCTTGAGGGCTGAGAAGCGCCCCTCACGCACTAACTCTTCGGCCTCTCGGCCAATGCCCTCTAGCGGCGTAAGCCACAGACCATTGCTGTTGTACGCTGGCACGGGCCCTATGGTGCCCCCGAGATACTCTGCCAGCGGCATGCTTGCTGCCTGTGCAAGAGCATCCCAGGCGGCCATGTCGAGTCCGGAGACCGCTATCAGCGACAGGCCTTCTCGCCCGACGAGGTGGAGTGAGCCGATGCCTTTCCTGTAATCATCGAACGGCGCGACCTGCTGGCCTTTGAGCGTCTGGCCTAGGTCGTTGATCATCGGGACGATGTACCTTGCGGACAGCTTGAGGTAAGGCTCGAGGTAGCTGCGGCCTACGATCCCCTCACTTGTTTCCAGGTCGATCAGGATGAGCGGCCAATCGTGGAACAACCCAACCCGCGACACTATTGGCCGCTTGAGCGGTACGAGCACTGGTCGAGCGCGTATGTCTCGTACTGTGAGCTTCATGAGATTCATTGAACGCCTCCACAAGGAGCGGCCGCAGCATTGAACGGCGAAGAATGCTCCTGTTCCACACGATGCGCAACTTCAAGCGCCCTAACGTTTTGGTCTGCGGCGGGCGCGCGCGATGGTTCCGAAAAAGCTCCAGACCGCTTTCGCCCGTCCGCAGCACCTAAAGTTAGCCCTCATGCTTCCTACTTGCTGAGGTATTGCTCATTGCCACAGACCCAACCGAGATGTAAATGAACGCCGCCGCGCTGACCGACGGAGACGACACGATTGACAGCGACCTTGCCACCAAGCAACGAGGCAAACGCTTCATAGTCTTGAAACCATTCGTGTGACTGACTGAAAGAGTGCACAAGCATGATTGCGTGCGGTGCACCGAAGCGCTTGGCTTCGATGACGGCGGACGCTGCGCGGTGGATGAGTTGGTACCTCACGGTGCCCGCCAGCGCTTCATTCAAGCTCAATTCCCTTCGAAGGAACGCGAGGCGTTCGGATTTGCCCTTCGATCCTTCCGCGAGCCACTCGGTCAGCGTGGGACCGAAAGGCTCGGCGACCTTTCCTTCGACCGCGATGGAAACAAGATTTGCGCCCGCGCGCGCGAGAACCCATATGTCGTTCTGGGACGGCCTGACGCCACCTACCAGAGGGACCTTGTGTTCTGGCAGTGCCAAGAGCAATTGGATATCGGGGAAATGCTCGCTCGTTGATAGCGCCGCCTGAACCTCGGTGGGAAAACCCTCAGCGTCTTGCCACGAGTGGGCAAGCGTGCGAGCAGAAAACCCAGTGCGCCAGTGCTTCACAGGCTCGGCCAGGAATTGCGCCCACTGGTCGGCACTTGTGGCTGGAATGTAAATGTGACTCAACGCGGTGCTCCTATTTGAGGGCTAACGACCGAGATAAGCGGCCCGCGTCAGCGGGTCCGGCGACCGAAGGGAGCGAACTTGATTGACGTGTTAGGTTTTTGCAAAGGCAAGGATGGCCTCAATACGCTGTTTGATCGAGGTTCCGTCTGGCAGATCGTCCGTCCAGTCTGCGGCTATCTGGTGGGTCGAGTCATTCGCAAACTCTCGATAACTCTCCCATGCCTCTTGATATGCGGTGTCGCTGCCGGTAACGAAGGGGCGGAACTCTTCAATGGCGGAGGCGTGAATAAACAGATTGGCTTTAACGAAGTCCTCGATAGATGGGCGGTCGTGATCCCCGTGCTTCTGCGCGAGATAAATTTGAGCAAGCGCGGGAGCGAATGCGGCGCGGAGTTTTGCCTTGGCGTCACGCAAAGCATTGACTTCCGCTTGGCGGGCAGCATTGCTGGCGTGCGTGATGGCAAGTTTGGTAGCGAAGCGATAGGAAAGGATGCTGCCCAACAAAGCGCCAACAATTCCAAACCCTCCGGAAATCAGAGCAATTTCGTAGGCAGTAAGTTGCATGATTTGATAGTTGTCTTTGGTGGTGGTTTCATCGGTCTAGCGATTGGAGTTGTAATCGTGCATATATTTTTCTGGCTAAAGCATGGCATATCACCGATAGCCCTGTGGGAGAAACCTAACTAGTTTTCGACACCTAAACGCTGTCTACCATCCCGGTTGGTGTCTAACTCCCCGAGACCAGCTACCTTGAAACCCTTGACAGGCGCGGGTTCCAATCAATATACTATATAAATGTACAGCACTAACAAAAGCGCGAAAAAACACCTGCCGCCTTTGCAGTCTGACCGCATTCTGGATCAGTTGCGCGAGCGCATTCGGTACTTGCATTACAGTCTAAGGACGGAAGAGGCGTATGTCTACTGGGCACGCGCTTTTATTCGTTTTCATGGTTTGCGTCATCCGAGGGAGATGGGAAAAGCCGAAATTGAGGCATTCCTGATGGCGTTGGTAAACAAGCGCAATGTCTCGTCATCCACGCACCGGCAGGCCTTGTCGTCGCTGTTGTTCTTGTACGGCAAAGTGTTGGATATTGACCTTCCCTGGCTGGAGGAGATCGGCCGACCACGAGAGGTGAAACGGCTGCCGGTTACGCTGTCTCCGGAGGAGGTGGTGCGGATATTTCATCAAATGGATGGTGAGTTCCTGCTGATCGCGCAGTTCCTGTATGGCACCGGGCTGCGTATTCTGGAGGCGATGCGGCTGCGTGTGAAAGATATCGATTTCACGCGCAATACAATCATCGTCCGGGAGGCGAAGGGGAACAAGGATCGCGCCGTCATGTTGCCCACAAAAATAGTCGCTCCGTTGCAGGCGCAATTGGTGCGCGCAAATACGCTGTGGGCAAGGGATCGCGCAGCAGCGCGCCCTGGCGTGTACATGCCCGATGCACTGGATCGCAAATACCCGCGCGCGGGGCAATCGTGGGCATGGCATTGGGTGTTTCCGCAATCCAGTCTCGCGACCGATCCGCGAACCGGCATTGAGCGCAGACATCATGTATATGAGACAACGTTCCAGCGTGCGTTCAAACGTGCTGTAGAGGCCGCGCAGATACACAAACCTGCGACTCCCCATACATTGAGGCATTCCTTCGCCACACAGGTGCTGCAATCAGGCTACGACATCCGTACCGTGCAGGAATTGTTGGGTCATGCCGATGTGAAGACGACGATGATCTACACCCATGTGCTGAAGGTCGGCGGCGGTGGCGTGATCAGTCCTTTGGATCGGATGTAGAACGGCGATAATGTGCTGGTGATGTTTATCGATTTATGCCGTATTAGGTATTAAAACACGAGCGTTGGTGCGGTCTTCAAGGCATAAATGGCTGAAACGCCGCGCTAGTGCTTGTGTTTGTCATTCTGCTTTTTCCATTGATGAAGCAGATCAATACAGTAGATAGCGGCACTGATGTCATTCACAGCACTCAATCAGTGATTCATTAGTGGTCGAAAAAGCTATGGCATATTGCCGTTGACCATTCACTCGGAGCCAAACTTGACCTCTCCCTATCCGCACCTGTTAGCGCCACTCGACCTCGGCTTCACCACACTCAAAAACCGCGTCCTCATGGGCTCGATGCACACCGGTCTCGAGGACAAGGCCAAAGATTTTCCCAAGCTCGCCGCCTATTTCGCTGAGCGCGCCCGTGGCGGTGTGGGCTTGATCGTGACCGGCGGATTTGCGCCAAACGTCGAAGGTTGGCTGTCTCCGTTCGGCTCGCGCCTAGCATCCTCGGCTGCCGCCCGCAGCCACAAAGTGATTACGGATGCCGTGCACGCCGACGGCGGAAAAATCGCGCTGCAGATTCTGCATGCGGGCCGCTATGGCCATAGTCCATTTTCGGTGGCGCCATCGCGCATCAAATCACCGATCACGCCGTTCACGCCGCGCGCACTGTCGGCAAGTGGTATCGAGCGCCAGATCAAATGCTTCGTGCGCGCTGGCAAGCTGGCGCGTGAAGGTGGTTACGATGGTGTCGAAGTCATGGGTTCAGAAGGGTACTTCATCAACGAGTTTCTCGTCTCGCATACCAACCAGCGCACCGACGGCTGGGGCGGCAGCTATGAGAACCGCATGCGTTTGCCGGTCGAAATTGTCACGCGCATGCGCGAAGCCGTCGGCAAAGATTTCATCATCATCTATCGGCTGTCGATGCTCGATCTCATCCCCGACGGTCAATCGTGGGATGAGGTCGTGATGCTCGCGAAAGCCATCGAAAAAGCCGGTGCCACCATTATCAATACCGGCATTGGCTGGCATGAAGCGCGCGTGCCGACCATTGCCACCTCGGTCCCGCGCGGCGCATTTGCCTGGGTCACGAAAAAACTCAAAGGCGAAGTGGGGATTCCGCTTGTCACCACCAATCGCATCAACGCGCCCGATGTCGCCGAGAAGATCATCGCTGATGGTTGCGCCGACATGGTATCGATGGCACGACCATTGTTGGCCGACCCTGAATTCGTGATCAAGGCGGCAGCTGGGCGCGCAGACGAAATCAACACCTGCATCGGTTGCAATCAAGCCTGCCTGGATCACGTGTTCAAGCAAAAGCGCGCTTCGTGTCTGGTCAATCCGCGCGCCTGTTATGAAACCGAGTTGGTTTATCTGCCCACCACGAACAAGAAACGCATCGCCGTCGTCGGGGCCGGGCCGGCCGGCCTCGCCTGCGCGACCGTGTTGGCAGAACGCGGACACAGCGTGGATTTGTTCGATGGTGCCGCCGAGATCGGCGGACAGTTCAATATGGCCAAGCAGATCCCCGGCAAGGAGGAATTTTACGAAACGCTTCGTTACTTCAAACGCCGCATCGAGATCACCGGCGTCACGTTGCACCTGAATAATCGCGCCAACGCGGAAACGCTGGCCGCGGGCAAGTACGATGATGTCGTGCTCGCTACAGGCGTCACGCCGCGCAACCCAAAAATCCCGGGGCAGGATGCCGCCCATGTGCTGTCGTATATCGACGTACTGCTGCACAAAAAGCCCGTGGGCAAGCGCGTCGCCGTCGTTGGCGCGGGCGGCATAGGCTTTGATGTATCTGAATACCTGGTGGACGCGGGCCATTCTGCCGCGCTGAATACGGCGATGTGGATGAAAGAATGGGGCGTGGGTGACCCGTCCGTGGCGCGCGGCGGTGTGGTGAAGCCGGAAGTGGCCGCGCCCGCGCATCAGGTAACGCTGCTGCAGCGCAAAGCCACCACGGTAGGCAAGGGCTTGGGCAAAACGACTGGATGGATTCACCGTGCGGCACTTAAAAAGAAACGTGTGGAAATGATTGCCGGCGCCAATTACGAAGGCATTGACGACAAGGGGCTGCACATTACCCACGGCGAAAAACGCGAGCATCCGGCGTTGATCGAAGCCGATACCATCGTGCTCTGTACGGGGCAGGAGCCGTTACGTGAATTGCAAGTACCGCTGGAGGCGGCCGGTGTGAAGGTGCATCTGGTGGGCGGCGCGTTCGAAGCTGGTGAGCTGGATGCCAAGCGTGCTATTGACCAGGCGAGTCGGTTGGCGGCGGTGCTTTAGTCCAGACAACGCATCTTGCAGCTGATTTTGGCGTTAAGTTTGTGTAACGCTGATGCCTTGGGTTAAATTTTTACGGTTCATATTGAGCACGTAAGGCACACAACAGTATAATGTTGTGTGAAGATCAAAAAACCCATTCGTTGGAGTCCGGAAAAAAATCTGGAACTGAAACGGGAGCGTCACGTGTCCTTTGAGGAGATTCTGTCGGCTATCGAGCAAGGTGGATTGCTATTGACGGTGGAACATCCAAATAAAAAGCGTTATCCCAATCAGCGTATTTGGGTGGTGAGCCTTAGGGGATATGCTCACATGGTTCCTTTTGTTGAAACTGATGATGAGATATTTCTAAAGACAATTATGCCGAGCCGCAAGGCGACGAAGCAATATTTGAATGAGGTAAGCGATGAATAACGATCAATCTTTTGAGCACGACATTCTGGCCTCATTTGAAAAAGGCGAGTGGCAGCCCGTCAAGAATCAGAAAAAAGAAAATGTGCGGTATCAGGAATTGGCCGCGGAAACGCTTCGCAAAAGCAGGCGTGTCAATATTCGCATCACGGCGATGGATCTGGAAGGTCTTCAAGCAAAGGCTGCGGAGGAAGGGTTGCCGTATCAAACGCTCATGGCAAGTGTTTTGCACAAATATGTTTCTGGGCGCTTGGTGGATGGGGCTGACGATAAAACTTTACAACCGAGCCGGACGTTGAGAAAACGTGCTGCAGCTTAGTTCAGGTCAAAGTGGAAGCATCCCCGAAAATGTACCTAGCACAATGAAATCGTAAATCAAGTACTAGTGGGCGTTTCCAGTCAATTTACGTCTGAAACGCTCGCCAATGCTAGAGTTTTTCATTTGTGTATTGAGGTCTCCGCCCCTTCTTGATTCCCGTCATATGGCAACACCTTCAGGCAGGGCTATACTCTGTAGTAGTCAACCATTACAACTTTCGCCGGGCGTGTGACCCTGCGGCGAAAGATGCGACGAAGGCGTAGCTAAACGACATCGCGCGAAATCGGCAGGACAATGACGTCCTTGCGTTTTTGGAGATTTAACCGATGAATGATCGCGTCACGATTGCTATTCCACTCGCCGAGATTCGCGGCCGCAGAAAAGGGCGCGCAACGCTCAAGGGCCGCCAGGTAGATCCGCAGGCGAGGGCCGAGATTGTCACACTTTTGTCCGGCGCTGAAATCCGCCGTGACCTGCTCATTGAATACCTGCATCTGATTCAGGATAAGTTCGGTCACCTCTCGGCCGCGCACATGGCCGCACTCGCCGAAGCGATGAAAATCGCGCAGACCGAAGTGTATGAGGTCGCGACGTTTTATCACCACTTCGATGTCGTGAAGGAAGGTGAAGAAGCGCCCGCCGCGTTGACGGTGCGTGTTTGCGAAACATTGTCTTGCGCGATGGCGGGTGCGGACGCGTTGCTGAAGAAATTACCAACGATATTGGGTAAAGACATTCGTGTCATTGCAGCCCCCTGCATTGGACGCTGCTCGGAGGCACCCGCCGTGTGCGTGGGGCATAACGCGTTCGGCAACGCTACCGTTGAGCGTGTCGCCAATGCCATCAAGAACGAGCAAACACGCGGTGTTCCGGGGATTGATGTCAAATTTACAGACTATGCGCAGTATCAGGCCGACGGCGGTTACAAAACTTACCTCGAGGTTCTCAATGAGAAGCGCGCCACTGAGGCGGTGCTGACGGAAATGGAGCACTCTGGCTTGCGCGGACTCGGCGGCGCGGGATTCCCGACTGGACGCAAATGGCGCATCGTGAAAGCCGAGGCGGTACCGCGTTTGATGGCAATCAATATCGACGAAGGCGAGCCGGGGACATTCAAGGATCGTTATTATCTTGAGCGCGATCCGCATCGTTTTCTTGAGGGCATGCTGATCGCCGCCAGAATCGTTGATACCGACGCGATTTACATCTACCTGCGCGACGAATATCACGCCTGCCGCAATCTGCTGCAGGCCGAGCTCGAAAAATTAATCGCCAACCCTCCCGGTGGTGCTGAGGGCAAATACAAATTACCGCTCATCGAGCTGCGTCGCGGTGCCGGTGCTTATATCTGCGGCGAAGAGTCGGCGATGATTGAATCCGTCGAAGGCAAGCGCGGCATGCCGCGTTTGCGTCCGCCGTATGTGGCACAGGTTGGATTGTTCGGCCGCCCGACGCTGGAACATAACTTCGAAACGCTTTACTGGGTGCGCGACATTCTTGAAAAAGGCGCGGTCTGGTTTGCGGATCAGGGTCGCAATGGCCGCAAAGGCTTGCGTTCATTTTCTGTCTCGGGCCGGGTGAAAAATCCGGGCGTGAAGCTGGCACCGGCCGGCATCACCGTCAAAGAGTTGATAGACGAATTCTGCGGCGGCATGCCGGATGGACACAGTTTTTATGCCTACCTGCCCGGCGGCGCGTCCGGCGGCATTTTGCCTGCCAGCATGGGCGACATCCCGCTCGATTTTGATACCTTGCAGCCGCATGGTTGCTTTATTGGTTCGGCGGCCGTGGTGATTTTGTCGAACCATGACAAAGCGCGCGATGCCGCATTGAACCTGATGCAATTTTTTGAGCATGAGAGCTGCGGGCAGTGCACACCGTGTCGCGTCGGCACCGAGAAAGCCGTACAACTGCTGGAAGAATCGAAATGGCGAACCGGATTGCTTGAGGAGTTGTCACAGGTGATGGTGGACGCGTCAATCTGTGGCTTGGGGCAGGCTGCGCCGAACCCGATTCGCAGTGTCATCAAACATTTTGCGCACGAGATTTCGTGATGAAATTCGCCGCGCAAAAATGTCTTCGTCGTCCCCGCGCAGGCGGGGATCCAGTGTCTTTTGCAGTTTCGTTGAGCGAAGAAACGCCGCTGGAGTGGAGGCGTGCCTCCACCATGCGCGGGGACGACGATGATTCAGGAGTGCCGCAATGAACGCCATGAACGAGCCCATCATCCGCGCGGAAGTTGTCGAATTCACACTCGACGGCAAAAAGATTACCGCGCTCGCCGATCAAACGCTGATCGAAATCGCCGAGCAGAATGGCATCGACATCCCGCGTCTCTGCTACTTGCCCGGCTATCGCCCGGATGGCAATTGCCGCGCATGTGTGGTGGAAATTAAAGGCGAACGCGTGCTCGCACCTTCGTGCTGCCGTCATCCCGCCAACGGTATGGAAGTGACGACCAATTCGCCGCGTGCCGAAGCATCACAGAAGATGGTGCTGGAACTTTTAAAAGCGGACGCGCCGCCCAAAGATTACAAGCCCGGTGCCAACGAATTGACAATGTGGGCCGAAAAACTCGGTGTGACCACATCCCGTTTCAAGCCGCGCCTGCAGCCAAACGCTGATTTCTCGCATCCCGCGATGACCGTCAATCTCGATGCCTGCATCCAGTGCACGCGTTGTGTGCGCGCCTGCCGCGAAGAGCAGGTGAACGATGTGATCGGCTATGCGTTTCGTGGTGCGCAGTCAAAAATTGTTTTTGATTTCGACGATCCGATGGGCGCAAGTACGTGCGTGGCCTGCGGCGAGTGTGTGCAGGCCTGCCCGACCGGTGCGCTCTCGCCCGCCAAAGAGGCGTATCAAGTGGTGGCGGACAAAACAGTGGACAGCGTCTGTCCTTACTGCGGCGTTGGTTGTCAGCTCACCTATCACGTGAAGGACAACACCATCATTCGCGTCGAGGGTCGCGACGGTCCGTCGAACCACAATCGTCTCTGCGTGAAAGGGCGTTACGGTTTTGACTACGCACATCATCAGCAGCGTTTAACCAAGCCGTTGATTCGCAAAGCGGGTGTTGCCAAAACAGCAGACTTCAAGCTCGATCCTGAAAATTGGCGCGACGTATTTCGCGAAGCGACTTGGGAAGAGGCGCTCGATCTTGCCGGCCACACGCTCGCAAAAATTCGCGACACGCACGGTAAAAATGCGTTGGCAGGATTTGGTAGCGCCAAGGGCAGCAATGAAGAGGCGTATCTGTTCCAGAAACTGGTGCGCACAGGTTTTGGCACCAATAACGTCGATCACTGCACGCGCCTGTGTCACGCCTCATCCGTTGCTGCGCTGCTGGAAGGTGTCGGTTCGGGCGCAGTATCGAATCAGGTATCAGACGTCGCCAAAGCTGAAGTCATTTTTCTCATTGGTGCCAATCCAACGTCGAATCATCCAGTCGCCGCAACGTGGATCAAGAATGCTGTCAAGAATGGCGCGAAGCTGATCGTCGCCGATCCGCGCGGTACTGAGCTAGGTCGCCATGCGTGGCGCAAACTCCAGTTCAAGGCCGATACCGATGTCGCGATGCTGAACGCGATGATTCACACGATCATCGACGAAGGTTTGGTGAATGAAGATTTCATCCGCGACCGCACCGCAAACTTTGAAGCGCTAAAGGAAAACGCAAAAAATTACAGCCCGGAAAAAATGGCGCCGCTGTGCGGCATTCCCGCAGAAACATTACGCGAAGTCGCACGTACGTTCGCCACATCAAAAGGGTCAATGATCCTATGGGGCATGGGTATTTCGCAGCACGTGCACGGCACCGACAATGCACGTTGCTTAATCGCGCTGACGTTGATGACTGGTCAGATTGGTCGCCCCGGCACGGGATTGCATCCGTTGCGCGGGCAGAACAATGTGCAGGGTGCGTCGGATGCCGGGCTGATCCCGATGATGTTTCCCGACTACAAACGCGTCGATAATCCCGAGGCATTTGCGCGCTTTGAAAAGCTCTGGAATGTAAAACTTGACCCCATTCCCGGATTGACGGTCGTCGAAATCATGGATGCGGCCTACGACGGAAAAATCAAAGGCATGTACGTGATGGGCGAAAATCCGGCGATGTCGGACCCTGATGCCAATCACGCACGCGGCGGATTGGCGAAACTGGAAATGCTGGTGGTGCAGGATATTTTTCTGACTGAAACGGCGTATTTGGCGGATGTGATTTTGCCCGCGTCGGCGTGGCCTGAAAAAATGGGCACCGTCACCAATACCGATCGCATGGTGCAACTCGGGCGTCGTGCGCTCGATCTGCCGGGTGAAGCGATGCAGGATTTGTGGATCATTCAGCAATTGGCAAAGCGTCTTGGGGTGGACTGGAATTACCAGGGTGCCGAGAGTGGTGTCGAGTCTGTCTACCTGGAGATGCGCACGGCGATGAATTCCATGGCCGGCATTTCATGGGAACGGCTGGAACGCGAATCTTCTGTCACCTACCCTTGCGCGGGTGACGACGATCCCGGTCAGCCTGTCGTGTTCACGACCGATTTTCCGACGGCGAGCGGCCGCGCGAAGTTTGTTCCGGCCGACATCATCCCCGCCAACGAGCGGCCCGACGCTGATTATCCTTTCGTTCTCATTACTGGCCGCCAACTGGAACACTGGCATACCGGTTCCATGACACGCAGAGCCTCGGTGCTCGATGCGCTCGAACCGGAGGCAGTGGTGTCGATACATCCGCTGGATTTAGCGCAGATCGGCGCACTCGCAGGTGACGTGATCACGGTGCAATCACGGCGCGGCGCAATCTCATTGAAAGCCCGTGCCGACGAAGGCACACCGACCGGTGCTGTGTTTATCCCCTTCGCGTTTTACGAAGCCGCCGCCAATCTGCTGACCAATCCCGCGCTCGACCCCGTCGGAAAAATCGCCGAGGTGAAATACTGTGCGGTGAAAATCAGCCGGGGCGGGCAGGTGACGGCGCTGTCGAGCTACGGGGGCGGGCAGTCGTATCAGCCTGAAGAGATTGGAGTGTCAGCAAAGTAACCAGTCGCGACAGTGGACTTGGCGGTAGCGCCATAGGATAAAAACAATAAGCTCCAGCACTGGCGGGGTCTTCATGGCGAAAAGCCACGAGAAAGCCCGCCAGTACTAATGGGAGTTTTAATTTTTTAACAGCGGTGTCGCACGCCTCCAAGAAAAAAGAAAAGCGAACCTGCGTACACGCTTTTGTTGTCGCCGCCAATGGATGCTGCTGCCAAAAAATACGGTAGCATTCGCGTGCGCCTGTTCATTTCCGGCTGAACCAGTCTCGCATCCCAATAACTCACTGAAAGAAGCCACATGGTGCTTTGCGAAAACCTTTTCAAGCAAAAGGTTTGGGTTTCCGACGCGTCGTCAGGGGCATTTCGTCGGCACGGCGGCTTCGACGTGCCGGCGCTGCGGCTGATTGAATATATCGCTGCAGCGATTCCCGCAGGCGGCGTAGGCATCGATATTGGCGCAAATATTGGCAACCATACGGTCGTGACGGCGAAATTCTTTGCCCGTGTTGTCAGCTTTGAGCCACGATTGATTTTCGAAGACACTCTCAAAAAAATGTAGATCAGAATGGCCTGACCGCCTGCACGCTCGTCGCGGCAGGGCTGGCGGACAGGGTTGGGACTGCACCGATATTTCTCGACAGCGCAGCAGAGGGCGGTACAACAACTTTTGTCCCTGAGCTTGCGGAAAATTTTCAGAAATCTGTCGATGCACCGCTTAATGTGGGGGACGATTATCTGCCGACACTAAAGCCTGATCGCATCGATGTCGTTAAACTTGATGTGGAGGGTTTGGAAGCGAGTGTCGTCGTCGGGCTTGCAAAAACAATCTCGGCGTATCAGCCGATTTTCCTGATGGAGTGGAATAACGACGTCACGCGGCGTGCGTTCACAGAACAGCGGTTTTTTGAGACCGTGTTTGAAGGCTATTCGATAGTGGGCATTCGCGGCCTCGATTCGCGCGAACTTCATCCGAAGGGTATCGCCGGGTGGGCGCGCAGGAAATTGGCACGTCTCACCAAGGCAAGCGGCTTTGTCGCTGTCCCGTTTGAACGCGAGAGAAATTTTGAAACGCTGGTGCTCGTACCGCCTAAACAAGTTGGCAAACTACCCAGGTTATCCGCAGCGCAAATCGGCTAAATTGTAGGATGGCGGGAATTGGGCCAGACGTATTTTTGTTTGTTGCGGCTTGTTGAAAAGTAATAGGTGTCCAACATCTCTGATTTTTTGTTTATCAATATCGAAAGGCAAAAAAATGACCGATTTAACTCAAAGTGGTGCGGTGACCGGGCCGACAAAGGAAGCATTACGCGGCACCAAGGGGTGGGTGAAGCTGGTGGGCATTATGTTGTACATCGGCGCGGCGTTCACCGTTTTAGCCATGGCAATGGTGATTTTCGGCGCGGGAACGATGGGCGGGATCAAGCAAGGCGCGATGTCGCTCGTGATGATGATTGCGATCTGTGGGTTTTACCTCTTGATCGCGGCGATCTACATCTTCCTCGGCATGTACCTCCTCAATTATTCCAAGGCAATTGGCCGATTGTTGGTCGATGATGAAGTGAACACGTTGGAGGTAGCACTACAAGCCCAACAAAAATTCTGGCGGTTGGCCGGCATCATGGTTTTGGTCATGTTGGTGGTCAGTGTGATTGGGATACTTGCAGCCATCGCGATACCGATCATCGTGGGTCGATAGCGGTGCCGACAAGTGGACAACTATTTGAATTAACGCGGTCAGGCACGCTATATTTCGCGCAGATCGCCATTTGACGGGCGTTCCTAGCCAAAAGTGCTCCACAAGCCGCACCAGCGCTTGAGTTTGCTTTATTGAACGCCACATGGTTATTATAACGTCTGTAATAACATTGCCTTGCTTCAGGAGCCCGCCATGTCCGCACTCAAACTCACCCAAATCGGTAATTCCGTCGGCGTCATCCTGCCCAAGGAGGCGCTCGCGCGACTCAAGCTTGCGAAGGGCGATACCGTCTATCTCACCGAGAATCCGCATGGGGTGACGCTGTCGCCAAACGATCCTGCGTTCGAAGCGCAGATCGAGGCGGCGCGCGGCATTATGAAAAAACGTCGCGCCGTATTGCGCGAACTGGCGAAGTGAGCTTGGTGTGAAGAAGTGGGTGTGGATTGATGCCCGTGCGATCCAGGTGATTCACGACGAGCAGCTTGCCGAGCATGGCGGCGGCGCCGGTGTGCGCGATCCCGGCCTGCTTGAATCCGCACTCGCGCGCCCGGTCAATCTGGCCGCTTACGAAAAGCCCGATGCCGCCGCGCTGGCAGCTTCGTATGCTGTAGGCATTGCGAAGAATCATCCCTTCGTCGATGGCAACAAGCGCACCGCTTTCGTTGCGCTGGAATTGTTTCTCGCACTCAATGGATTCGAGCTTGCGGCGGATGATGTCGATTGCGTGATGACGATGCTTGCCGTCGCCGCTGGCGAGATCGATGAAGTGACCCTCGCCGCATGGATTCGGCAGCACATGGTGAAGCGTTAGCAAAAGGAAGCCTCTGATCAAGCCCTTCGATGCTTCGACAAGCTCAGCACAGGCGGGCTCAGAGCCTGCCCCGGCATGCTTGAAGCCGGGAGCGAACGGGAATGAGGTTCCCAATTCTCCCTGTCTTCAACTACCTTTCCGCTCCCAATAAGGCGTATCGCCGACGGCTTTTTTCATGAAGTCGATAAACAGCCGTACCTTCGCCGGCAGAAATTTACGGTCAGAATAAACCGCATAAATATCGCTGCCCGGCACCGCAAATTTTGCCAGCACTTCAATCAGTCGGCCCTTCTCAATTTCTTCCGACACCTCCCACGCGCTACGCCACGCGAGGCCGTGTCCGGCAAGCGCCCAGCGGGTCAGCACTTCACCGTCATTACAGTGCATGTCGCTGGCGACTTTCAAGCTGATATTTTTTGTCCCGTCGCGGAAAGCCCAGCTATCGGCCAGTCCATCTTCGGTCGAGGTGACGAGGCAATTGTGTTTGGCCAGTTCAGCTAATGTGGCCGGCTTGCCGCGACGCTTGAAATAGGCCGGTGAGCCAACCACGACGCGGTGGTTACGCGCCAGTTTGGTGGCGATGAGGTCGGCGTTTTTCAGGTCGGCGATGCGGATGGCGAGGTCGACGCGTTCGTTTTTCAAATCGACTATGCGTTCAGAAAGTTGCAGCGTCACATTGAGGTTCGGGTGCAGTTCGACGAAGGCGGGAATGTGCGGCGCGATGTGCTTTCGACCAAAGGCAGTCGGTGCCGACACGATCAGACGACCGGTCGCACTGCGGGCACCCGCCGTAAGCGATTCTTCGGCCGCGCGCAGTTCGTTGAGGATATTGCGCACATCTTCGAAAAACGCCATGCCTTCCTGCGTGAGGGTAATTTTGCGGGTTGAGCGCTTGAACAATTTCACGTTCAATTGCTCTTCCAACTGGTCGATGCGTCGGCCTATCATGGCCGGTGTGACGCCTTCATCGCGGGCGACGGCGGAAAGACTCTCCGTTTTGGCCACATCGAGGAACGTCTGCAGTGCTTTTAATCTATCCATCTCTGCTCCAGAGCGCTGAGCGCGAAAGTATGAAATGCTTTTGTATTTTTGACGATTATCATTGTTTTAGTATCGTAATACAATTTTGCTTTAATCGAAAGCCCTGCGCAACAATTTTGTATTCCAAAAGGAAATTTTCATGACCACCAGCCTCAATATGCCTGCCGGCCTTTCGATCAGCGGAAAAATGACGCCCGAATATGCGGCCCTGCTTACACCGGAGGCGTTGGCTTTTTTTGCCAAGCTTGCCACCAAGTTTGAACCTACCCGGCAGTCATTGCTTGCCGCGCGTGCGGTGAGACAAAAAGAATTCGATGCGGGCATGCTGCCCGATTTTCTGACCGAGACAAAACACATCCGTGACGGCCACTGGGTGGTTGCCGCCGTGCCTGCCGACATTCAGGATCGCCGCGTCGAAATCACCGGCCCGACCGATCGGAAGATGGTCATCAATGCGCTTAACTGCGGTGCCAACACCTTCATGGCTGATTTCGAAGATGCCAATTGCCCGACGTGGGAAAACATGATTGAAGGCCAGATCAATCTGCGCGATGCCAATCTGCGTACCATCACCTTCGAGCAAAACGGTAAACATTACAAACTGAACGACAAACCCGCCGTGCTGTTTCCGCGCCCACGCGGCTGGCATCTCGATGAAAAGCACGTCACGCTCAACGGCAAGATTGTCTCCGGCGCGATATTCGATTTCGCATTGTATTTTTTCCATAACGTGAAGACCTTGCTGGCGCGCGGCAGTGGCGTTTATTTGTATGTGCCGAAAATGGAATCGTATCTCGAAGCACGTTTGTGGAACGATATTTTCGTGATGGCGCAAGACGAGCTCGGCGTGCCGCAAGGTTCCGTCAAAGCCACCGTGCTGATCGAGACTATCGTCGCCGCGTTCGAGATGGATGAGATTTTGTATGAACTGAAGGAACACAGCGCCGGGCTCAATATCGGTCGCTGGGATTATATTTTTTCGGCGATCAAAAAATTCCGTTTGAACAAGGATTTCTGTTTGGCTGACCGCGGTCAGGTGACGATGATGGCGCCGTTCCTGCGCGCCTACGCGCTCACGCTCGTGAAGACTTGCCACAAACGTCAGGCGTTTGCGATGGGTGGCATGGCAGCGCAAATTCCGATCAAGAACGATCAGGCTGCCAATGACGCGGCAATGGAAAAAGTGCGCGTCGATAAATTGCGCGAAGTCACCGATGGCTGCGATGGCACCTGGGTGGCGCATCCGGGTTTGGTCGGCATCGCCAAAGCGGTGTTTGACGAACACATGAAAACCTCGAACCAGATTCATCGCCAGCGCGACGACGTGAATTTCACCGCAAAAGACTTGCTCGATTTCCGTCCCGAAGCGCCGATCACCGAAGCCGGTTTGCGCAACAACATTCAGGTAGGCATCCAGTACGTTGGTTCATGGCTGGGCGGCAATGGCTGCGTGCCGATTTTCAATTTGATGGAAGACGCCGCAACAGCCGAAATTTCACGTAGCCAGGTGTGGCAGTGGATCCGCTCACCGAAGGGCGTGTTGTTTGATGGACGTAAAGTCACCAAAGAAATGGTGTCGCCACTGATCGCAGATGAGCTCACCAAAACCCCCGGCATCGTCGGTGAGGCTGTTTACGCGGCGGGTAAATATGCCGAAGGTGCGGCGATGTTTGAAGCGCTGGTGATGGACGACAACTACGAAGAATTTTTGACGTTGCCGGCCTATCGGGCGATTGCTTAGCTCAATAAGAGGAAACTTGACCTAATCCTGTTCGATTAATCACCGTTCGCCCTGAGGTATCGAAGGGCCTTGGCGCCAGAAGCCCTTCGATACCTCAGGGCGAACGGTGAAAATTTGCCTAACCAAACAGTATTGGAACGTGGTTACTCCAGCTCCCAATCGCCAGCTCGGCTACCCAATTGATTCACCGCGTCTTCAATCAACGTGCGCAATACTTCGTCGATACCTTCGCGCTCGCTTGATTTACTGGCGACATCGGGCGTAAATCCACCCGTCGACTTACCGCGCCGCGCCAGCAAGTTATCCACCAGCGATCCGATGCCCGCTACCGCTTTTGAACTTGCTTTGAGCGCTTTACGCACATTGATTGCATCCAGCACTTCACCGGTGCTGGCATCAAGCACACGCACGTCGATACCCAGGCCATCGCTGGCGCTGCCGCCGCTCAATTGCAGGCCGCCGATGGCAAGTCCGCTCTCGTTGGTTGATTTTCCGACGGTCACTTCCGAGATCGTCGCCTCAAAAATTACACCGGCACCCTTGACCTTCTTGGTCGCTGCGTCGCCCGTCGTCACGCCCTGTGCATTGAGCTCACGTTCGCGCGCAACGCCTTCGCCGATGCGCTGGCGCTCCAGCACACGAAATTTGCGCGTCTTCACGAGGGCGGTGGTGAACATGTCGGTCGCCGCGCGGGCTGGCACCTCTGCGACAGAAGAGCGCATCTCGTAAATCGTCACCGAGATTCGCGCCGCTCTTTTCGCAGCGTCTTTGGCGGCATCCTGCGCGAATGCGCTCGTGCACACACCCGTCGCGACCACGAGTGCAATCGATAATGCTCCACACGTTCGCGTCGCAGCAGCATAGGATGACGCAAAAAATTGTTGCATGAATGTTCTCCGCAATGAAGGATGGATTACTTGCAATCGCCCAGACGTGTGGCAGTGAGCTTGGTGCGCATGACGTTGTTATTCATCTCATGCTGAATGACTTTCATGTCGAAGCTGAAGCTGTCTTCACTGACCGTGCCCGCTCCATCGAAAGTCATTTTTGGATCGGTGCAGGTGTACTTCACAGTCATTTCTTTACCGTTACGTTTTACGTCAGGCGGCGTGCAGTTCTTTTGGCCTTGCTGGTTCACGTAGGCGCTGTTGGAATCCACATCTTTTTGCGTCACGCATTGCTTGAACGACACAGGAATGGTGATGCCAAATACTTCCGTTTTTGTTGTGTATTCGTATTGCCCGGGTTTCATGTTCTGGGCGGCGGCACTAAAGCTCACAGCGCTTAAAGCCGAAACGGCAATGGCAAGCAATACGGAAAGGCGATTAGTTGTTTTCATAAGGCTCCTGAGTTGCGATGGTGATTGTTTGTGGTGGGACGTTTGGCTAAACATGTGCTTACTAACTAAGACGTGGCAGCGGCCAGATTTGCGACATTTGCGTTGCATTTAATTGCGCATTGCTAAAGTGACCTTTCGCACTTAAAGAGGCGTTTCGCAACACCCAATTTCCGTTCGCCCTGAGCTTGTCGAAGGGTTGAACGGGCCACGTTGGATCAATGGCTTAGCCCATGTGTGCTTCGACAAGCTCAGCACGAACGGCTTTTTTAGAGGCCTCCAAAGTTACAGATCGCCTATCCACGGGCATCTTCAGTCATTTTGTGTCTACAAGGCATGCCAGTGCTAGAGATTACGTTTTTTACGCTATGAACTCATAAGCATCGTAGTTGCCACAAACAAAATCACAGGCGGCACGGATACTGCCGCTGCCATTGGAAAGTTCACAAGCGCTACGCCGACAACAAATAATTTCTTGAGTTTCAGTTGATGGTTTTTGTGAGCAGCAAACCGTCGGCATACACGAAGTCCTTCAATACCGTGGTGCGCATGGTTTCGTTCTTCTCATGCATCAACTGAAAGGCCGTGCGAATGCGGCCAGGATTGGGGTTCTTGGCGTTTTTATCCGCTACCATCACGATCTTGGTAGTGATGCCATCCACGCTCGGAAAATAATCCACCCGATAAATCGGCAAGCCATTCATGGCGCTGGTGCGCGGTTGATCGAGGAAGCAGCTATAGCGGGGAAACGTCGAGAAATCGGTCTGCGGTTTGGAAGTCGCGATCTTGCATTCAAACGCCACTTTGTACTGGCTGGCAGTGATCTGCGGGAACTCACCCGGCTTGATGTCGATCTGCCTGACCGTCATTGATGCGCTGTCGGGTACTGTCAATTGCATCCGCCCGGCGGTTGTCGGCGATTTCAACTGGAAGCTATCGCGGATGGTCTGTGATGATGACGGTGATGGCGGCTGCGCTGACAATGGACTTTGTATTTGGGCGATTGCCTGTCCAGCCGAGAGGGAAAGCAGTGCTGATGCAGCGATGACTAAAACGGGATGGAAATTTGCTTGCATGGGATTCCTTTGTTATTCGGTCTAGGGCGACTGGCGTACCGTTATTTCTGCCGATCCTCAGCCTTAAACGTACCGTCGATGACAACGAGTACCGCCTTGGGCTTTTTTTCCTTCATCTCGAAATGGAACTTGCCCTCGATCACTTTGCCATTGACCGACGTGATTTCGAACGTATTGTTTTTCCCATAGCGGCTATCGTATTCAACCTCGGGCTCACCGAACGGCACCTTGCTTTCATTCTTGATAAACCGCGCCTCGCAGCCATGGTTGCCGAAATCCTTGGCAATAAATTTGACGGGTTTGCCGTCAAAGCCGCGACAGATAACGCTTAGCCGATCAATCGGCGTTTTGGGCGGCGGATAGGCGGATGCGCCCTTGGTGCTGGCGATCAGATTGAGCACGCCTTTGGTCGGCATCAGGTAGAGGATGCCGTCGTCGTCGCTTTCAAATTTCTTGCCGTCGATGGTGGCGGAAAGGTTTTGGGGTGTCGCGGCGTGAGCCGACAATGACGTGGCGACAGTGGCCGCCAGAGTGGAAATGGCGATGGCGCACTTCAACAGTTTCGAATTGGTTGGTAGCATGAAGTTTTCCTTTGTGGTTGATTGGGTGTTGGGTTAGGCTTAGCGCTTCGGATATACGTCGGCTGAGCCGGTGATACGGCAGGTCTTCATCCTGCCAATATCGACCGCTGCCCGGCAGGCCGCGAAGGCACGCGCCTCCGGGCAAAGCAACTCGTCTTTGCGCCCCAGAAACAGTTTGCATTGCGCCAGCGCCGTTTCATTGACTTGGGGTGTGGGTGGCGCGAGCGCAGTTGACGGGCCTGCTTTCGCGGCGTTGCCTACGCCCAGTGCGGCGGCTGAAGATATGGTGCCGCCTTTGATCAGGTCCGATGCCTTGGCCGTGACAACGGGTGGGGTTGCCTTTACCGTCGTTGCGGGTGCGCCTGCCGCTGCTGCAGCCGCTGTAGCCGCTGCAGCCGTTGCGGCAGCACTTGTCTTCAATGGATCGGCATCCGGTTTCGGAATGGTCGCCCCGGTCTTTGCGGTGCTGTTATCAACAGCAACCACCCTGTTCCAGATGATGCAAGGCGTTTCCACCCAATGCGGCGACACTGACCGGTCCGCTGTGATGCATTCGCGAACCCGGCCCTTGCCCAGCAATTGCTCAGCCAGTCGATAGCCATCGCCGTTGGCTGCGGCCGGCAAGCCCGGGCAATGCACAATCATTGGATCCTTGGCATCCACTGTGCATTCGCCCTGCTTGTTATTCGCTGGGGGTGCATTGTTGTTGAACTCGAACTTGAATCCGGGGGTCATCACTTGTGCCACCTGCGGCATCACTTCGCCCCACTTCTTTTGATCGGCGGATCGTTTTAGCTGGCAATCCATCACGCCGGCTTTAGGGAAGTCAAAGCCCTTGGCACCAAATTCTTTTTGGAGCAACGCATTGCACTGGGTGACGTACAGCGAATCACTGCAACCAATAGCTTTGGTATTCCATAGCAGATCATAGGAACACTTGAGTCCGGCCGATTCAAAGCGTTTCTCCTTGTGCCATTTGATCATCTCGACCTGCGCACCGGTGGTTGGATCGCCGCCACTACATTCAGTGACTGCCGCAGAGCCGACGACTCCCCTGACGCTTTCGCATACGCGCTCAGACTTGGCGCTCTTGCAATGGGCGCTGAATGCTTCCTTGTTGGGCTGTAGTTTGAGCTCGCAGGCGTCATTGCCGGTTGGAACCATTTTCTGACCCATCGCGTAGCTGCAGCTCGATGTCGTATCCGTCACGCCCTCACCTCCACCGGAACGTCCCTCCTTGGTCCATTCGATCAGTTTTTCCGAATAGACGAGGCTTGCGTTAATGCAGGTTTTGTAAGTGTCAGTGATCAGCTTGCGGCGTTTGGCCTCGTCATTCTCATTTTGCAGTTGTGCGACCAGACTAGCGGGGATGGCCGCAGCAGATTTCTCGATGGCCGCCTTGCGAAGCGGAATAAATGTGCGTGTACGTTTGTCCCACTCCGGGTAGACGTCGCGCTGCGCGTAACTCGTCCAGACGTTATTGGCAAACTCTTCGGTCATCTGGTTGAAACTGCTTTTGAAAATACCATTGCGCGCGGCCAGAATAACGGCTGCCTTGTGGGCCTTCCACTGCACGTCACCTTCCATGCGCGCCTGCAAGCTTCCATTAATTGCCCCCTTGGGATTGGTCGGTTCGTGCCCGTACATGTATGCGAGGAACTCGGCGACACCCACTTCTTTGCCATGTAGTTTGTAGGTGATGCCCCCGCTGCCAAACATATCCGAGACGAAATCCACCACCTCGCCCAAGGCACCAATGATGGCCTTGCCGGCAGCAACAATATCGTCTAGAAACGCGCAAACATCGGCCCCCAGAAAGTAGTTGGCCACGGCGCAGGCGATCGTGGCACCAACATCCTTCACCAGTCCCCAATAGTCCTTCTTGTCGATATCGATATAAATATCGAAAAGCGAATTGACCCAGGTGGGAATCTTGAGCTCAACGTCGTCCGCGAATGAGGAGTCGAGCAGGTAATCGGCGCAATAGATGGCATCGTCAAGATCGTCAACACCTTTGCAGGTGTTGACGATCCCGTAGACCTCGCTGACCTTTGACGGCGAAACGCCAGCTGCGTTCAGGTAAACGCCGCAGGCGGCCGTAAATTTTGCCTGGTCAGTGAAATTTGGTGCTTCTTTGATGCAGGAAAGGACAGCTTCCACCTGCGCTTTCCCCTGACCGATTTGGTTGCCGGTGGCCACATTGATAATGGCGAGCGCGCAGCCAAGTTCATCCTTCTTTTTGAAGCAGGCATCGACAACTTCAGTGTACGGCTTAACCTCACCGCACAGGTCTGGCAACTCCTTGCACACTTTGTCCAATACGGTGAAGACGGTTTCGGCTTGTGCTTGCTTCGCCGGAAACAGCGAGGCGGCAAGGACCAACATCAGGCAAGCAGTGAAACGCCCAATCGTGAGCAGGCCTAAGCCAGCGCTAACGCCAGCACCAGCGCCAGCCGGGAAATCTTTTAATGTGCGCGTATTCATTTGATCTCCACGACGCGGCCGGTGGCTTTGCCTTGCAATTGCGCCGGAGTTAGCCGCTCAAGCGCCATGTATTGCTTGAGTTGCGCGACAGTGATGATTTTTCCGCTCGGCGATTCGAGAACGGTGTTATCTGGCTTGGCGAGCATCTCGTTGATTGATGCACCACGCTGCATCTTCAGGCGCGGACCTGTCGGGATGATCGGCGTGGTGCCAGCACGCCCAGCCGCGGGGCCAGACCCCGCGCGTTCCAGCAAGCCACGCGGGTCACGCGGGCTGGCTTTCAACAAGTTATCAATCTGCCGTAATTGTTCGGCCGTGTACTTGTGCGAACCGACCTGAATCACGTCGTTGGCGGGCCGCTTCATTGCCTCGGCCAGCGTGATTCCCTGCCCGACCACCACCTGAGCCTGCGCGTTCTTCACTTGCTGCGGGATCGGTGTGATGGCGCGGTTGACGCTCAGCTTGGCGTAGATGTTTTGAATTTTGCCCAAGTCCTGAGACTGCACAATTTTGCCGCTGGGCAACGATATACGTGTATCGGCTGGTGCTGCGGCCAGCGTTTTCAAGCTTTGCCCGGCTTTGGCCGTCATCATCGGCGTGGTGGAAGCGCGATCAATGCGCGCTTGCAATTGCTTGATGCGTGCCACTGAGATGGTCTTGCCGCTCTTGGCTTTAAGCACCTGCGAATCCGGCAGGTTGCGAAGGTCGATGACCTTGCCGTCGACTTTCAGCGTTTGAAATCGCGTCATTGCTGTCGTTGCGATGGTCGGCGCAGTGACCGGTGCGACACTCTGTATCACGCCCGGTTTTTGCGGCGACAGCGGTGTCGAGATTGGTGGTTGCAGCGGTACCGGTGGCTTTAAAGGTGTGCTCTGTGCAGTCGCATTCGGCGTTTGCATCAGCAATGCGCAAAGCGCTGCCAACATGGTGATTTCGGGAAGGCGACGGAACGAAAATGCTGTGCTGCGACTATCTGGGCAACGCGGTTGCAGGCGGTAAAGGTCATCAGACATGGTGGATCCTTGGCGTAAATGGGGTCACACCAGATCAGACGCAGTCGATAGCGCAATTGCGACAGGGGAGATTTAAATTACTTAAACACCAGAATTGACGAGCGTTCCCGGTCACTTTTGCTCTAAGAGGCCCGCCAATTCTTGGGTTTGTTGTTTTTGAATCGTGTGTTGGCGCGCCGTCACATCCCAAACCAGTTCGGTGCCAGCGGCAATCGCGCAACACGTCCGGCACTCGCTTCCAGCGCGCGCAAGGCACCCGCGCGATCATTGGGTCGCGCGATAAGTGCATCGACGTAATCGATGACGTGGTAAATCGGATGCGCATCGTTGTAACGCAGCTTCGCCAGTTTTCTGACGTCCAGCATCTCAGCGCGTGCAGCATCGAGCTGGCCGTCGAGTGCCAGGAAATAGGCATGATGCATTTTTGTGGTGGCTAAATTCGCGAGTGCCGGTACTTTTGCGGCTGACGCTTCCATCGTTCGCAACGCCGCCTTGAAGTTCCCCGCCCGCGCCGCCGCGTCTGCCTCAACGGCGACGATCCATAATGATTCCGGGGTCGCCGCAGGCAGGTTGAGCGCAAGTGCCAGCGCCTTTGATCGCGCAAGCAATGTGGGCGTTTGCGACGAATCCGCGCGATCCAGCGCCACGAATTGCAGCATGAGCAAGGAGCGCAACACGGTGCGTTGCGGCGGCTGATCCGACACCGGCAATCCAGCCAGTGCACGCGCGGCGAATATGGTTGCGAGCGGTTCATTGCCGGCCAATTGCGCGCAGGCAGCCGTTTTTGCGAATACGTCAATGGTGAGCGGATGCGTTTCGCCGGTAGTGCGCACGCGAAGATCGGCGAGCCGTTCGTACTTCGCTGCGCACTCCGCATAACGGCCGGCCAGCCGGCGCAGGTCACCGGAAAACCACATCACCTTCATCGTCAGCTCGGCTTCAGGACCTAGGTGCGCAGTAAATCCTTCAACCGCGCCATCCACACGCGGAATGGCCTCCGTGAGATTGCCTGTGCGCGCCAGTGAAATGCCGAGGTTGTTGCGGATCGTCAACGCATCGGCGCGTTTGCCGGGAGGCGGTGAATTCAGGAGAGGCTCAATCTTGAGCAAAATTTCCTGCTCCTCCGTGCCTTTACTCTGCGCCCCTGCGGCAACCGCGCGCGAATTTTCGATCTCGACAAATAGCCAGTCCTTCTCGCCGCGCTGCGCAATGACTGCCGCACGGACCGGCGCGATCAAGGGGTCGATCTCGGCGAATTTTCCTTGTTTTTGCAGCGCGTAGGCCAGATTAACCTTGCCGATCACAACGGTCTCGCTGGCAATGCCATCTACTTTCTCCAGTATGTCCAGTGACGCCCGGTAGTGTTTTTCCGAGGCTGGAAAATTCTCGGTTTCCATTTGCGCGCGGGCAAGTTGATAGAGAATCCGCGCGTGTTCAATGGAACGTGGACCGTATTTTTTCGCCACCGTCGCTGCCGCTTCAGTCAGCAACGGGATCGCGGTTTGCGGTAGCGAAAGACCTACGTAAGTTCGCCCCAACACGGCCTGCAATTCAGCCATCGTTTCCGGATCGTTCGCAAATTGTGCGGCCAGCGATTTAGCACCGGTATCGAGCACCTCGCGCGCGGTGAGTTTTTCACCTTTAGTGTGTTCAGGGTCGGCGCTTTCAAACAACGTCACCAGATATTGATTTACCGCTTTGGCTTTCGAGGCTTCCGTTTGTGCTGATTTGCTCGCCGCCGCCGCCGCCGCCTCAGACTGGCGTGCCAATACGGCGTTGCGATCAGCTTGTTGTTCGGCCTGCAGTGCGGCCCCTTTGGCGCGATCACTTTCGGCCAGGGCAGCAGTGGCTTGCGCAGTGGCGATCTCGGCGCGCCGCCGCTGCTCAACAGCAACTTCTTTTTCCTGATCCGCCCGCATTGCTTCATCACTGGCGCGCTCGGCCTGCCAGATGGCGGCCACCATGCCCGCACTGACTGCAATAAACGCGGCAGTGGCGACGATGGCCAGCGCACGATTGCGTTTGAGCCACAGCATGGTCATGTATTGCCAATTGCCGCGCCGCGCCAGCACCGGTAAACTGCCCAGCCAGCGATCCAGATCATCGGCGAATGCGCTCACTGTCGAGTAACGATCCGCCGGATTTCTTCGCAGCGCTTTGGCGACAATAGCTTCCAGATCGCCGCGCGCTTTGTTGGCGTCAATCGGACGTAACCGTGCCGATGCACTGTGCGGTTCATCCAGTGCGCGTCCCAGACTGCGCGCATCGTTGTGCACAATCGCGTGCTCGATGGCGACGCGCCCTTCGCGGCCAGGTTCGGGTTTGAACGGCAGCGTACCAGTCAATAATTCGAACAACAGCACACCTATCGAAAACACATCGGCTGCTACACCGGTGGGCTCCCCCGTGATTTGCTCCGGCGCGCAATAGCCCAGCGTAAATCCGCGACCGGTCATGCGCGTGAGCGCGGTGCCGTAGTCGTCGTCTTCATCATCAATCAGTTTGGCGATACCGAAATCGAGTAGCGAAGGCTCGCCCTTGCCATTGACCAACACGTTGGAAGGTTTGAGATCGCGATGCACGATCAGTTGTCCGTGCGCGTGTTCGGCCGCACGACAAACTTTCAGCATCAGCGCGACGCGTTCAGCCACACGCGGCGCGTGTTCAGCGGCCCACGTTGTGATCGGCGTGCCGTCTATATATTCCATCACCAGATACGGTTCATTTTTGTAGGTGCCCGCATCCAGCAGTCGCGCGATGCCGGGGTGCGTCAGGCGCGCAAGCAGGCGGCGCTCGCGGAGGAACCGTTCCACCACTTCAGTCTTGCCGAGCCCGGTGCGCAGAAATTTGATTGCCGCACGTCCTTCAAAATGGCCGTCGCGCCGCGCAGCCAACCACACCGCGCCCATGCCGCCTTCGCCGATTTTCTTTTCGATGCGCCATGCGCCGACCTCGTCGCCCGCCTGCAATTGCAAATCAGTACCGGTCGCCGCATCCAGTGTCGCTTCAAATTCGCGCGTGCCAACGCCAATCAAACTGGGCGGCGCGTCTGGCTGTGGATCGGTTTGGTCGAGATCAATCTGCGCGAGCATTTTTTGCAATGCAGCGACGTGGCCGGGCTCGTTTTTTTCGAGTGCTGCAAGCCATGCGGCGCGCGCGTCGGCGGGCAAATCAACGACTTCATCAAACAGCGCCGAGCGGCGCTGCCAGTCGGTCTTGCTCAACGGTAAAGCCGTTTATCAATGTGCCCAGTGTTACAGCTCACGGCACTTCCTCAACCATGTCCTCTAACAACGCTTTGGCTTTTACCCAATCGCGATTCACCGTGCGGGCCGATACCTCGCGCAGTGTCGCGATGTCATCGACGGTCATGCCAACGAAGTAACGCAACTCGACCAGCTCGTACAAGCTGTTGTCGATTTGTTTCAACTGTTCCAGCGCATGATCGAGCAGGAACCAATTGTCGCGGCCTGATCCGGCGATGGATTCAGCTTGCGAAAGCGTCACGTGGATTTGATCGCCGCCGCGCTTCTCAGCACCCTCGGCGCGCAGATGATCGAGCACCACCGAACGCAGCACCTTGCCGACATACGCAAAAAACTGCCCGCGTGATTCGCCCGCCATGCCCTCGCGCTCGGCC
>JAYURJ010000223.1:0-3188 GCA_043756275.1 Betaproteobacteria bacterium | reverse complement strand
CGACAGCAATTGGCGACGCGCGCTGGAGCGTGAAGTCACGGCATCGCTTGGGCGTGGCGAAAAGGAAATTTTCGACGGGCTCAATCGTTCCTTCGAAGCCGCACTCATCAGCAAGGCGCTTGAACATACCGGCGGGCGACGCATTGAAGCGGCAATATTGCTCGGTATCGGCCGCAACACACTCACGCGAAAAATTCAGGAGCTGGGATTAGGATCAGATTCGTAAACACTAGCACTGGTGCGGCTTTCAGGCTATTTTTGCTCGGTAAGGCCCGTCCACCCTCATCTCTGGCCCCACCAGTTGGCATTCCCCGCGCAAAGAGCGCAAACCTATTGCGTCAACAGTCTACGCGCTGAGGGCGGAATGAACATTTGCTGAAAGTAAACCGTATCGTCGCCACTCCCACGACCGACAATTTCCAGCGCTGCACCGATACCATGTTCGCTAACGCCGATGTGGCGGCCAATGGCAGGTGGAATGCCGACGACATGCAAAGACTGTCGGCTGCTCGTGACCGGCACGTTGAATTCGTTGCGGAGCAGTTCCTTGAAATTTGCCCCTGCAAGTTCTGTGAAGGGTCGTGACGCGAGACTCTTGAAACGTTCGCCGTCAAAGTAAAAGCGGCTGTAGACGTTGAACTCGCCGTTGACATCGAGGATCCGCTCGAGGCGCACCAGCGAGGCACCTCGACCGGCAAAATGCACGCTCCATGATCCGGTGTGCGGCCAGAGCCGGCGCGACAGTACGCGCGAAAAAACCGGCAGTATGGTCACGCCGTCGTCGCCCAGAAATCGGCAATGCGAAACGTCGTCGATTCGATGATGTGCGTAGGAGACATAGCTGCCGCTGCCTTGCTGCCGCGTCACGACACCCGCGTCTACCAGCGCGCGCAGCGCCCGTTGCACCGTGCCAAGGCTGAACGGCGTCGCCGCCACCAACGCGCTTTCGGTGGGTAGTCGCTCGCCTGCTTTCCAGTGACCCGCCTTGATGCCGGCGAAGAGCGCTTCGCGCAATTGTGCAAAGCGCGCGAGGCCGCGGCCTTCGTACATCGGCAGTGCGCGGCGCAGTGCGAGAAGTTTTGCGGCAGGGGTGGTGATGGCGGTTGTTTTCATGGAGACACTGGTTAAATTTCGCCAGACAATTGGCCGCACTGCGGATAACCCAGGCGAAGACGAATCGCGAGCCGGACGTTGACCATTCGTTTTTCAACAAATGACTAACGACTTGACAAGACAAAAACTTCTGGCGCAACATGTACTATATAGTAATTCTAAGCAGCCACACCACCACCCCGCGCGCTCCACTCGATTCAAACCCATTCCATCCCGCGACTATTCGATGGCACTCGATTTCTCATTCTCACCCGAGCACGACGCGTGGCGCGCACATGTGCGTGAGTTCGCTGCGCGTGAGTTGCGACCGCACAGTCGCGCCTGGGACGAATCGGGAGAGCTTCCGCGCGAAGCGATCCAGCGGATGGGCGACGCGGGAATTCTTGGTGTCATCGGTCCCACCCAACTCGGCGGGCAGGCGCGCGACTATGTCAGCCTCGGTATCACCATCGAAGAACTCGCCGCCGCCGACGTGAGTTGCGCGCTCATCGCCTGGCAGCAGGCCACCCACAGCCATTTCTTTCCCGGCTGGGGTGACGACACGGTGCGCGCGGTGCATGCGGGCCAATGCGTGATCGCCCTCGCGACCTCGGAAGAAAATGCCGGCTCTGACCTTTCCGCGATCGAAGCCACTGCCGTCATCGATGGTGGCGACTATCTACTCAACGGCAAAAAAATTCACGTCAGCACCATGCCCGGCGCGGACATTCTCGCGGTCTCCGCACGGGTGCCGTCCACCGACGGCGCTAAGCCGCAGATGGTGCTGCTGCGTGTCCCCACCGATCTGCCGGGCGTCACCAGCGCGGTGATGGAACAAATGGGCGCACGCGCGCACGCGCTCGGCGAAGTTGAATTCAAGAATGTGCGGGTGCCGCTCACCGCAACCTTGGGCGAAGCCGGTCAGGGCAAGGCAATCATGAACGCGCGCTTCAATGTGTCGCGTTGTTTGTCGCCGCTCGCGGCGCTCGGTGCCGCCAGAGCGGTGCTTGATGACACCATGCAATTCGCCAAAACGCGGATCGCGTTCGGGCGATCAATTGCCACCAACCAATCGATCAGTTTTCCGTTGGTCGAGCATCACGCCAATATCGAGGCGGGCCGCCTGCTCGCCTACCGAGCGCTGGTCGCCAACGATCTCGGTCGCGACGCGACCACCGATTCCGCGATGGCCAAATGGTTCGGCATTTCCCATGGCATCGCCGCGATCCAGGATTGCCTGCAGATTTATGGTGCCAACGGCTACCTCAAGGATTACGCCGTCGAGCAACGATTGCGCGATGTGTATTCTTTTCTGTTCACCGGCGGCACACTCAACATCATGAAGCTGATTCTGGTACGCCAACTGCTCGGCAACGAGTTTGCGGGCTTGCGCGCATGAGCGGCCCGCTCAATGGTTATCGCGTGCTGGAACTCGGTTCAACGGTGGCCGGCCCGTTCTGCGGCCGGTTGCTGGCGGACTTCGGCGCCGAAGTGATCAAGGTCGAGCCGCCCGAAGGCGACCCGGTGCGTACGATGGGAAAACATGTCAACGGAAAATCGTTGTATGCCGCGAGCATCCTGCGCAACAAGCAACTCATCGCACTCGATCTGCGCCGCCCCGAAGGGCGCGAAGTGGTCAAGCGTCTGGTGCCCAAATTCGATGTCGTGGTTGAAAATTTCCGGCCGGGCACGCTGGAAAAATGGGGCATCGGCTACCAGCATTTGCACGCGATGCATCCGGGCCTGGTGATGGTGCGCATCAGCGGCTTTGGCCAGAGCGGCCCTTATCGTGATCGGCCCGGGTACGGTTTCCTCGGCGACGCCGTCGGCGGCATGCTGCACATCAATGGCTATCCGGATCGCCCGCCGGTGCGCGCGGCGGTGCCGGTTACCGATATGGTGACCGCACTCTATGGCGCGTTCGGTGCCGTCATGGCGCTGCTGTCAGCCAAGCAAACCGGCAAGGGTCAGGTGGTGGATGCGTCACTCTATGAAAGTTCATTCAGCCTGATGGAATCGCATGTGCCGGCCTTTGATCAATTGGGCCACATCGCCATGCGCGCCGGTTCACGCCTGCCCGGCAGCACACCGAACAA
>JAYURJ010000222.1:0-3221 GCA_043756275.1 Betaproteobacteria bacterium | reverse complement strand
CAGAATGGCGTTCTTGGTGACGAGGCCCATCAGCATGATGAATCCGATGACCGAGAACAGATTCAGCGTTGACTTGAATATCAGCAACGACAGGAATACACCGATCAGCGAAAGCGGCAGTGATGCCATGATCGCAATCGGTTGCAGGAAGCTGCCAAATTGCGAGGCGAGGATGAGGTAAATAAAGATCACGCCGAGCCCGAGCGCTGCAATCGCGTAACCCAATGAATCGGCCATCTCCTGCGAAGATCCGCCGAACTGGAATTGGTAGCCCGGCGGCAGCGCGATTTCCTTCAACGCTTTTTGTACCTCGCTCGATACCTCGCCTACCGTGTGCGTCGATGCGACACCTGACCAAACCTGCACGAGACGCTGGAGATTGCGACGCTCTATCTGACGCTCGGCATAGGCCGGTTTAAATTCGGCGATCTGACGCAGTGGCACCATGCGCGGGCTGCCATCGGCGTTAATTTGTGAGCTCGGCAGATAAATTTTGTCGAGATCAGACACGCCGGTTCGCTCGTTCTTTGGCAGGCGGATAAGTACCTGATGGTTCTCGCCGTCCGGGCCCGCCCATTGGCCGCCATCCTCGCCTGCGATCATGGCGCGGGTGGTTGTTACGATTGAAGCCATCGACACACCTAAGTCGCTCGCGAGCTCGCGGTTGACAGTGATATCGAGCGTCGGGCTGGTGGGCTTGTACGAGCTCTCCACGTCCGCCGTTCCCTTGATTGTTTTCAGTTTTGCCACCACTTCCTGCGAGATGCGATCAAGCTCGCGGATTTCCGGGCCCATCACGAATATCTGAACGGGACGATTGCCCACCCGCACTTCCAGACCTGCAATTGTGGACAAACGCTTGCGGATGGCATCATCCAATTGTTTCTTTGAACGCTTGCGATCATCTTTGTCTGTCAGTTGCAAACCGAACCACGCGCCGTTCTTCCACACATTGCGCGATATACGTTTGATTTCCGGAAATTCGCGCAACGCCGTCTCCACCTGTTCGGCTTTGCCGAGCGTGTAATTGAGCGATGATCCAATCGGCGTTTGAATGGTCGCGTTGGCCCAGTTTTCATCGGGCTCAGGCACGAATTCCGAACCGATGAATGGCACGAGCGCAAAGCTGCCAAAGAAAGTGAATGCGGCGATCCACAGCACGATGCCGCGATTGCGAATCGTAAAAAAGTCGAATTTCAGTTTGCGCGGCGCGCCGGACACTGGCTCGGCCAGGATAATTTTGGGAATCCATGTCCGACGATAATCCGGCTTGAACGTCCAGCGCAAAACCTGATCGTATTTGCTGTGCAGCCAATCCATCATCGCGGTCTGCTTGTCGAGTAACCACTTGATTGGTCTGACACGATTAATGCGTGATGGCCCGTCGTGCCACACGGCTGAGAGCATTGGGTCAAGTGTGAATGATACAAACAGCGATACAAGTACCGACACCGTGACCGCAATGCCGAATTGATAAAAGAACAAGCCAATGATGCCGCCCATGAACGCCACCGGCAAGAACACCGCAACAATGGTGAATGTCGTTGCCATCACGGCGAGTCCGATTTCCTGCGTGGCCTCGATGGATGCCTGATAGTGGCTCTTGCCCATCGCGAGGTGACGAACGATATTTTCACGAACCACGATGGCATCATCAATAAGGATGCCAATTGACAGCGACAACGCCATCAAGGTGAGAAAGTTGATCGAAAAACCGAATGCGTAAAGTGCGATAAACGTGGCCAATACCGAGATCGGAATGGTGAGCCCGGTGATGACGGTTGAGCGCCAGGATTGCAAAAACAGGAACACGATTAGCACGGTAAGTCCCGCGCCTTCGAGAATCGTGTGCTTGACGTTATCGACTCCTTGCTTGATGAATTTGGATTGATCGAACGTGAGTTCGAGGCTCAGATCCGGGGGCAGCGTCTTTTTGAGCTTGGTAATATTGTTGCGGATTGACTCTGCCGCTTCGAGCGTATTCGCACCGCGTGTTTTACGAATTTCTATCGAGATGCCGCGCGTGCCGTTGCTCGTAGACATGGTGGTTTCTTCGCGTTCGGTGTCGCGCACACTGGCGACCATGCCTAATGTGATCGGCGCATTGGTGGTGCCGCCGATGCCATTGCTTGTTGCGCCGCGCCGCGCAACGATCACACGTTCGAAATCGGCCGCATCCTTGAATTTACCCTGCACGCGCACCAACCGCTCGGTGCGGTCACCGACCAGAAAGCCAGCCGCTTGATTCTGGTTCTGGCTGCGGATAGCTGCCACCACCTGTTCAACACTCACGCCGTAGGCCGCCATTTTTTCGGTATTTAGGCGGATCGCCATTTCGCGCTGAACAGCCCCGGACACTTCGATGGTGCCGACGCCATATGATCCCTGCAAGCGCTTCACCACCAATTGATCGGCGAGGTCTGAAAGCTCTCGCAGTGACCGGGCCGGACTTTCCATCGCCAGATACATGATCGGCTGATCGTTGTCATTATCGGCGCGGGTGACGGTCGGTTCGCCGACATCCTTGTTGAAGCCGCGACGAACGCCCGCCACTTTATCGCGCACGTCCTGCACTGCAGTTTTCACGTCGATATTGAGATCGAATTCCACCATCACCCGCGAGAATCCTTCGCGCGAAAATGAGCGAATGCTTTTGATCCCGCTGATCGTATTGATTGCTTCCTCAATCGGTCTGGTCACATCTTGCATGACGGCCTCCGACGAGGCACCGGTGTATGACGTCTGCACCTGCACAAATGGGAATGTGACATCGGGCATCTGGTCGACCGACAGGCGCTGATAGGCAAACAATCCCATCACGACCAGCCCCACCATCATCATGGTGGCAAATACCGGATTATTGACGCTGATTTGGGTAATTCTCATGGCTGTTCCTCAAGACGTTTTTTTCGATCGCGTTTAAAAAACTCTAGGATTGAGCAACCGACGTGCCCTCAGCCGAGGTCTTGGGATTGGCCGCTGGCTGCACTGCGGGGGCGGCTCCTCGGGCTTTCACCACTACGTTTGTGCCGTGCTTGAGGCCGTCAGCTTTGACCGTGATCACCTGCGCACCGGGAGGCAGGCCATCGCGTACTTCAACGAGCCCCAATTCCACGCTGCGATTGCCCGGCATAATTGGTTTGCGTTCCACCTTGCCGTCTTTCAATGTGTAGACGAATGATTGCCCGCCTTCGGTGATTACGGCGGCAATCGGGACGGTG
>JAYURJ010000221.1:0-9140 GCA_043756275.1 Betaproteobacteria bacterium | reverse complement strand
TCGCTGAGCAATTGATTGTCGATACCGAAGACAACACGCTTAAAGAAATCTATAACAAACACAGCGAGACCGACTTTGACGCTGAAGAAGAAGCCGCGGTGAACAGCATGAAAACGACGATGGAATCGATGTTCGGCGTCGATCTGGGCGATGCGGCCGACTTGAATTCGCCCGAAGATTTGCTGGCGCAACTGGACAAGCAGATGGAAAAAGCACAGCAGCGGCGTCAGGAAGAACAAGCTGGCCATACGCAGCGAAGAAAAACCGCCAAACAACTCGCCCGTGAAGAAAAACTAAACGCGGAGGCCGCGCAAACCAGCCTCTCTATTCGCGAGGTCTATCGCAAACTGGTGAGTGCATTGCACCCTGATCGCGAGCCGGATATTGATGAGCGCAAGCGTAAGACCGCATTGATGCAACGGGTCAATCAGGCGTATGACAAAAAAGATTTATTGCAGCTTCTGGAATTGCAATTGGAGCTGGAGCAGATTGACGCGAAGGCCATCGCGGGAATGTCTGAGGAACGATTAAGGCATTTCAATAAAATATTGGAAGACCAATGGGCGGAACTGGAACAGGAAATCGCGCATCTTGAAATGCCGCTGCGCGAGCAACTCAATCTGCCGCCGTTCCAGCGCCTGATGCCCGAAGCCGTGATGCCGTATCTGCTGCGCGACATCGCCGATCTGCGACGCCACATCAAGCAAATTCAAAAAGAAATGTCGGTGCCCAACAATCTGGTGGCATTCAAAGTCTGGATCAAAAGCTACCGGCGCGAAGCCAGATGGCGGAATTGATAAAAATAAATAACTGAAGCCTGCACACCCCTGTAGGCGCATGGATGACACCACATCAGGCGGTGCGCCGATGGGTGAACCACCCGCTCCACAAGACAATGAATGCTGCCTGCGTCGGGTTCGACGAGGACAACCGTTTTTCATTGCAGGAGATATTCATGAGCACCGTTGAGACCAATAATCAAAAAAGTAACCGCACGCGCGCTGCATTGGCCGCGATTGCAGCATTCGCCGTACTCACCGCTGCCGGATGCGCGTCGACCGGCGACATGCCTCGCGAGCAGATGGCTGTGGCCAGAGCGGCAGTAGATCGTGCCGCCGGACCTGCCGGTGCCGATGCACCAGTTGAAGTTGCCGATGCGCGCAACAAACTGGAACGCGCCACCGCTGCCGTTGCCCGCAAGGATTACGACGATGCCCGCCGCCTCGCCGAGCAGGCCGAGGTCGATGCCAATCTTGCCGAAGCCAAATCGCATTCTGTGCGCTCCAGCCGCGCATTGCAGGAAGTACGCGAGGGCATCCGCCAGTTGCGTGAAGAAATCGCCCGCGGTTAATCAGCAGTTAGTTTTTCGACCACATAAGGAATTCACCATGAACAAGAAACCCCTATTGACGCTTTTGATGGCAGCCCTCGTCACCGCTGGCTGCGCCAGCGTTTCAACGCCGCCGCCAGCATTGGTGGAAGCGCGCAACAACGTGAACGCTGCCGCGTCTGACCCTGATGTGCTGGCCAACGCACCGCTTGAATTGAGAAAAGCCAACGATGCGCTGGCCCGCGCCGATCAGGCACTGGCCAAGGGTGAAGCGGTTGATGTCAACCACCACGCCTATCTCGCCACGCAGCGCGCACGCACGGCGAGGGCCGCAGGCAGTGCCAAGGCCTCAGAAGATTTGATCAAGACGGCTCAAGTTGAGCGCGAACGCGTACGCGCCGATGCCCGTGAGCGGGACGCACAACGCGCCCGATCATCGGCTGTGGTGGCCCGTGCTGATGCCCGCGATGCCCGCGCTGATGCAGACGTACAACGTGCGCAGAATGCCGCCGCACAGCAACAAGCCGCCAACGCAAACGATCAGGCCGCTACCGCACAGGCTCAGGCGGCAAGCGCGCAAACCCAAGCCGCGACGGCTGAAGCACGCGCCGCCGGTCTGGCGCGCCAGCTTGCGGTACTTGAAGCGTTGAAAACTGAGCGCGGCATGGTGATTACGCTGGGTGATGTGTTGTTCGAATTCAATCGCGCCGAAGTGAAGGCCAGCGCACAGGCGCGCATGGCGCAACTGGCGGATTTCCTCAGGCAGTATCCCGACCGCCGCGTTTCCATCGAAGGTCACACCGATAGCGTCGGCAGTGCCGCCTATAACGCTGAGCTTTCGCAACGACGCGCAGAAGCAATCAGGGGCCAATTGATCGGTCTGGGCATTGCACCGGAACGCATATCCTCTGTTGGTTACGGCAAAGATTTCCCGGTTGCCGCCAACGACACTGACACCAACCGCGCCATCAACCGGCGGGTTGAGGTGGTGATTTCGGAACCGGGGCAGATAGTACTTTCGCGTCGATAGACCGGTCTTCATCAGGGTTCTCACCCGTTACATCCGAGACCCGCTTCGCAGTAACGCTGCGAACCGGGTCTTTTCACATGGTGGAACGGCTGATAAAAACATAGCTGTCGGCTAGAATCCGACAATGAAATTGTCTTTCCCTTCGCGCCGCCTCGTCACCGCTGCCTTCATGCCATTGTTATGGCCAGCCGCCACCCTCTTCGCCCAACCGGTCGACATGGATGTCCCGTATGTCACCACACCGCAATCTGTGAGCGAAGCGATGCTTACCATCGCCACTATCGGCAAACAGGATGTCGTGATCGATCTGGGCTCAGGCGATGGCCGCATCGTGATTTTGGCTGCGAAGAAATTTGGCGCGCGCGGGCTTGGTGTGGAGATCGACCCGAAGCTGGTCGAGATCAGCCTCAAAAACGCGAAGCAGGCACGCGTTGCGCACCGCACTGAATTTCGCGCGCAGGATCTTTTCCAGACTGACCTCTCTCGCGCCACTGTCATCACGATGTATTTATTGCCGGACGTGAATATGGCGCTGCGACCGAAGCTGCTCGCACTCAAGCCGGGTACGCGAATTGTCTCGCACGATTGGGACATGGGCGACTGGCCGCCCGATGCCGAACTGCGCGTGCCTGCGCCTGAGAAAAAACTGGGCCTGGACCGCACCAGCCGCGTGATGCTGTGGAAAGTGCCTGCAACCGTGGAAGGCCGCTGGTGTTCGCCCAGGCACACGGGACACACGCTGACATTGCAGCAACGCTATCAACACGTCGAAGGTGAGGTTGTTGGTGCGCACGCATTCAAGTTTTCCGGGCGGCTTGATGGGCTGCGCTTACTGGGCGATGGAATAGGTAAGGCGCAATTGCGCGGCAAGCAGCTTGTGTTTAGCGGTGCGACACCACTTGCGGGCGCGTGGATGCGTACGGCGGGGCTGTGTGGGGGCAAGTGATAAAAACTCCGCTGGCATTTCGACCGAAGAGAGAAATCTGCTTTTTACTACTCCACAAAAGCAACACAGCAGATTTCTCACCCGATGAAGCAGGGTTCGAAATGACAGCGCACTTGGATTAAGCGACCCGTCATCGCACTACTGATTGACACCGGTCGACGTCGTCGCGTCAATCGGTTTTCTGTGAAAACTCTAGCACCGGCGCGCCTCTCCAGCCACTTTACGCCTGCAAAGCCCGCCAAATGGCGATCTACGCTTTTAGGTCTCAAAACCTCATTCCCGTTCGCCCCGGCTTCAAGCCTGCCGGGGCAGTCTCTGAGCCAGTCGAAGGATTGATCGGGCCACGTTGAATCAATGGCTCGCGACAAGCTGCTTCAACACATTTTGCCGGACGCATCAGAATCTGCCGTCGGCTCTTGTTGAAGATACAAATCCTCCACTCTCTTGCGCGCCCACGGTGCCCGGCGCAAAAACTTCAGACTGGAATTGATACTTGGGGCATGCGTAAAGCAACGCACCGGTACAGCAGCGGCCATTGCTTCCCAGCCGATGGATTCGACCAATTGCGTGACGATTGCTTCGAGCGTGATGCCGTCAAGATTTCGTGTGTTTTTTTGCGCGGGCATCGTATCGGTCAGGTGATATGTGAAGGTAGGCAAACTTTACCGCGTGTCTGATGCAAATGCGACATTGCGCGAATGAATGCGCCTGAATCAGCACGCGGCTTACAATAACGCTCCTGCCCTCCGGATGATCGCGTCATGTCAGAACCCGTCCGCCTCGCAAAACGCCTTGCTGAAATGCTTTCCTGCTCGCGTCGCGAGGCCGAGCTTTACATCGAAGGTGGCTGGGTCAGCGTCGATGGCAAAGTGATGCAAGAGCCGCAGTTTCGTGTTGCTCAACAACAAATCGTGTTGCACAAGGATGCAACGTTAGCGCCTGTGGAACTGGTGACGATTTTATTTCACCACCATGCCGGACAATCCGGCACCGCTGATACATTGCCGCAAATGTCAGTCGATAACCGCGCATCAGACGACGCATCCGGCATTCGTCCGCTCAAGCGGCATTTTTCGCATCTGACTACGCCCCTGCCGCTGGAGCCAAATGCGAGCGGGCTAATGGTCTTCACACAGGACTGGCGCGTGGTGCGCAAATTGGTCGATGATGCCGCCACCGTTGAGCAGGAGTACATCGTGGACGTTGCCGGTGAATTGCCGCCCCACGGACTCAAGCAACTCAATCATGGACTCAGCTTCAATGGTCGCGCGCTGCCGCCTGCCAAAGTCAGTTGGCAAAACGAAAACCGGCTGCGCTTCGCGGTCAAAGGCGCGCAGCGCGGCCAGATCGCGCACGCGTGTCAACTGGTCGGGCTGCAAGTGAAATCGATCAAACGAATTCGCGTCGGCAAAATATCGATGGCCAAATTGCCGTTGGGACAATGGCGGTATTTGCCGTCGGCGGAGCGGTTTTGAACGCACGAATCGCGCTGGGTGGGTACAACGATGAAAAATTGACGAACACTAGCATTGGCGCGGCTTCTGGCGGCATTTAACCATGAAGACCCCGGACTACGCCGCTATCTTCGGCTTCAATTCCACTTCGGGCGTGCCTTCCTTCCACGGCAAATCGACCGGATAGGATTTCAGCAGGCAATCATCCGGCAGTGTTTTGATCGGCGTGAAATCGCGGTGCGCGATATAGCCGGGACGCTTGAAGCGGCGAATGTGGTTCGAGACCGCGCACAAACTTAAATACACGCTAACCCGATTCCACGGCTAAAGATTGGATGAAGACGCATGCACCAGACACGAATGGAACAAGATCATCGAGCCGGCCGGACCCTTCGGTGCGACGATGCCCTTGTGGCCGCCACCGGATGCCAAGGCATCGCCGTTGCTAACCAATTGCGCGATGGTATCGTGGTTGATAGTCCACAGCGGGTAGCGGGTAGCTGGTGGTGGTGAGATCGTGCCCGGCCTCGAGCACACCAAGCTTGTGGCTGCCGGGGATAAACATCAGCGGGCCGTTGAATTCATTTACCTCGTCGAGGAAGATCGCCACATTCATCGCGCGCGGTTCGGGCATCTGATCATCATTGAGCCACGTGCCGAAATCCTGATGCCATTGCCACACATCACCGTCGAAGGCCTGCTTGCCGTTGATCTTGAACTGATGCATGTAGACATCCTCGCCGAACATCTGCACGATCGGATCGATCATGCGCGGATGACGGCCCAGTCGCGCGAACGGCTCGCTATAAAGATGCGCAGCAAAATTAGTGCGCACCACGCCACCGGTTTTTTCGCGGACATTTTCCGGGCGATCCTGCGCATACAGATGGGGCACCGCATCGGTCAGGGTTTTGACTTCGGCTGCTGAGAACAGCGCCGGAAAAAACAAATAGCCGTCGCGGTCAACTTGGGCGAGTTGCTCGGGGGTAAGCTTCATGGAAAGTCTCCTCTGAAAATGGTGCGCACATCAACGCAAACCCAGGATGCGGCGAACCTGCGGTCAGGTCAAGTTGCAGCCGTCTTTCAATGGCGTATCAGGCCGCAGCACGCATGAAGGTTTACACTCCTATCCATATATTTTTTTGAACCAGATTGCGAAGTACATGAATGATCTTTCCAAGCCCGCCTCTTCCATGATTACTTCACTGCCCAGCGAAGATCAACGCATCGACGCAGACCCGCAGGAAACGGCCGAATGGCTGGAAGGCTTTGAATCGCTGGTACGACAATCTGGCACCGAGCGCGCGCAGTTTATTTATGACCGACTGTCCGCTTTCGCGGGCAAACGGGGCGTCAAATCGGAGCGGCTGCGCAACACGCCGTATGCGAATACGATTCCGGTTGAGCAGCAAACACCATATCCTGGCGACCTGGATATCGAGGAACGGCTCAGTTCCTATCTGCGCTGGAACGCGCTGGCGATGGTAGTGCGCGCCAATCGTGCCTACGGCGAGCTGGGCGGTCACATTGCCAGCTTCGCGTCGGCTGCTGATTTGTTCGAAGTCGGCTTTAATCATTTCTTCCGCGCCGCCAATAGCGACCACGGTGGCGATCTGGTGTATTTCCAGCCGCACTCCTCGCCCGGCGTTTATGCGCGCGCTTTTCTCGAAGGCTATCTTAGCGAGGAGCAACTGACGCATTATCGTCAGGAGATCAAGCTGCCGGGTCTGTGCTCGTACCCGCACCCGTGGCTGATGCCTGACTTTTGGCAATTCCCGACCGGCTCGATGGGCATCGGACCGATTAATTCAATTTATCAGGCGCGCTTCATGCGCTATTTGCAGGACCGCGAATTACTCAATACCGATGGCCGCAAAGTCTGGGGGTTTTTTGGCGACGGCGAAATGGACGAGCCGGAATCGATCGGCGCGCTATCGCTGGCCGCGCGCGAAAAACTCGACAACCTCATTTTCGTCATCAACTGCAATCTGCAACGCCTCGACGGCCCGGTGCGCAGTAATGGCCGCATCGTCGATGAGCTCGAAGCGCAATTCGTCGGTGCCGGCTGGAATGTGATCAAGGTGCTGTGGGGATCGGACTGGGACGTGCTGTTTGTGCGCGATGTGACCGGCGTGTTGCAGCGCGCCTTCAGTAAAACCGTTGATGGCCAGTTCCAGACTTTTTCGGCCAATGACGGCGCCTATAACCGCGAACGTTTTTTCGGTCAGGATCCCGAGTTGGCGGCACTGGTTTCAAACATGACCGACAGCGATATTGATCGCTTAAAACGCGGTGGCCACGATGCCGTGAAATTGTGCGCCGCCTACGCGCGCGCCATGACCCATCGCGGCCAGCCGACGGTGATTCTCGCCAAGACCATGAAGGGCTACGGCATGGGTGCTGCAGGGCAAGGCAAGATGACGACGCACGGGCAGAAAAAATTGGAAATCGACGACCTGAAAGCGTTTCGCGAGCGCTTCCGCTTGCCCTTGAGTGACGACGACCTCGAACAGCTGCGCTTTTATAAGCCTGCGGACGACAGCGCAGAAATGAAATATTTGCTCGAACGCCGCCAAGCGCTCGGCGGCTATCTGCCACGCCGACGCCGTGCCGCCACCACCGCATTGGCGGTGCCCTCCATCGCCTCGTTTGCGCAATTCGCGCTTGACGCGAGTGGCAAGGAAATGTCGACGACGATGGCGCTGGTGCGCATGCTCGGCGCGCTGGTCAAAGACAAAACCCTGGGGCCGCGAGTAGTCCCGATTGTGGCCGATGAAGCACGCACCTTTGGCATGGCGAATTTATTTCGTCAGGTCGGCATCTATTCGCCGCTCGGGCAAATGTATGAGCCGGAAGATTTGGGCTCGATGCTCTACTACCGCGAAGCCAAGAGCGGGCAGATTCTGGAAGAAGGCATCTCGGAGGCGGGGGCGATCTCGTCCTGGGTGTCGGCGGCAACATCGTACAGCGTGCATGATTTTCCGATGCTGCCGTTCTACATTTATTACTCGATGTTCGGTTTCCAACGGGTCGGCGATTTGATCTGGGCCGCCGCCGACCAGCGTGCGCGCGGCTTCCTGCTTGGTGCCACATCGGGGCGTACCACCCTCGGTGGCGAAGGACTGCAACATCAGGATGGCAGCAGTCATCTGGTTGCATCCACGATCCCAAACTGCCGCGCTTATGACCCAGCGTACGCGTATGAGTTGGCCGTGATTGTGGATCACGGCATGCACGAAATGCTTGAAGCGCAGAAGGATGTTTTTTACTACATCACGGTGATGAACGAAAATTATGCGCAGCCGTCCATACCGATTGATGCGCCGACAAAAACGCGCGATGGTATTTTGCGTGGCCTCTATTTGCTGCCGGCAGGTGGCGTTAAAAAACCCGACGTGCAATTGCTCGGCGCGGGTGCCGTCATGACCGAGGTCGCCGCCGCGCGCGATTTGCTTTTGAATGACTGGAAAATTTCCGCTATCGTCTGGAGCGTCACCAGTTTTTCAGAATTGCAACGCGAGGGGCTTCTGGTTGAGCGCGCCAATCGCCTTTCTACGGAAGCGCCAAAAACGAGCTATGTCGCGCAGTGCCTTGGTGTCCACAAGGTGCCGGTCGTCGCCGCAACCGACTATGTGCGCGCCGTGCCGGAGCTGATTCGCGCGTTCGTGCCGCAGCGCTACGTGACGCTCGGCACCGACGGCTTCGGTCGCAGCGATACGCGTAAAGCACTGCGCGAATTTTTTGAAGTGGATCGGCATTCCATCGTCATCGCGGCGCTGCGCGCGCTGCTGGATGAGGGGAAAATTAAAGCTTCGGTGCTGGATGCGGCGCTGAAAAAATACGACGCCGCCGCAAGCGATTCACCTGCGTCGTGGCAATGTTGAGTGCTTGAAGCCCGCCGCTACGGCAACCATGGCAACACTTTATTCTTTGTCATTTCGAACCCAGCTTCACCGGGTGAGAAATCTGCTGTTGACGACGTAAAGAGAAAGCAGCGCGGTTGGGCTGGCTTCATCAAGCCCAACGTCGGGATAGCGTTGATGCTGATGTTGGGCAAACGATGAAGCTGTTTACCCAACCTACTGCACTATTTCTTCGGCTCTTCCACCGGCTGCGACACTTCAACGACCTTGCCACCGGCAAGCTTGAAATGAAATTTCGTGGTGACCGGTTTCATCCACATATCTTTGTCCGCCGTGGAGCGACCGAACGTCGGCACGCCGACCGTGATGGTGGTTTCGTAAGTACCGTCGCCCGCAAGCGGGCTGTTGACGGCGTAATGCAAGCCGCTGCCGCCCCACATCGGGTGCAGCTTGCCTGCGATTGTTTTCTTGTTGTCGCGATTGACGGCGCTGAACTTCACGTCGGCGTAAGAGATTC
>JAYURJ010000220.1:0-29586 GCA_043756275.1 Betaproteobacteria bacterium | reverse complement strand
TTGGATTCAATGACCATTTCCTGATTGAATTTTTTCTTGAATACCAGTTGCTGGAATCGTCCGGCGATATCGGACTCACCGCCCGGCGCGAACGGGATAATATACCGCACCGGTTTTTCGGGATAGGCCGCGTGAGCGGTGCCAACGCCAAATGTTCCCAAGGCGGTCAATGCAATTACTGACATCAACGCTGCGCGTATCGCACTCGAATTCATGATGGTTCTCCTCAATATTTTTATGGTGACGATTCCAACTTAGAAACGGTCTTACAACGCTTCTGCAATCGCGCGCCCAACATCCGCCGTGCTGGCCGTGCCGCCCATGTCACGGGTGCGCGGACCATCGACGAGCACTTTCTCGATGGCCCCGACAATAGCATCTCCTGCCGCTTTATGCCCAAGATGTTCCAGCATCATGGCACCCGACCATATCTGGCCGATGGGGTTGGCAATATTTTTGCCGTAAATGTCCGGCGCGCTGCCGTGTACTGGTTCAAAGCAAGACGGAAATGTACGTTCCGGATTCAGATTTGCCGATGGGGCGATACCGATCGTGCCGGTGCATGCCGGACCAAGATCAGAAAGAATATCGCCGAACAGATTTGAGCCCACGACCACATCGAACCAATCCGGATGCTGCACAAAATGCGCGGTCAGAATATCGATATGGTATTGCGAGGTTTTGATGTGCGGATACTTGGCCGACATTTCCTTGAAGCGCTCGTCCCAGTACGGCATGGTGATGGCAATGCCATTCGATTTGGTGGCCGATGTCACATGCTTTCTTTTACGCGTACTTGCCAGCTCAAACGCAAACTTGAGAATGCGGTCTACGCCGCGCCGCGTAAAAATGGTTTGCTGCATGCAGATTTCCTGATCGGTACCGCCGTATAGCCGCCCGCCTATCGAGGAATATTCGCCCTCGTTGTTTTCACGCACCACCCAAAAATCAATGTCGCCGGGGTTGCGGCCTGCCAACGGCGACGGAATGCCCGGCATCAATCTGACCGGTCGAATATTTGCGTAAAGCTGAAATTCGCGGCGAATCGGAATAAGCAAACCCCAGAGCGACAGATGGTCAGGCACCGTGGGGAAACCGACCGCGCCGAGAAATATCGCCTCGTGATGCCGAACTTGGGCGAGGCCGTCATCGGGCATCATCTTCCCGTGTTTGACGTAGTAATCGCAGCTCCAGGGCTTTTCATCAAACTGAAACTGGATATCGAATTTGCGGCCCGCCGCCTCCAGTACCCGGATGCCCTCGGGAACAACTTCTTTGCCGATGCCATCTCCAGCAATAACGGCGATTTTGTGTTTGCTCAAGGTGCACTCCGTTTGAATTGAACCTGAAGAGTTTTACCACGAGCGAGGACGGCGTTCCTTGACATGGTGCTGGTTTGTATTTGGTCATTCACATCAAAAATAACCAAACACAAGAACTGGCGCGGAGTTTCAGACATTTTATGCCTGATAACCGCGCCAGTGCTTGTGTTTCTTAATTTATTGCAGCACAAGCTGTGCAGGGCCGTAGAAGAAAGTCCGTTCTACGATTCGCTCGCCTTCCCAGCGCTGATACGCAAGCTCCTCCATTTGCGTGACGGTGCCGTCACACCATTCAAAGCGAAATACCCAGCCAATGACCACCGTGTCGCGCGCCACGAATACTGGTCACACACATTTGGAAGTAAGTTTCTTCGCTTTTGCCAGCACGCGGCGCTCGACCGCCACGTGCGCATCACGTCCAACGCGCGGCTTGGATTGGTTTTCACGCGCATAACAACACGACCACGAGCGAAAACACGAAAATGCTTCCAGCCTGCGGCCAGAGCGGATTACCGAACAATGCCAGTCAGCCCACGACCGCGATTACGGTAGCGACGTTGAAGGCGGCGGAGAGGGTTTTATTCATGATTTTTATAAACTGATGCAGCCGTCTACTTTGGTTCAGCGTAAAGCGGCTTGCCTTTGTCGACGATATGCGCGGTAAATAACTTTAACGGTTTGTCGCCAACCACCTTAAACCCACCGTGCACCACGTCGCGAAGATTCATCAACACCGCGCCAGTTTCCAACATGCTGGCTTCCTTGCCCGGCAATTGAATCATCGCGCCCTGAATCACATACGCTGTTTCGACACCGTGATGAAAATGCGCCACCATTGTCTCACCGGGTTTGTACTCAATGATCGAACCGACCACTTCCATTCCCGGTGCACCCGATAAATCTGCCCGTTTCATTTCTTTGCGATTGGTCGGTTCCTGCGCTATTGCTGAAGTGCATATCGCATTCAGCATGAAAAACGCAGTGACAACATGTGCCATTCGAAATGTTTGCATGATGTTCCTCCAACTAGCCGATTGGTAAAGGTCGCGCCGTGTGGTGAGCGCGTTGATGCCCGAGCCGATCCACATGATCATTGACCGCGTGGATTAATGCCAGTCCATTGGTCTGCAAACAAAAGCAGTTGCTCCGCGGGCATTGGTTTGGCGATGAAATAACCCTGGGCCTCGTTGGCACCCGCACCGACAAGAAACTGCCAGTCGTCCAGCGATTCCACGCCCTCCGCGACGACCCTGAGATTGAGACGATGCGCCAGATCAATGCAAGACCGTACTACCGCCGCCAAACGTGGTGACTGTGATGCTCCATGAACAAACGAGCGGTCTATCTTGAGTTCCGTGAATGGGATCGTCGACAGTTGCTCCAGGCTCGAAAAGCCCGTGCCAAAATCATCAATTGCCAAGCCAAAACCGTTCAAACGCAAACGCGCCATGGTCTCCAGCGTGCGTCCCACATCGGTCATCGCGGCCGTTTCGAGCACCTCAAAAGTAAAGTCCCGCGGCTCAAGGCCGACCGGGTCAAGCAGCGCCTTAAAGTCCTCACAAAAGAAGCGATTGTCCAGTGCCGAAAGCGAGAGATTGACGCTCATTGTGAAGCTCCATCCCTGTCTTCTCCACTCAGCGACATGCTTGACTGCCGCTGTCAGGATTACCTGCGTGAGTTGTGCCATTTTCCGTTCGGATTCGATGAGCGGCAAGAACGTCTCCGGGCACAGCTCGCCATGCACCGGATGAATCCATCTGGCAAGTGCCTCGACCCCGGCAAGTGCACCGGTGACCAAATCCACTTTGGGCTGGAAATAAGGCACGAACTCACCATTGGCCAAGCCTCGCTCAAGATCAACTGGCATCAACGCGACCTCTCGCGCATCCGAGATTGTGATCGGCGCGTCGCGATACAGATGCAGCAGGCGTTCCAGCGACGCCGGCTTGACCGGTTTTGACACTGATCCGAGTACAGTCAGGCCAAATGCCTTGACCATCAGTTCCACGCTTCTGAGGATGGCCGGGTCTGAGCCGCTGGAGATGATCACGGCAGGATTGTAGCCAGCTTCACCAATGCGTCGAAGCAGCGCCATTCCATCCACGCCGGGCATTTGCAGATCACAGACAACAAGGCCAATACGGGCCACGCTTGTGCGGAGACATTCGAGCGCTTCCTCGCCGCCGGTTGCTGTAAGGACCATCGTTTCTCCAGCACGGATCAAAATGTGCGACAGCCATTCGCGTTGCGTGTCGTCATCATCAATCACGAGCACACCACGCGTTAAGGTTAAATCAGCTTCAGCGGATTTTTCATCGTTGGGCTTACTGGTCAGCATCGGTCAGTTGCCAATCTCTGGTGGCGGCGCACGGTCAGAAAAAATGTGACCGTATCTGGTGACATACGCGGGATTTGCCGCAGCTTTGGAGAAAACCATCGCGCACGTTCGAAGTGTTGAAACATTGACGTTGATTCTGTTTTAATCCCCCGTGCAATGCAAGTTAACTAAGCAGGTGTCATCTGCCATCAGCACGAGGGTGTCGGCTAGCGGGCGACTCTCACTTCAACAGCAGCCAGTTTCCAGCCCGGTCCCTGTTGACGGACACGACCAAGCCGCAAGTGAAATACGCCGGACGCAACCATCGCACTCAATGTTGGCGAAGCCTTGTAAATTGCATCGCTAACGATGATGGAGTCTGCAAAACCATGCTCGGCCTTGCCGGGTACAAAAATCCCCTTCGCCGATTGTCTGGCCAGACGATCGTTGACCATCTCAAGCGTCGCGCGCAATGGCAACTTTGAAAGCACTTTGACACCGACCGTCGTCACACGCTTGTGGTGCGCACTGGTTTTTCGGGCAACAATACCGAGCACGCAGGGCCTGCCCTCCTCGATTTGCACTGCAATTAACTCATCGACTTCAACAAACCCTGCGTCCTCGGTACTCATTTCCAACCCCAGCCCCGATTCGCTGATGTCCAACAGGTGCACCGGCTGCAGCCCAACACGGGGAGCAACAAAACCCCCGGTTTCATTCAGTGCCGAGCGACGTGAGGCTGATGCCGATAAGGCATCCCCCGGCGCATTCACGATCCCGGTCTGGGTCACGTTGTTCGGCCCCAGCGTAGATTGGCGCTGCAACGCGCGCGAATAAATATCGTTGAACCCGAAGAAAACGCTGACTTCTGAATTGCGCCCGATCGTGAAGCGTTTGCTCTTTTGCACGCCTGCACTTTCGATGATTGCAAACTCCCTTTCCAAAAATTCGATCACCGCCACATGCTCTTCCATGCGCAGCGCCAGGCCAATCCCCCAGCCTGGGAAAATGACACCCCGATGAAAATCCTTGACCGCGCGCTCCAATTGGCGTTGCAGGGGCCTGAGGCCAAGAAAAAAATCTGCGCGCTCGCCGGGTACAAAACGGGTCAGACCAAGATTGGCATTGCGCGTGTCCACCGCCAAAGATGGCCCGGCTTTTATCGGCTCACGACTAAGCCACAACGCACCCATCCATTCCAGCAGCCAGCTATCTAGGATTTCCAGCCGCCTAGGCGGCAAATTGCCGCTCGCAAACCGCTCCAAGAGCAAGGCGCGAACGTAGAGCGCTTCGACGGTCGTCTCGATACTTCGCCGGTCAACCATCAGGTCGAGGATGCAGGCATCAACATCCACCTTGATGGCCGTAACAAACAGTTTGTGCAGCCTTCCGCGCATGGCGAGATCGGTTCTCAGCCCGGCGATCTTGCCCCACTTGCTCGCATGCCCCGTCAGCATAATTGCTAGCGCCCATGCAGGTGCCATGCGTGCCGCACCCGGAGTTTCCGGCGCGAGTTGATAGGGAACGACTTCACGGGCAATGCGCGCGAGGTGATCATATCGAGCCGCAATCCATTCGCACACGGCCTGGTCCCCGCTCGTTTGCGCCAGCCCACCTTGAAGAAACCGCTCGCGATCAGCTCTTGAAAATTCCTCCAGCTCCCGCAGCGCGCGAGAAATCGCCTGCATGGAATCGATGACGTTGCCCTTGTTCAGGCTTTGCTCAAGTGCCGAGTGTTTGTCGGCCATACCCAAGTGATAGCGGGTAACTTGAAGTCCGGCTTGGTTGCCCCCGGTTGGTGTCGCGGTTGCCATATCAATATCGACGGGAAAGCAGTCGTTGCATTAGCGCGCCTGATGAAACGCCATGGCATCAACCAGCGCCGCGTGGAGTTTGCCTTGCCGTATCTCATCGCGCAGTTCCGATTCGGGCGTGCTCCAGTCGGGCAATATCACGGGATTCACAGCATGCGCAAAGCGTGGGTCACCCGGCAGCAACTTGTTGCCCATGGCATCAATGACCGGCAGCGTGTCCGCGTCTGGGAAACGCTGCCTGAACAGTTCGCTTAATTCGCCAAACGTGGCTGGATCATTGCCCAGATACGCGAGCTCGATCAGAAACAACCATACCGGTTTTTGCGAGTGGGATTCTTCGAGCGCCAGTTGCAGCAACTCGGTCGCGAGATTCGGCTGTTCGTCATCGAGTAGTTGTCGCGCCCATCGCATCACGTTCGACGTATTCTTGAGTGCATTGGCCGGCTCGGGAAACTGAAGAAAGCGTGCCGCAATATAGCGCTCTCTCAATCGCCGCGTCGCGGCATCGAGAGGAAGCTGCGATTGATCAAGAATCGCCTGAATGGAGCCGCTGGACACCGGTGAATTCAACTAATGCTTCCCGCTCGTGGTTTTGGAACGAATGTGCCGATTGGCCCGCATGGCACAAATATATCGACACCGATTACTGCGCCATTATTTGATTATGACAAGATTCTAAATGACATTCAGATCAGCTACAAACTGACCGGTGTCTGGCGGCGATCAACCAAAAGCTGACTTACAATCGGGATGGGATTAATCTCAACTGAAAACGAAACAGGAGTAGCGCCGATGATCGCTGAAGATATTGATGACAAATTTTACAACCGTGCGGACGCGTTCATCGATTTGGCCAACGAACATTGCAGCACCGTCGAGCGCGCCAAGGTGAGCGCGTCGCTGATGTACTCGGCAGCGCGATTCAATGCATGGGTCAGCGCGACGGGCTGCAAATCTGGCGAACAGGTGCGCAATGAAAAATCGGCCCGGATTGAGAATTTCATCGCACAATATCGGGCGATGCTTGAAGAAAACATGGATAACTACATCAAGAACTTTGATGACTATATGAAGCCGGGATGATTGGTTCCACGCACGTTCTAAGCAACGGCCTCCCCTTTCGTTCATGAACTGAAAAATCCCTGATGCGCGCTCAATCCTCCGCCCCACCCGGCACACGCCTCGATCTGCTTGATCTCTCGTTTGACAATAGCTTCGTCAACGAACTGCCTGCCGATCCGGTGCAAAACAACATCCCGCGTGCGGTGCGCAATGCCAGCTATAGCCTTGTCGCGCCGTCGCCCGTGCGAGCGCCGCAAATACTGGCTTGGTCTGATGAAGTGGCAGCAATGCTAGGCCTTGCCGCACCAGACTCCCTGTCCGGTCCGGTCGCTGAAGTGCTCGGCGGCTCGCGGGTGCTGGCCGACATGAAACCCTATGCCGCGCGCTATGGCGGACACCAGTTTGGCCACTGGGCGGGGCAGCTTGGTGACGGCCGCGCGATCACGCTGTCGGAGGTGATGTGCCCGGATGGAATGCGCCGTGAACTGCAGCTAAAAGGTGCGGGTCGCACGCCTTATTCGCGCACGGCCGATGGCCGGGCGGTGTTGCGTTCATCGGTGCGCGAATTCATGTGCAGCGAGGCGATGCATTATCTGGGCGTGCCGACAACGCGCGCGCTGAGCCTTGTCGGCACAGGCGAATCTGTAGTGCGAGACATGTTCTACGATGGCAATGCCAGAAACGAGCCCGGCGCAATCGTGTGCCGCGTCGCGCCGACTTTTATACGATTTGGCAATTTTGAAATTCTCGCCGCGCAAAAAGAAGTTGCATTACTCAAACAACTCGCAGACTACGTCATTGGCATCCATTTCGAGTCACTCTCAGCAACCAATACGCCGAATATTTACGCGCTGTGGTTTGAGGAGATATGCCGACGAACAGCAGTGATGACCGCGCACTGGATGCGGGTGGGCTTTGTGCACGGCGTGATGAACACCGACAACATGTCAATTCTGGGACTGACCATCGACTACGGCCCTTACGGCTGGCTGGAAGGTTTTGATCCTGACTGGACCCCGAATACGACCGATGCCGGTGGACGGCGCTACGCATACGGTAACCAGCCGCAGATCGCGCACTGGAATTTGACGCGCCTCGCAAGTTCCTTACATCCGTTGATCAACGATGAGTCAGCGCTACAACGAGGACTAAATATTTTTGCCCAGACTTTCGACCAGACTGCACGCCAGATGCTGGCAGACAAGCTCGGCTGGAACGCCATCGCGCAGCCGGATGACGAAGCGTTGCTGGGCGATTTGCTGGGCCTGCTGCAACAGGCTGAAACGGACATGACTATCTTTTTTCGCGGGCTGGCCGATGTGCCGCTGAGCGCCACCGCAGATGATGCTTCGCTCATTGCACCGATTTCGGCTGCGTTCTACAGTGAAGACGCCACCACTGGCCTAACGCGTGAACGCTTGGTTGGCTGGCTGCGGCAGTATCAACATCGGCTGCGTCAAGACGATGCGCCGATTGAGCAACGCCGGACGAAAATGAATCTGGCCAATCCCAAATACGTGCTGCGCAATTATCTGGCGCAACAAGCAATTGATGCGCTCGCCGCTGGTGATGCCAGTGTCCTCAATCGTTTGATGACTGTATTGAAGCGCCCTTACAGCGAACAGCCGGAGCACGCTGACCTTGGAGCAAAGCGGCCAGAGTGGGCGCGCCACAAAGCGGGATGTTCAGCGCTGTCTTGCAGTTCTTGAAACGCTTTCCCGCATAAAATATGGAAACTCCAGCATAGACGGGCATCACCAGCTATTTTATGTCTGAAAGCCGCGCCAACTATAGAGTTTACTAAGAGATTCTCTAAAAACCTCCGTTCGTACTGATCCTTCGAATCTCAGGGCGAACGGAATTTAGCGAACAGTATTGTGAGCAATCCCTGACTTCGCCATTTCTATGCGCTTAATTTTTTGCGCTTACTCCGAACTCGCAATCAGCGCCGCATTGCCCCCCGCCGCTGCGGTGTTAACGGTAAATGTGCGCTCAGAGGCGAAACGGAACAAATAATGCGGCCCGCCCGCTTTTGGCCCGGTGCCACTCAAGCCTTCGCCACCGAACGGCTGCACACCAACCACCGCGCCAATCTGATTGCGGTTTACGTACACATTGCCCACGTGCGCGCGGGCGCGAATGGCGCGAATGGTTTCCTCGATCCGCGAATGTACTCCCAGTGTCAATCCATAACCACTGGCGTTGATCGCATCGACAACCTCCATGAGCTGATCAGCCTCAAACGCGAACACATGCAGAATCGGCCCGAATACCTCGCGTTTAATGGCATCGAACGCTGGAATCTCAAACGCACAAGGCGCGAAGAAATGGCCTGCCGGAATGTCGCGCGGCAGCATTGTCTGACCGATGGATTTGAAGTTCTGCGCCATGCGTTCGCGATGCGCCACCAGCATGTCGAAAGCATCGCGATCAATCACCGGCCCGATGTCAGTGTCAAGACGTGACGGATCGCCAAGGCGCAATTGCTGCATCGCCCCTTCGAGCAAGGTCGCCAAACGCGGATAAATATCTTTCTGCACGCACAGAATCCGAAGTGCTGAACAGCGCTGACCCGCACTGTTGAATGCGGATGCGATCACGTCGTTCACCACTTGTTCTGGCAGCGCCGAGGAATCCGCGATCATCGCGTTCAAGCCGCCCGTTTCTGCAATAAACGGAATGATGGGACCAGCGCGATTGGCGAGGCTGCGATTGATTGCCTGCGCGGTCGACGTGCCACCCGTGAACGCCACACCGGCGATACGCTGGTCGATCACCAGCTTCGCGCCGATGACCTCACCAGGACCCGGCAACAGAGCAATTGCATCCTTCGGCATACCAGCTTCGAGCAATAACTTGACTGCCTCAAACGCAATGATCGGCGTTTGTTCGGCTGGTTTGGCGATCACCGCATTACCCGCCGCAAACGCGGCAGCGACCTGCCCCATAAAAATGGCCAGCGGAAAATTCCACGGCGAAATAGAAGCGAATACGCCACGTCCGTGCAGCGATAATTCATTGCTCTCGCCAGTCGGGCCCGGTAAAAGTTGCGGTGCCGCAAAATACTGCCGCGCGAGCGCTGCGTAATAGCGGCAAAAATCCACCGCCTCTCTAACTTCGCCCAACGCATCGGGTAACGTTTTACCAGCTTCACGCACGCATAGGGCCATAAAAAATGCGTGCCGAGATTCCAGCAAATCTGCGGCGCGATCAAGCACAGCCGCACGCTCCGCTCCCGGCATGCCAGGCCATTTGGAAGTGATGTCCAAGGCCAAATCAAGCAGTTGTTCGTCGGCCTCTTCGATAGTGCCGATTTTTTCGAGCGTTGCGGGATTAACTGCGTCGAGAGTTGCGCCGCGCATTACCTCGCCCGCGATCAGCGGTGCGGCGACAAAATCAGTGCGCTGAACCGTTGCCGCCATGGCCGCCTGCAAAGCATCGGTAGCAGCGACATCGGCAAAACTGAAGCCGCCTGAATTCAATCGGCTGACATCGGATGCCTTGAATAAATTTATCGGCAATGGCAGCTTGGCATTTGCTTTCTGCGGGTTGCCTTCACACGCGGCAATCGGATCGGCAATGACCTCTTCAATCGATACATCAGGATCGGCAATGCGATTCACAAATGAAGAATTTGCGCCGTTTTCAAGCAGCCGACGAACTAGGTAAGGCAGCAAATCTTCGTGCGTGCCGACCGGGGCGTAGACGCGGCAGGCTGCGCCATGACCACTGATCACCTCCTCGTAAAGCTCCATCCCCATGCCGTGCAGACGCTGAAATTCAAATTGCTTTTTATTGTCACTCTTAGCCGCGCGTTCGAGGATGGTCGCGACGGTGTGCGCGTTGTGCGTGGCGAACTGGCAATAGAACGCCTCGGGCTGCGCGAGCATTTTTGCAGCGCATGCCAGATACGATGCGTCGGTATTAGCTTTGCGCGTAAATACCGGATAGCCGCTGAATCCCTGCATCTGTGCGCGCTTGATCTCGGTATCCCAGTAGGCACCTTTCACCAGCCGGGTCATCATGCGTCGGCCATGCGTGGCCGATAGCGCTGCCAGCCAGTCGATCACATGGCTTGCGCGTTTTTGATAAGCCTGTACCGCGAGGCCTATGCCTTCGTAACCTGCAAATCGTGCGTCACGGTAGACGGCTGCGAACAATTCAAGCGAGAGTTCCAGCCGTTCAGTTTCTTCGGCATCCAGCGTCAAACCGATACCACCATCGCGCGCCATTTCTGCGAGCGCCATCACTTTCGGCAACAACTCCTGCATTACCCGCTCGCGATGCGCCCATTCGTAGCGCGGATGCAGCGCGGAAAGTTTTACTGAAATGCCCGGCGCGTCGAACACGCTCTGGCCCGGTTTCACGGCCGCTGAAATCGCCTTGATCGCATCCTGATAGGCGATGAAATAACGCTCGGCGTCATGCGCCGTCATCGCCGCCTCACCCAGCATGTCGTAGGAGTGGCGGTATTTCGCCTGATCATCCGATTCAGCGCGTTGCAATGCGTCCTCAATATTGCGACCCATCACAAACTGCTCCGCCATCAGCTTCATGCCCTGACGTAATGATGCCCGCACGATGGGTTCACCCGCCTTGGCTGCAAGCCGCGTCAGCCAGCCGCCGACATCGGCAAATGACTCAGCGGTCGGCGAGACCAATTTGCCGGTGAGCATCATCCCCCACGTCCCCGCATTCACCAGCAAAGAATCCGACGCGCCCAGATGCTTCTTCCAGTCGCCCTGAGAAAATTTGTCCTTGATCAGTTTGTCGGCGGTTGCCGCATCCGGAATGCGCAGCAGCGCTTCGGCCACGCACATCAGCAGCACACCCTCTTGCGACGAAAGATCGTATTGCGTCAAAAACGATTGCATGCCGGAATGTTTTTGCTGGCGCGCACGCACCGCCTCGACCAACGCGCGCGCAGTTGCCGTGGCACGGGTGTTCGCGTCAGGAGCAAGTTTGGCAACGGCAATCAATACATCGAGGGTACGTGATTCATCGGCGAGAAAGGCGTCGCGTAATGGGGAAAACGATGGGAGCATGACGTTGGCGGTCCAAGGGAGAGTACGACATTATCGCAAATGCGGGGCACAATCACTTGCCGTAGCGCACTCACCGCGTTATGGTTGGGAATGCAACGCCAAGCCCGCGCTGCTATCATCTGCCCACAATAATCAAGAGGAGAACGTTCCGTGCTGAACGCTTTGGATGCACTCGTGCCGCAACGCTACTGGGCGTGGGCGAGTTGCGCGATACTTGCCCTGTTGTGTTTGGCTGCAACGCCACTCACACCGATCTGGCTCTGGCCGGCAACATTATTCGCAGTGCTATTTTTGGTTGGTGTGATCGATTTCACACAGGGCAAACAGGCGATACGTCGCAACTATCCGGTGATCGCGCACTTCCGATTTTTCTTCGAATTTATCCGCCCGGAAATTCGCCAGTACTTCATCGAGGCTGATCGCGAGGAGCTGCCGTTCTCGCGGGCGCAACGCTCAATCGTGTATCAGCGCGCCAAAGGTGCGGCGGACAAACGCCCGTTCGGTACACAGTTGAATGTGTATGAGCCGCAATACGAATGGATGAACCACTCGATTGCACCAACCGAAATCGATAGCCACGATTTTCGTATTCTCATCGGCGGACCGACCTGCACCAAGCCGTATTCAGCCAGCGTGTTCAATATCTCGGCGATGAGTTTCGGCGCGCTGTCGGCCAACGCCATTTTGGCGCTGAACGAAGGCGCTAGACGCGGGCACTTCTATCACGACACGGGTGAAGGCTCAATCTCGCGCTATCACCGTGGCCTTGGCAGCACCGGCGGCGGCGATCTTACGTGGGAAATCGGCAGCGGCTATTTTGGTTGTCGCAATCCGCAGGGTGGTTTCGACGAGCAGAAATTTAGGGAAAACGCGGCGGGTGATCAGGTAAAGATGATCGAAATAAAACTGTCGCAAGGTGCCAAGCCTGGCCACGGCGGCGTGCTACCAGGTGCCAAGGTCACCCCCGAAATCGCCGAAGCGCGTGGCGTGCCGGTTGGAGTTGATTGCATCTCGCCAGCCCGGCACTCGGCATTTTCAACACCACTGGGATTGCTGCAATTCGTGGAGAAACTCCGCGAACTGTCCGGCGGCAAGCCGGTTGGCATCAAATTCGCCGTCGGCCATCCGTGGGAATGGTTCAGCATCGTCAAAGCGATGCAGCAAAGCGGCATTACGCCCGATTTCATCGTGGTCGATGGCGGCGAAGGTGGCACTGGTGCTGCACCGCTGGAATTCACCGATCACGTCGGGGCACCGTTGCGCGAAGCGCTGATGCTGGTTCATAACACGCTGGTGGGCGTTGGCCTGCGCGATCGCATCCGCATCGGCGCGTCGGGGAAAATTGTTACTGCGTTTGACATCGCCCGCACCATTGCGATGGGTGCTGACTGGTGCAATTCCGCGCGCGGTTTCATGTTCGCGCTGGGTTGCCTGCAAGCGCAAACCTGCCATACCGGCCACTGCCCAACGGGAGTAAGCACACAAGACCCCAACCGAATGCGCGCACTGGTGGTGCCGGATAAAGCGGAACGAGTATTCCAGTTTCATCAAAACACTTTGAAAGCGTTAAAAGAATTACTCGCCGCAGCCGGCCTCACCCACCCTGCCAATCTTGGCCCGGAGCATGTCATTCAGCGAGTATCAGCGACTGAGGTGAGGTCGCTTGCGGCTTTGCACACGTGGGCCAAGCCGGGAGAATTGCTTTCAGCAATTCCTGAATTGCCGGTGTTCAAGGTATTTTGGGCGGTCTCGCGCGCCGACTCATTCGACGCGCCGCCGAACGTGCTGTCGACTCGTGGTGTAAAAACTCAATAACAAACGCTTGCGTAAACGGAGTAATGCATGAATCGGCAGGAGCGTGACACCTTTGGCATGATCGACGTCCCCGATGAACGCCTTTGGGGCGCACAAACACAGCGCTCGCTTCTCCATTTCCACATTTCCACCGAGCGCCTGCCGACCGAGCTGATCATGGCGCTGGCGATGGTCAAGCGTACATGCGCCGTAGTCAATCGTGATCTGCAATTGTTGCCGCACGAAAAGGCCAGCGTCATCATCAGCGCCGCCGATGAAGTACTGGCGGGCAAACATCCCAACGAGTTCCCGCTGTCGATCTGGCAAACCGGCTCCGGCACCCAGAGCAATATGAACATGAATGAGGTGCTCGCCAATCGCGCCTCCGAACTGCTTGGCGGCGAACGTGGCGTGGCGCGGCGTGTGCATCCGAATGACGACGTGAATCTCGGCCAATCGTCGAACGATATTTTTCCCACGGCGATGCATGTCGCCGCAGCCATCGGCATCCACAATCATTTGTTGCCCGCATTGCAGATACTGCGAAATACCCTCGCTCAAAAATCCGTCGCGTTCGAGGGCATCATCAAAATCGGTCGCACCCACTTGCAGGACGCCACGCCACTCACGCTGGGTCAGGAAATGTCCGGCTATGTGGCGCAGCTCGATCATGCGGAAGCGATCATTGCTGCCACCCTGCCGTGGATCCTCAAGTTAGCCGCCGGTGGCACCGCTGTCGGCACCGGCTTGAATACGCATGCTGAATTTGGCGCGCGGGTTGCAAGCGAACTCGCACGCCACACTGGTTTGTCATTTGAAACCGCGCCCAATAAATTTGCAGCCCTCGCCGCACATGATGAACTGGTGGCGGCACATGGCGCATTAAAAACATTGGCGGCAGCGTTAATGAAAATCGCCAACGATATCCGTTGGCTGGCGTCGGGCCCACGCGCGGGCTTAGGCGAAATTTCGATTCCGGAAAACGAACCGGGCAGTTCGATCATGCCGGGCAAGGTCAATCCGACGCAATGCGAAGCGCTTACCATGCTCTCAGCGCAGGTATTTGGCAACGACGTAGCGATCAACTTTGGTGGTGCCTCCGGAAATTTTGAATTAAATGTGTTCAAACCGCTCATCGCGCATAACTTCCTGCAAAGTGTGCGCCTGCTGGCCGATGGCATGGCCAGCTTTGAGGAACACTGTGTACGCGGAATCGATGTCAACGTCGCGCGAATCACCGAGCTAATGGAACGGTCGCTGATGCTGGTGACGGCGCTGACGCCCCACATTGGATATGAACGCGCCGCCGAAATCGCCAAGATTGCGCATAGAGATGGCACTACGCTAGAGTCTGCGGCGCTGGCTTCGGGGTATGTGACAGCGGACGACTTTGATCGCTGGGTGCAACCTGCATTGATGATCGGGAAATAGGATTAAATTCGGTGAATTTCGTCAATGTCGCCGGTGGTTTATCGACGCAATATCTGCAAAAAACCAGCCCTACCGGGACAACACCATGACAACGAACACAATAACCACCTGGCATCAACTCGTCGCAACTCGCGATGTCAACGGCCTTGGTTTACTGCTTGCCGACGACGCCGTTTTCCATTCGCCGATTCTGCACGCACCGCAAATCGGCAAGGCGCTCACAAAACGCTACCTGACTGCGGCGTTCGGTGTCTTCTTTAACGAATCATTCCGCTACGTTCGCGAAGTCGTCAGCGAGCGTGATGCGGTGCTGGAGTTTGTGGTTGAGATCGATGGCATTACCGTGAATGGCGTCGATATGATTCGGTGGAATGACGACGGCAAGATTGTGGACTTCAAGGTGATGCTGCGTCCGCTCAAGGGCATCAATGTGATTCATCAGAAAATGGCTGCGATGCTTCAAAACATGCAATAAACGGAGAACCCAGTGATTCTTGAAGTTGCGGTACTCGAGGTTCGACCAGGTCAAGAACATGAATTCGAATCTGCGTTCAATGCGGCACAAAAAATCATTGCGTCGATGCCCGGCTATCTTGGGCACGAGCTGCAACGATGTATCGAACGGCAGACGCAATACATTCTTCTCGTGAGATGGGAAACGATCGAGCATCACGAAATCGGCTTCCGGAACTCGCCTCAGTATCAAGAATGGCGCAAGTTACTCCACCATTTCTACGACCCCTTTCCAACGGTGCTGCACTATACGTCGGTGAAAGGCGCATCGACCCGCATGAAACTGGTGGAAATTGCAGATGCATGAATGGCTGCATCTGGCGTCGCGACAGCAATCAGAAAAAATAGGTAAACACTAGCACTGGTGCGGTTTTCGAAGCATTTTATGCCTGAAACCCCCGCCAGTGCTAGTGTTTATCTTTTTCGCTATATGGAAACGCCACGCAAGCGTTGATCAAGCCAAACCGCTCAATCCTTCAAGCCCAGCGTCCGATGCGTCAACGCGGGCAGGCTTTTGCGAATGGTCTGCTGATAATGCGGATTCACGCCGGCCACCACCACACCTGAACCACGCGGCAATCGATCCAGCACCACGCCCCAGGGGTCCACGATCATGGAGTCACCGTGCGTTTCGCGGCCATTGACGTGGAAGCCGCCTTGTGCCGGCGCGATCACGTAGGCAAGGCTTTCGATCGCGCGCGCGCGAATGAGTGTCTCCCAGTGGGCCTTTCCGGTGGTGGCCGTGAACGCGGATGGAATGACGATGATGTCCACATTGCCCATTGCCCGATAAAGTTCGGGAAAGCGCAGGTCATAGCAAATCGACAAGCCGATGCGGCCATACGGCGAATCGATGACAACGACTTTGTCACCCGGCTCGATGGTGCGTTCTTCGGAATAGTTTTCCGTCCCGAGCGCAAGATTGAACAGATGAATCTTGTCGTAGCGCGCGACTTGTTTGCCTTCCTTGTCGTATACAAGGCAGGTGTTGCGCACTTTGTTGGGCACGCTGGATTCCATCGGAATCGAACCACCGATCAGCCAGATACGATGCTTGGCCGCGATCTCGGACATCCAGCGCTGAATGGGGCCGTCGCCGGGCTGTTCACGCACAGCGACCTTATCGGTATCGCGCATCCCCATGATCGCAAAATATTCCGGCAACGCAATGATGCGCGCACCCGTGCTGGCCGCCATGTCGATCAAGCGTGCGGCTTCATCGAGATTGGCTTTTACGTTCGGCCCACTCGCCATCTGGATGGCCGCAACACGAAAAAAAGTCTGCGTCGAACCGGCTGCTTTGAGCAAGGCATCGGGAATCTGTCCGGAAGTCTTGGTAATGATCATGGCGTTTTTTGAGGAGACGTTGGTGGCGTCGCAGGCGATGGTGGTGCTGGCGCTGCAGTCACTGGAGGATCGGCAACAGCATTGCCGGTTCTGCTCGCCGGCACTTCATTTTTGATGCGATCCACCTGCGGATTATCCCATGAACCCGTTACCGCGTAGTTGTAGGAAAGTGCCCCTTGCAAGACCTTTTGCGCCAACAGCACGCCCAGTCCGCCCACCGGGCCCAGCACGACACCAGCACCAATGGCGACACCCTCGCCGAGCGAAGGTACGACCGTCATTTTCAAATTGGTTTGCTCGGACGGCAGCGAAACGTCGCCGGACATCTTCACGTTTGCGGCTGTGCCGACGATTTCAAAATTGTCCGTAAACATGATGCCGTTGTTGATCTTCATGGTGCCATCGATGCGCTCGAATGCGAAGCCTTCCGAAAACACATCGCGAAAATCGAACGTAAAGCGACGCGGGATCGACTGCAGACTGATCAGCGCCAGCAATTTACCTGCACCAACCGGAATCTGTGCGAACTGACCGTTGCGCGCCTCGATTTTAAATTCACCCGACAGCGTCGCGGTTTGAAACTGATAAACATGTCCCGGCCACGATAGCTTGCCGTCGAGTTTGCCGGTGCCGCGTTTTAATTGGTCGCCAAACCCGAATTGCGAAAACAGCGCATTCAAATTCGACGATTCCACTTTCAGGTTCATCGTTGTGAGCGATTTTCCGGGCGGACTTTTAGGGTCGCCATAGCGCTGCCAGAGACCATCCATCTCAAGTTTCGCGTGACCAATGGAAATGACCAATTGATCGATACGCCAGTTGTCGCCCAGCGGCGAGGCACGCAGCTCAAGCTTGCCCAGTTGACGATCTTTCAGCGTGAATTGTTCGGCGACGATATCGAGCGCCGGGAAATCGGCTTCACGCGTTTTGTCACTGGCCACCGCTGTTGCCGCACTCCCTTTAACTTGGGGAACTTCATCGGCCAGCACCAATTTTTGCAGTCTGGCACGCACCGCACCGCGGTCACTGAACGCGGCAGCACGCCACGAAATGTCACCCACAACATCATCACTATCGACAGTCAAACGCCAATCTTCACCGCCGTGGCGACCTTTGAGCGTCATCGCGTCGAACGGTCGACCGTAGGCAACGAGGCCTCCCAATTTGAAATCAAATCCCGCAATGTCGATGCCGCCACCCGTTGCTGCGGTCTGCGCCGCACTCGCTGCTGGCGGCGGATAAAACGTGTCGAGCGCCTGCCTCCATGCATCGAAGTCGAGCATTGGCATCGCACCGGCAAACCACAAGCCTTCCGGCAGCGGCGCATCACCCACCGGAACACCGACGCTCGCAACGCCACCGCGAAAACCAGACACGCCGCCATTGGCATCGAAGCGCCGCTGAAAGCGCGCATCAATGCGCGACATCGGCACATCGGTCGTGTTGGTGGCGTTCCCGGCCAGCGTGAGATTGATTTTTTCGCCCGGCTGTCCGGTGTTGGCAAATATCAACCGCAGCTTGCGCGCTTCATCGCCGCGCTTGGTCAACGGCGCTGGCAGAGTCGAAGTCACGCCGAGCAAAGTGCTGTCGATCACGATTTCGGCACCGCCCTCCCGCGCGGTGATGCGGCCGTTAAAGTCCGTCGTGCCTGATACCTGCTGCGGCAACGGGAACGGCAACACGTCGCCCAGCTGCGCGACGTTGGCACGCGCAGTGAATTCAGTCACCACACCACCGCCGGCGGTGTTGGAGATGGCAACCGTGATCGGATTGCCATATGCGGTGCCGACGATGCCGGTGCTTTTCACACCGCTCTCACTAAACGCCACCACACCATCAAGACCCGTAATCAGCGGCCCGATCACCGGCTTGGCCTGTCCCCGCCGGATGGTGTATTTGCCATTTATTTTTGTGACTGGCTTTAATGCGCCGGGTACAGCGGATGTCGCGATTGGCATGTTCATCGACAGTTCAAGCAGGCCAGGGCCTTCGATGGCAACGACTTTCGTGAACGCGCCGACGCCATCAATCATTGGGCTCTCGCGCAAATAACGCGCCATATCCTCGCCGCGCGCATCGGCCTGCCCCTTGATCGAAAGCATGTAGGGATTCGCGGCAAAGTCATCGACAGCAATCGTCGTCGCTTTCACTTTTGCATTGAAAAACTGTCCCTTCTCAATTTTTGACGTGAAGCGGGTATTTTCAAACACTAGCTCGCCGTTGATGTTTTCAGCCACGGGCCAGCCTTCGGCGTAACGAAAGTCGATATCTTTAACGTTCATCGCCAGACGAAAATTGCCACCTTTGCCGTTATGAAATGGGAATTCAAAAATCTCACCATTAAGTGAAAAATCCGCCGATGCAATCTCGCCATCGCGCACCGCCCAATCCAGATATTCCCGCGTCTGTGAGGCGGCGTTGGGCAGATAGTTGGCCAACGTAACCGCTTTCGCACGGCTAAGCTTGCCTTTGATGTCGAGCGAGCCGGGGCCTTTTTCGTCTTTTGCTCGCGCACCATCGGCGCGATGGCGCAGATAGCGTCCGCTGAATTCGCCCGCCAGATCTGGATTTGCAAAGGCGACACGACCGAGATCAACGGTGACGCTCTCGGCGGTTATTTTCCAGCCGCCCTCGCTGTCGAAAGAGTCAAATTTCAACGGTGCGCGCGTCAGCTTGGGCACGTCCAGTTGCAGATTCTTGGACGCGACAGTAAATCTGCCGCCCTTCTCATCCCCTTCCACGGTTCCGGTAAATCCGGAAATGCCGGGCGTAGTGCCGTCGGCATTAGTGGCGAAATCTGCCATCGCACCCTTAACGCGGTAGGTCGCGATGTTGTCGAGGTAGCCAGTCCAGCCAAAACTCGATTTCGTGACCATCCCTCGTGGACTGAAACGCGCGACAACCGCACGAATGTCTTTGCCCACCGGAAAATATTCCAGCAGTGCTGCGATCACCTTGAGATCAACGCCGCTAGCGGTGATTTCGCCCTTCGCCGTCGCCGCATCCGATTGATGCTGCAACGTCAACGAAAAATCGGCGGGCGGCAATGTCACGCCTTCACGGGTGCGGAATTCAAGCGCTTTGCTACCGACCGTGAATCCGCCCTCCTGCGCCTTGTACTCGATGCGTCCTGCAAGTCGCGCGATATTGAGCGCTGCCACGTCTGGCGACAGCTGCGCTTTGGTGTTCACCAAATTCACATCTGCGGTGATGGCACGAATAGGATCGAATGCGGCCATCGGCGGTGCTGCCACGGTCGCGCCTGCAGCAGCCACAGGCAATGTCAAGGTATTGTCAATGTCAATCCACGCGCGAACATTGCCAAGGCCCGCCTGCAAGGTATTTGAAACCGGCAAATGCGCCCGCAGTTCAGCAAAATTGGCATCTGTCGCTGCGATATAAACGCTGCCCGCCGCGATCCAGCGCCCGTCGTTTTTTTGGGTGCGCAGATTGCCGCGCATCTCGATCTGGCGCGCGAGCGCAGGTGGTGGCGTGGCAGTAAAACCAAACACATGGCCACTCAAGCCCTTTTCGATTTTCACGCCGAGATCGGTGAATTGCAGCATTTTTCCCGGCATCAGCTCGTCAGACCAGGTCAGCGTTGCACGCTGAATCTCGACGCCCGATTGTTCGAGCAACCATTCAAGCATGCGCCCGCTGTCCTGCTCTTCTCTGGGCGCATTGAGTGCGCGACCGGCGAAATAGAGCAGCCCGTCCTTGCGTCGCGATAACGCCAACTCCGGGCCGATGAGGCTCACGTCAACAAAACGGATCTGCCCAATCAATAGTGACCACCATGAAAGTGATGCCGTCAGACGCGGCAGCTTGAGCGCCTCGTCCCCGGCCGCGCGATCTGCCGCAGTGCTATCGGCGATCTCACGGAACACCACGTTCTCAAGCTCCACATAAGGGCGCAGGCCAGACCAGCCCCCGCGAATGGCCGCCGCCGACACATCCATGCCGCTGGCGGCGGCAACCCGGCTGATAATGTCGCCTTGATAGCCTTCCACATTTGGCAACACGACGTACTTCAGCGCCAGCACGACAGTGGCCAGCAGCACCGAAGCGACAATGGCTATCCAGAACAATGTTCGTGAACCAACGCGTCCGAGATGAAATAGTGTTTTTTTAATTTTGTGTTCCAGTTGACAGGCAACTTATTGGCACCGTGTTATTTTAACGGTGACAACCCCAAAAATGACGACACAGCCAAGATCGACGCCACATTTTGTTTGCCACCCCCATATTTGACGCTCAGCTAACCCGCGCAAGACGCGCATCGCGCTTCGTCGAACGGATGCTGCACGCTCACCCCACACTGGTCGGCTGGCTGCAGCAACATGCCGAAAAGCCAATTTCCGCGGATGCGATGCAGGCCTTGCTACTGACGGACAGCGCCGATGAAGCCGAGTTCCATGCGAGTCTGCGCAATCTGCGTCGCCGCGTGATGCTGCACACTATATTCAGAGACATCAACGGGCTGGCCACACTCGACGAAGTCCTCAGCACGGTCTCAACGCTTGCCGACGTGACGGTTCATGCTGCACAGCAATTTCACGCGCGCGCGATGGTCTCCCGGTTCGGCGTCGCCGCCGAGCTCGCGGACACCGATTTGGCCGGGTTACTGATCGTTGGCATGGGCAAGCTTGGCGGCATGGAATTGAATGTTTCCTCCGACATCGACCTTATTTTTATTCACGCCGATGACGGCGCGGCAACGGCGGACCGGTCGTGGCACGAATTTCATGCCGAGCTTGGCAAGCGCATTATTCGCGCGCTCGATCACGTCGATGAAAACGGATTTGTATTCAGGGTCGATATGCGGCTGCGGCCATTCGGTGCCAGTGGCCCGCTGGTCAGCAGTCTGGCCACGCTGGAAAATTATTTCGTCGCGCAGGCGCGCCCGTGGGAGCGCTATGCCTGGCTCAAGGCGCGCGCGATCACCGGCGCGCCCGCCACCGTGTCCGCACTCGATGGGCTGATCAAACCGTTCGTCTACCGTCGCTATCACGACTACGCTGCCATCGAGGAAATGCGCGATTTGCACGCCCAGATTCGCGCTGATGCAACCAAACGCAACCGACTCGATGACATCAAAGTTGGCGTGGGCGGCATTCGTGAAATCGAATTCATCGCGCAGCTATTTCAATTGATCCGTGGTGGCCGTGAACCGGCCCTGCAAACACGATCAACACGCGCCGCACTCTCGCAATTGGCGACATTGGGCATCGTCACGCCTGCGCGGGTGGAAGCGCTGCAAGCGGCATACGCGTTCCTGCGCAACCTTGAACATCGCCTGCAATATCTGGATGACCAGCAAACCCAATTGCTACCCGCCAATGATGAGGACCGGCAACGTATTTCGGAAGCGATGAATCTTGCCGACTGGCCCGCCCTTCTTTATGTGCTGAACCGTCATCGCCAGCAAGTGACGACTGAATTTGAAGCGCTGTTCGCCAGCGGTGCCGAGAAGGACACGACTACTGACCCGATCAGAAAAGTGGAAGGTGTGGCCGATTTATGCCGCCGCATCGCTGAAACGGCTGGTGTGGCGACCGAGGTAGTTGGGGAAATCGAAAAACGCGCCAACACCTGGCTCAATTCTCCGCGCACGGCAACGCTCTCAAACAAATCCTGCGTGCGTATCAAAGCGCTGATCCCGCAGGCGCTGCACGCCGCGTTGCACTACGACACCACCCAAAAAACATTTTTCCGCTTGTTTGATTTGATCGAAGCCATCGACAAACGCGAGACCTACCTCGCTTTGCTGACCGAATATCCGCACGTGCTGGAGCGGGTGGGGCGGCTTGCGGCAAAAAGTGCCTGGGCGGCAGATTTCCTGCGAAAGCACCCGATTCTGCTTGACGAATTAATCGCCGCGCATGCCACCCCCGTGGGTGGCAGCGGCATCGATTGGCCGACTGAACAGGCGCAATTGCAGGCGGCGTGCGATCACGCAGGCACCGATGCAGAACGGCAATACGAAATTTTGCGTCACACCAAACAGGTCATCACGCTGAAGCTTAACGTCGCCGACATCGAAGGCCGTTTGGGCGTGATGGCGCTGTCGGATGAACTTTCACGATTGGCCGACATGTTGCTGGCCACAGCACTTGTGCTTGCCTGGCGCGCAGTGTCGGCGGACAAAGCAGCATGTTCAGGATGGATGCCGCCGAGGGGATTTGCGGTAATCGGCTACGGGAAGCTCGGCAGCAAAGAGCTGGGCTACGCCTCCGACCTTGATCTGGTATTTTTGTTTGACCCGACGATGGCCACCGAGACCGAACGCTTTCCCAAGCTCGCGCAAAGGCTCAATGGCTGGCTCAACACCATGACCGCCGGTGGCGTGCTGTATGAAACTGATTTACGTTTGCGACCGGACGGCGTATCGGGGCTGCTGGTTTCCCCGGTTGATGCTTTCCACGACTACCAATTGCACCGCGCCTGGACGTGGGAGCATCAAGCACTCACACGGGCGCGCTTCTGCGCCGGCGACGCTGCGTTGACAGCACCATTCGACGCGATTCGCCGCGAAGTGCTCGCGACGGCGCGCGACAAAATAAAGCTTCGCAATGAGATTATTGAGATGCGCGAAAAAATGCGCGCTGAGAAAAAAGATCGCGCTGACCGGCTTGATTTAAAGCACACCCGCGGCGGCATTGTCGATGTCGAATTTATCGTGCAATACATCATCCTTGCGTACTCACACGAACATCCGGAATTCCTCGGTAACCTCGGCAATTTCGCACTGCTCACCCGCGCCGCAGCACTAGGCATCATCGACGAAGATGCCGCCGCAAAAGTCGGCAAAGCGTATCTCGCCTATCGCGAACGCCAGCATCTGGCGCGCAATAACAACGAACTCAAGACGTGGATTTCAGCCAATGAACTGGTCGGGGAGCGGCGGGCGGTGACGCAGGCTTGGGGGAGTTTGTTGGGGTAGCGTTTACTTCGATAAAATTGTCAAGCTCTAGAATTGGAGCGGTTTCCGGAATGGTTTTGGCTTAAGGTCAGCGCCAGCACTAGTTATCGTGAATATTTTTATTTTGCTCGGCGTACTGTAACGAGCGCTTTCGTGTCTCAATCTGAGAGAAGCCGCACGCTCTTAAACGAATTGCATTTACCATAAAATGGAGTCTAAGCGTGCCGCGCTAATGTAGAAAACAAATGACAACGAAGCCCACTGCCAATCAACCCGTTCCCCACAGCGATGCTAAGTTCGCAAACTTAGTGCGAATCGGCGCAACCCGCCAAATGGAGCCAACACTTTCACGTAACGTAACGTACATAGTGGGCCTTCTAATGAGTGTGGCATTTTCTTTTTCTGGCACCACTAGCTCGGCCCAGACTCCTCTGGGCAACATTACCAAGATTGCCTCTGCCTACAACCACACGTGCGCCTTAACGACGGCAGGCGGCGTCAAATGTTGGGGCGAAAATTCTTATGCCCAATTGGGCGACAACTCATACACAAGGCGTCGCACACCGGTCGACGTTTCGGGTCTTTCTGCTGGTGTTACCGCAATTGCGGCGGGTGGCGTTCACAGCTGCGCGCTCACAAGTAGTGGCGGCGTCAAATGTTGGGGCTCCAACTCCAGCGGCCAAACGGGTAGTGGCACCCAATTTGGAGGCATCACGCCGGAGGATGTAGCCGGCCTAACGTCGAACGTGATCGCGATAGCAACGCAACTAGATCACACGTGCGCGCTAACCAGCGGCGGGGGAGTTAAGTGCTGGGGCTCGAACAGCCGCGGTCAATTGGGTGACAATTCGACCGATAATCGCTTCACTCCGGTGGATGTGTTCGGCCTTACTTCTGGCGTGAGCGCGATCGCGACAGGCGGCCGACACACATGCGCACTCACTATGTCAGGCGGAGTCAAGTGCTGGGGAAACAACGACAGCGGACAATTGGGCAACAACACGCCCGGACAGAGCCTCACACCAACTGATGTCACAGGACTAACTTCGGGCGCAGTGGCAATCGCGGCGAGCAATTTTTACACGTGTGCGATCACAAATGTCGGCGGAGCCAAATGCTGGGGCAATAACGGCGAAGGACAGTTGGGCGACAACTCGACCACGCCGCATTCCACGCCAATGGATGTAGATGGTCTGACCTCTGGTGTAAATGCGATATCCGCAAGCCCAGAGCATGTATGCGCATTGACGAGCGGTGGCGGGGTCAAGTGCTGGGGGAGAAATTTCGATGGTCGGTTGGGCGACGGAACATTTGTCCAGCGTTTCGCGCCAGTCGATGTCACGGGCTTGAATTCCGGCGCGATTGCAATTGCGACAGGGTATGAACACTCATGTGCAATCACCGCCGGTGGCGGAGTCAAATGCTGGGGCAATGATGAATACAATCAGTTGGGCGATAACTTGATTGTTCGTAACCGTCTTCCTGCGGATACGATTGGTTTATCTGGCACTGTAAGTGCACTGGTAACGGGTGAAGCTCACACTTGCGCCCTCTCTAATGGTCTTGTCAAGTGTTGGGGCAATAACTCCACGGGCCAGCTAGGCGATGGTACCGTTTACCAACGCCTTACTCCGGTGGATGTCGCTGGTCTTCCGACAGGCATAGCTGCGATTGCCGCATCTGGATCCCATACTTGTGCACTGACTGGTGGAGGCGCCGTCAAGTGCTGGGGCTTCAACGGTTATGGCCAATTGGGAGACAACTCGACCACAACGCGATTAAGCCCAGTCGATGTCACGGGCCTATCTGCCGGTGTGGTTGCAATCGCGGCGGGTGCACGCTATACCTGCGCACTGACAGACATCGGAAGCTTGAAATGCTGGGGCGCAACGGGCAGTTTGACGCCTATGGACGTCCAAGCCCTATCTACCAATGTAACCAAAATTCCGTCGAGTTTCGGAACAAACACCTGTGTCTTGACCAGAACTGGAGTCAGGTGTCCGACATTTTCCACTAACCCCGGCGCTACTCAGCTTTCGGACGTTGTGAACCTTCCTGCAGACATAAGAGCAATTAATTCGAATTGCGCACTTAGCAGCAGTGGCGGAGTGAAGTGCTGGAAGGACCCAAATGCTTATTACCAGTTTTACGCAGCGGATGTCCCGGGGCTGGCGTCTGGCGTGATAGCGATTGCAAGTGGCGACCCTTACTGCGCTGTCACCACCGGCGGCGGCGTGAAGTGCTGGAGCACTGACTCAATTGGCGGCCTGCTGCCCGCTGTGGAGATTCCAGGCCTTACAGCAGGAGCGATCGCAGTTTCGTCCGGGTCTGCACACACTTGTGTGGTCACCAACGTTGGCGGCGTGAAATGTCGGGGAACGAGCTTCTCCGGAGAGTTCGGCGATGGCACTGCACAAAATCGTTCGTATCCGACGGATGTGATTGTGCTGCCCCCCACTTTTAACTCAGTTCTGTCGCGCAAGTCACATATATCTGCTGGAACTTTTGATCTCCAAGTAGATAGCGAACAGCTAGTCACGGGGCCAATAACGGTTGAGTCGCGGACAATTGGTGCCGGCCACCTAATTGTGTTCCAGTTCAGCAATGTGATCACATCAGCAGGTACAGTGACGGCGATGAACGGTAATGGCAACTCGATCAATATCGCTTCAGTAGTTCCGTCCGGCACTGAACTCTCGGTGACCATGTCGGGCGTTGTCGACAACAGTCGCGTGACGATCACCATTGGTGGCGTAAATGGCACAGTCAGTGGCACTGCGTCGATTGGCTTTCTGGTAGGCGACACGAACAATTCACGCTCGGTCAATTCGAGCGACATCAGCGGCGTCAAAGCACGATCTGGCCAAACGACGGACGCAACCAATTTCAAGTTCGACGTGAACGCGACCGGCTCAATCAATTCATCCGATATTTCGGCCGTGAAGGCACGTTCCGGGTTGGTATTGCCTTAATCCAAACGAGTTAGACACCAGCATTGTCGCGGCGTTCGACGCTCTTTGTGCCTGAAAGGCGCTCCAGTGCTAGAGTTTGCTAATTTACTGTTGCATTCCGCAACATCTCCGCCGCATGTTTGCGTGTCGCATCAGTAATCTTGATGCCGCCGAGCATGCGGGCGATTTCCTCGACGCGGGTCTTGTCGGTGAGGCGGGTGATGGATGTGGTCGCAACACCTTCAATGGCGGTTTTAGCAACCTGAAACTGATGCTGCGCGCAGGCAGCCACCTGCGGCAAATGCGTGACCGCCAGCACCTGATGTTGCGAGCCTAACGAGCGCAACAAACGTCCCACCACTTCAGCCACACGCCCACCGATACCGGCGTCGACTTCATCGAAGATCATCGTCGCCACACTCGCTTTGGCCGAGGCCAGCATTTGAATGGCCAGACTCACGCGCGACAATTCACCGCCCGAGGCAATTTTTGCCAGCGGGCCCAGCGTTTGCCCTTCATGTGCGGCGACCTGAAATTCGCAGCCCTCCAATCCCGATGCCGATGGCTCACGCGGTGTGAACTCCACTGCGAATTTGCCGCCGGGCATGGCGAGTTCCTGCAATGATTTGGTGACGTTGGCGGCGAATTTTTTAGCCGCCAGTTGGCGCGATTTGGTGAGCTTTTTTGCCGCGTCCATAAACGTCGCACTCGCGGCTTCCTCAGCGGCGATCAATTCATCGAGCGATTGTCCGCCTCCCAGCGCGCTCATGCGGTCACGCTTTTGCTGGAGGATGTCGGGAATGCGTTTGGGTTCGATGCGGAATTTGCGGGCGATCTCCTGCACGTCGGCCATTTCACGGTCAATCTGTGTCAACCTCGCCGGATCAACATCGAGTGTGCGCAGATAGTGGCGCAAATTTGAAACCGCTTCGCGCAATTCCACACTCGCCGAGTCCACCAGCGCCACTGATTCCTTGAGCGCCGGATCGGTTTCGGCATCGCGCGAAAGCCGCGACGCGACCTCGTCAATCCGCGACAGCACCGCTCCTTCATCGTCATCAAAGCTGTCGATAGCCGATTGTGCTGATTCGATCAATCCAGCGGCGTTGGCGAGTCTGCGCTGCTCGTTCAGCGTTTCTTCCCAACGCGTGACAGAAAATTTCAGCGCTTCCAGTTCGCCGATTTGATAATTCAGCTCTTCAAATTCACGCGCAATGGCGATTTCATTGGCCTCGCGCGCGGCACGGGTCGAGCGCAGTTGCGACCACGCCGCGTGTTTGGTTTTGACGTCGATCAGCAATGCTTCGTTGTCAGCGAAACCATCGAGCAGGCTCAACTGCGCATCGCGTTTCAGGAGCGTCTGGTGTTCGTGTTGGCCGTGCACGTCCATCAGCAGTTCGGCCAGATCGCGCATTTGTGTGAGCGTGACGGAAGTGCCGTTGATGAAGGCCTTGGAGCGTCCACCAGCATCGAGTACGCGACGAAACAGCAGCATGTTTTTATCATCATCTGCGAGTTCGTTGTCACGCAGCCAATTGCGCGCGTCCAAAATGCGTGAAAGATCGAACTCAGCGGCGATCTCGGCGCGCGCTTTACCCACCCGCACCACATTGGCTTCAGCGCGGCCACCGAGTGCCAACGACAACGCATCAATCATGATCGATTTGCCCGCACCGGTTTCACCCGTAAGCGCGGTGAAGCCCGATTCAAAATCAAGCTCCAGCGCATCGACAATCACGAAATCGCGGATCACCAACGAGCGCAGCATTCAGGAATTCCGTTCGTTCCAGTGCAGCTTTGAGCGCAGCATCGAAAAATAACTGTAGCCGACCGGATGCAGCAGTCGCAGGCGATTTTTGTGCGCTTTCACGATCACGACATCATCCGGCTCGGGATCAAAAAAAGCCTGCACATCAAAATTCACACGCGCATTGTCGCCACGGATAAGCCGGATGCGCACTTCGGACTCGTTGGAAATCGCGATGGGCCGATTGGACAACGTGTGCGGCGAAATCGGCACCAGCGAGATCGCCGGCAATCCCGGCTGCAGGATCGGCCCGCCGCTGGATAAGGCATAAGCGGTGGAGCCGGTGGGTGTATTGACGATGATGCCGTCGGCGCGCAATGAATAAATAAATTCGCCGTTTACTTCCACCGCAAACTCAATCATCGTGCCCATCGCACCACGGCTGAACACGACATCGTTGAACGCGACTGTTTTGAAAATGGATTTGTCGCCGCGACGAATTTCAGCATCCAGCAAGAAACGAAACTCTTCGGTGTATTTACCGTCGAGCATAGCCGTCATCATCGGCTCCAGCGATTCGGCGGGAATATCAGTGAGAAAACCAAGACGGCCCAGATTCACGCCCACCAACGGCACATGATGCGCCGCCACCGAGCGTGCCAGCGACAAGAGCGTGCCATCGCCACCGACGGCGATGGCGAGGTCGGCGTCCTGTAGCAGCGCGTCTATTGGCTCGCGCGGCATGATCGCGTCGGGCTTTGCGCTGACGAAGCGCGCGGTATGGTCGTCGATGCGCACCGCGATGCCGCGTTTTTTGAGCAGCGTGATCAATTGATCTACCGGCTCGCCGACACTGACACCATCGGGCTTGCCGACGATCGCAACTGTTTTGAAGATAATTTTCATTGCCACGATTAAATCACAGGATTGCCGGTGAGAGAAACCGGGGAGCGATTGTTACGTGAGGATTCACACAACCGCCCTCGTTTTGCCTACAATTAGCCGATGCTTTCGGAACGCGCCCAAACCCTGCTGAAATTCCTCGTTGAACGCTACATCGCCGACGGCCAGCCGGTTGGCTCGCGCGCATTATCGAAGTTTTCAGGGATGGAGCTTTCACCTGCTTCGATCCGCAACGTGATGGCGGACCTGGAAGAAATGGGCTATATCGCCAGCCCGCACACCTCTGCCGGGCGTATCCCGACGCCCAAAGGCTATCGGCTGTTCGTCGATACGCTGCTCACCATCCAGCCGCTTGAACATCTGGCGCGACAGCACCTCGAAAACAATATTCGCCCCGATGACCCGCGCCATGTGGTGG
>JAYURJ010000219.1:0-3265 GCA_043756275.1 Betaproteobacteria bacterium | reverse complement strand
TTCCCGGCCGAACCCGACGCGCTTGCCGATCATCAGGCAGCCGACGAGGCCCGCGATCCCCGAGTTGATGTACGCGCAGCAAGCGAGCCCGCCACCCGCAACAACGCCGCAGCAATTGCAGAAAGTCGAGGTGACGGGTAGTAGCATCAAACGCGTTCAGGATGAAGGCGCGCTTCCGATTCAGATCATCACCAAAGAAGAAATCGACAAAGCCGGCATTACCAGCGCGGAGCAGTTGTTGGCGACCATTACGGCCAACGGCACGGGTGCGGACAATCTGTCATCCAATACCGGCATTCAGCTCGGCAGCACGGACCGTAACAATAACGGCAATACCAGCGCCAACTTGCGCGGACTCGGTGCGTCGAGCACGCTGGTGCTCCTGAACGGCAGGCGCGTATCGACCCACGGCGCAAAGGGCAATGCCGTCGACTTGAACTCGGTTCCGCTCGCTGCTGTGCAACGGGTCGAGGTCCTCAAAGACGGCGCATCCGCCATTTATGGCACTGATGCCATCGGTGGCGTGATCAACTTTATTTTGCGTAAAGACTATTCCGGTGTTGAGCTCACGGCATTCACCGACAAGACTGATGACGGCGGCGGCGATATCAACCGCGGCTCGATCCTCGCCGGTTGGGGAGATTTGGCGAAGGACCGATTTAACATCATGGCCAGCTTGACATTCGACAAGCAGGACAAGCTGGCCGGGGCGCAGCGTAGTTTCTCCAACGGCTATCAACCATCCCGCGGCCTCTCGCCTGACACGACGGGCACACCGTTTGCCACTCAAACGGGCGGTGCCAATACCGCGATTGGTTCAACTTACACCACACCAAATCTCGGCACGGGCACACAAACATTTAACCGCGCCAACCTGCTCAGTTTTCAGGGCAATTGCGCCCTGTTGCCACAACAGTCGCAATATGAATTCGCGCTCTGGGGCAGCCCCGGCTTCCGGCATGCCTGCGCATTTGACTACACCGGGCAGGCGATCCTCATTCAGCCAGTCGAACGTACCAATCTGGTGTCGAGAGCGACCTTCCAACTGGCTTCTGACGTAACCGCATTCGCGGAAGTGGTGGCATCGCGCTCTGAATCGCAAAAGCAGTTCGAACAAAGCCAGGTGACGACCAGCATTGCGGCGGGCACTGCCTACCCAGTTGGCGGACCCTTCTACCAAAATCTGACGGCTTTCATCCCCGGTTTCAATGCGACGCGACCGATTGCGTATCGCTGGCGTTGTATTGCCTGCGGAAGGCGGACGATCGACTCCGAGTCAGAGGCGCATCGCTTCCTCCTTGGGATGGAAGGGTTGTTGGGCGGTTGGGATTACAAGCTTGGCATCTCCAAAGCCGGCAATAAAGCCAATTCTGTACTTGGCGATGGCTACATGCGCAACACCGACCGCAATGGCGTCGCAGGATTCAACACAGCGCTGGCAACGGGCTTAATCAATCCCTGGCTGTTACCTGGCCAGAGCCAAACGGCTGCAGCGCAAGCGCTGATTGACGGCGCTAAAGCGGCTGGAACGTCACTGTTTGGCGGCGAAGCGACCTTGACCCAATTTGACGGCGCAATTTCCGGCGAATTGTTTACGCTACCGGCCGGCCCGCTGGCGGTGGCGGCAGGTTTTGATGTGCGCAAAGAAAGTTATAAATTTCGCACTGATCAAGTGACGACGGAAGTCATCCGTGATGCGCCGTTCGACGCGGAGTTTCCGAAAGTGTCGCGCGACATCAAGGCGGTCTACGCGGAAGCGGCCATCCCGATAATGTCGAATCTGGAGGCAACAGTTGCAGTACGGCACGACAAATACAGCGATTTCGGTGGCACCACCAATCCAAAAGTATCCCTCAAGTTCACGCCAACAAAAGAATTGCTGTTCCGCGGCTCGTATAACACCGGCTTCCGTGCGCCGAGTTTCTTCCAGCTCTACGGCGCCACCTCCGAGTCGCCAGTCCCTGGCAATATTGCCGATCCGGTCTTGTGTCCGGCGGGTCCGATAGCCGGTTCGGACTTGTCGGTCTGCGCTATTCGACCCAACGCGCGATTTGGTGGAAATGCCAGCTTGACGCCAGAAAAATCGAAGCAATGGACCGTTGGCGTGGCGTTTGCACCTACCGACTGGATGACCGCGACGCTCGATCTTTGGGAAATCAAGCGCACCGATCGCATTTACGAATTGACACCGCAGCAAGTGATCGCCAACTTCACGACCTTCCCGGATAATCTGGTGCGTGGTGCCAACGGTCGCCTTGATGGTCTGGGCGGCTTCGTTCGCGCCGGCTTCGTCAATGCGGAAGGCGACATTACCCGCGGTGTCGAGCTCGGCATGCGCGCAAACGGCAAAATTTGGTCGGGTAAATGGAACGTGGCCCTGGATGGCACCTACATTGATAGTTTCCGCTCGCGCGTATTCGCCAATCAGGCGTTTACCGAAACCGTCGGTCAGTGGAACTCCCGCGATTTGTTCGTGCGCTGGAAGCATCAACTCAGTGTTACCTATACCGAGGGCCCCTGGAGTGGCAGGTTTGCACAGAGTTACACAGCCGGCTACAAGGACGAGGTGCCGGTCGGCGTTGTTCCTCCGGGATTCAACCCGGAAGTCGACGCATACATTGTCTACAACGCCTCGGTCACGTATACCGGTTTCAAAAATTTGACCATCACTGGCGGCATCAAGAACATCCTCAATACCGATCCGCCGTTCACCGCGCACAACGTCGACTTTGCGGGCGGTGCAGGGTGGGATCCACGGGTGGCTGATCCACGCGGTCGTGCATTTACGGCACGTGTCACCTATCGTTTCTAAGACCTCGCACACTCCCGTCGGCACGAGGGCTAGACAAAAAATGCAGGGTGCTCATTAAAGCCCTGCATTTTTTTTGCAATGAAGAAACCAAACTGAGATGAACAGACGACATTTTGGCAAGTGGCTGGCGGTTGTCACCGCGTCCATCGTCGCGCACAGCGCCCCCGCGTTGGCAACGTCTCCCCGTCGCCTGATCAAACCGGCAGTGCTAAAGCAAGGGGATCTGGTCGGACTCATCGCGCCTAGCGGCGTGCTTGATGACACCGTCCTTCAACGAGGTGTCAAGAACCTTGAGTCTTACGGCTTCAAGGTGAAAATTGGAGAAAATATTCGCGCAGCGCGCGGTGGCTATGCGGGGTCAGTCGCGCAACGCCTCGCTGATCTGCACGCCATGTTTGCCGACAAAGATGTCAAAGGGATTTGGGCGGCGCGCGGGGGGTCTGGTTGTACGGC
>JAYURJ010000218.1:0-29784 GCA_043756275.1 Betaproteobacteria bacterium | reverse complement strand
TACCGGGCAGCAATTGCACGATCGCACCGAAGTCCAGCAAACGCATCACCGGGCCTTCGTAGACGCGACCAATTTCGACTTCAGCGACGATGTCTTCGATGCGTTTCTTGGCAGCTTCACCGGCTTCGCTCGATACACAGGCGATGCTGATATTGCCTTCGTCATCGATGTCAATTTGTGTGCCGGTTTCACGCGTTAACGCCTGAATCACGCTGCCACCCTTGCCGATGACTTCACGGATCTTGTCAGGGTTGATCTTCATCTTGATGATCTGCGGCGCAAACTGGGAGAGCTCGCCACGCGCGGCGGGAACGGCTTGTTTCATCAGGCCCAGAATATGCATACGGCCTTCTTTGGCCTGCTTCAATGCGACATCCATGATCTCTTTGGTGATGCCCATGATCTTGATGTCCATCTGCAGCGCCGTGATGCCTTTTTCGGTGCCCGCCACTTTGAAATCCATGTCGCCCAGATGATCTTCGTCACCCAGAATATCGGTGAGCACAGCGAAGCGATTGCCATCTTTGATCAGGCCCATCGCCACACCGGCAACGTGCGCCTTGATCGGCACGCCAGCGTCCATCAATGCCAGACAGCCGCCGCAGACGGAAGCCATCGAGGAGGAACCGTTGGATTCGGTGATTTCAGAAACCACACGCATCGAATAGCCAAACTCGGCTTCCGACGGCAACACTGCCACCAACGCGCGCTTGGCGAGACGACCGTGACCGATTTCGCGACGCTTCGGCGTACCCACGCGGCCGGTTTCGCCGGTGGAATACGGCGGGAAATTGTAGTGAAACATATAGCGATCTGTGTACTCGCCCTGTAGTGCATCGATGCGCTGCGATTCTTTGAGCGTGCCGAGTGTGGCAACCACAATCGCTTGCGTTTCGCCGCGCGTGAACAATGCCGAACCGTGGGTACGTGGCAGCACTGATTGACGGATCGAGATCGGACGAACGGTGCGGGTATCGCGACCATCGATGCGTGGTTCGCCATTGAGAATCTGGCTGCGAACGACCTTTGCTTCGATGTTAAACAACAATGATGTCACGGTGTTTTTGTCTGGCGCGCCTTCATCGCTGGTACAGAGTGCGGTCACGACACGATTCTTGATCTCATCAAGTTTGCCTGAACGGCTACCCTTGGATTTGATGCGAAACGCTTCGTTAACGTCGTTAGCGGCCATCTCGCTGATCTTATCGATCAACGCTTGTGGTGGAGTTGACGCGGTCCAATCCCACGGATCTTTGCCAGCTTCGTCAGCGAGTTCAAGAATCGCGTTGATGGCAGCTTGCTGGCCTTCGTGGCCAAATACAATCGCGCCGAGCATCACATCTTCAGGCAATTCGGAAGCTTCTGATTCCACCATCAATACGGCCGTTTCGGTGCCCGCCACCACCAGATCCATTTGCGAGGTTTCGAGTTCGGTTTTTGTCGGATTGAGAATGTACTGGCCATCGATGTAGCCGACGCGCGCAGCACCAATCGGGCCTTCAAACGGCAAACCCGACAACATCACAGCGGCAGACGCGCCGATCATGGCGGGGATGTCCGGATCGATCTCAGGGTCGCACGACAACACGGTGGCGATGATTTGTACTTCGTTGTAAAAACCATCCGGGAACAGCGGGCGAAGTGGGCGGTCGATCAGACGGCACGTGAGGATTTCTTTCTCTGAAGGGCGACCTTCGCGTTTAAAAAATCCACCGGGGATCTTGCCTGCGGCGAACGCTTTCTCCTGATAGTCCACTGTCAGCGGGAAAAAATCCTGACCTTGCTTGACTTCGGTGCGTGCGACACACGTCACGAGCACAACCGTATCGTCCATCGACACCAGCACGGCACCATCGGCCTGCCGGGCGATCTCGCCGGTTTCGAGCGTCACCGTGTGGCGCCCGTATGGAAATGACTTCTTGATTGCTTTCATTTGGGAGTTCCCTCTTCTGGTCTCAATAACTGCGTTGTTCAAAATTACTGTTCGGGCATTTGTCTCGCGGTGGAACTAAACAAGGCCTGAACAAAAAAACGGTCAAACAATTTCCGCAAAAAAGAAAAAGCCCCGCTGAAGTTGGATTCAGTGGGGCTCTTCGAATACTTCCAGCGCTGACGATGCTTACTTACGCAGGCCGAGTTTGTCGATCAGCGAACGATAGGTGTCGAGCTTGGTGCGCTTCAGGTAATCGAGCAACGTGCGGCGCTTGCTCACCATGCGCAGAAGACCACGACGACCGTGGTGATCCTTCACATGAATTTTGAAGTGCGACATCAACTCGTTGATGCGCGAGGTCAGCAATGCGACCTGCACTTCGGGGGAACCAGTGTCGCCTTTGGCGCGCTGGTATTGCAGCATGACTTCCTGGGTTGTTGCCATTTTGATTCTCCTGGTCAATTCACGTATCTTTTCGCAGATACTTGCGGCTGTAACGTTATCGATGGCGCTTGGTTTAAAGTGCCTCCAACAATGTTTAGCGAAGTCCGCGATTATAGCGGTTTAGACTTGAAAACACAAACAAATCAGGGGTTTTCAGCGGCTGCGACCGACGCCGTTGCCATCAAGCGCAATGCCGTCAAGGTAGCAGCCCCGGCATTGCATTCTGATGCCGTTGCCACGCCGAGAAACGCGCCCTTGTCGTCATAGCACCGATAATGTGCGCAATCGACCAAAGGCGCTGAACCCACCGAAATACGCGGTGTTTTGCCGTTTTGCAGCGCCTTTGCGTTGGCCGCATCAAGCTGAATTTCCGGCAGTGCCATCGCGAGCGAATCAGCGGGCAAAAGCAGCGCGTCTCGTTGCTCGATGGTCATCGCGTCAAGTGCTTCGAGGGTGGCGGACTGGCCCAACCCAAAGCTACCGGTTGCGGTACGGCGTAATGCCGTCAAATACGCGCCACAGCCGAGCGCTTCACCTATGTCCTCGCTCAGCACGCGAATATAAGTACCCTTACTCACGACGGTATCGATGACCAACTCGTCACCGTTTAGCGATACGACGTTAAGCGCCAGAACGTTAATGTCGCGCGGCGCGCGTGCGACTTCCAACCCCTGACGCGCGAGTTTATAAAGCGGCACACCGCCTTGCTTGAGAGCTGAATACATCGGCGGGATTTGCGTTTGCGGGCCGATAAATTTCGCCAGCGCCGCACGCACTTTCTCACTATCCACCGCAACCGGTCTCGTCTCAAGGATGTCGCCCTCGGTGTCTCCGGTGCTTGATTTTTGGCCGAGCTTCAATGTGGCGCGGTAGGCTTTTTCAGCATCAAGCATGAAGCGCGCAAATTTCGCGGCCTCGCCAAAACAAATCGGCAGCAGGCCGGTCGCGAAAGGATCGAGAGTGCCGGTATGGCCGGCTTTTTCGGCGTTGAAGAGGCGCTTGGCCCAGCCGACTGCGGTATTGGAAGAAAGGTCGGCGTGTTTATCGAGCAGCAACACGCCATTGATCGCGCGCCTCGAGGCTTTCATTTGGGAACTTCGTAAAACTTCCGTTCGTGCTGAGCCTGTCGAAGCACTCATGGGCTAAGCCATTGATTCAACGTGGCCTATCCAACCCTTCGACGAGCTCAGGGCGAACGGGAATGGGGTATCGGGAAGTTCCCATTGATAAAACACTAGCACTGGCGAGGTTTTCAGGGCATTTTCGGTCTGTAATGCCCGCCAATGCTGAACTTTCACCGTTTTATTAAATCTGATGCTTGCCGTCATCAGCCACGGCATCGTCAATCAACCGCGAAATACGTACGCCACGCTCAATGGAGATATCGATCTCGAAGTGTAATTGCGGCACAGTGCGAATCGTTAATCGATGCGCAAGTTGCGAACGCAAAAAGCCGGCCGCACTCTGCAATCCATGTTGGCACGAGGCAACTTGCGCCTCGGTGCCCAGTGACGTAAAAAACACTTTTGCGTGCGCGTTATCGCGCGCCACTTCCACGTCCGTCAGCGTCACCATGCTGACGCGTGGGTCGCGCAATTCCAGCCGAATTACTTCAGATAATTCGCGCTGGATGGCATCAGCGATCTTGCGGTTGCGGGCTTCTTGAGACATATGCGTGCTTCTGCTTAATGTGCTTAGTTTGCTTATTTTTCTTAAGCAAGTGATCGGGCCACTTCAACCGTCTCGAACGCTTCAACTTGATCGCCCACATTGATGTCGGCAAAGTTCTTGACTGAAAGTCCACATTCAAAGCCGGATTTCACGTCTTTCACGTCGTCTTTGAAGCGTTTCAACGAATCGAGCTCGCCGGTAAAAATCACTACGCCGTCTCGCAATACGCGAACTGCGGATGCGCGCTTGATCGTGCCATCGAGCACCATGCCGCCCGCGACCGCGCCCACTTTGGAAATCTTGAACACGTTGCGAATCTCGACCAGACCGACAATGCTTTCCTTGATTTCCGGCGACAGCATGCCGCTAAGTGCAAGCTTCACATCATCCACCGCTTCGTAAATGATGTTGTAGTAGCGAACCTGTACGCCGGAGGTCTCGACCAGTTTTCGTGCTGCCGCATCGGCGCGCGTGTTGAAGCCGATGATGATCGCCTTCGACGCGAGGGCCAGATTGACATCCGACTCGGTAATGGCACCCACGGCCGCATGCACAACATTGACCTTCACCTCAGGCGTTGAAAGCTTGCCCAATGCATGCGCCAGCCCCTCGTATGAGCCTTGCACATCGGCTTTGATAATGACTGCCAGCGACTTGGTGGCACCCTCGCCCATTTGCTCGAAAGCGTTTTCAAGTTTTGCCGCACTTTGCTTGGCGAGCTTCACATCGCGAAATTTTCCTTGACGGAACAGCGCGATTTCACGCGCCTTGCGTTCATCGTTCAAGACCATCATCTCTCCACCGGCACCGGGAACATCCGTGAGGCCTTGTACTTCAACTGGAATAGATGCGCCTGCCTCCAGAACCGGCTTGCCGTTTTCATCAAGCATGGCACGCACGCGTCCAAATACCGCGCCTGCCAACAGCATGTCACCTTTTTTCAGCGTGCCCGATTGCACCAGAATCGTTGCGACCGGTCCGCGGCCCTTGTCCAGACGTGCTTCAATGACCACCCCTTTGGCAGGCGCATTCTTGACCGTTTTCAATTCGAGCACTTCGGATTGCAGCAAGATAGCATCGAGCAGATTGTCGATACCAGCACCTGTTTTGGCCGAGACCGAGATAAACATCACGTCGCCACCGTACTCTTCTGGCAACACATTCTCCGCGACCAATTCCTGTTTAACGCGATCCGGATTGGCTTCGGGCTTGTCGATTTTGTTGATCGCCACAATGATCGGCACGTTTGCCGCTTTAGCGTGGGCAATCGCCTCCTTCGTCTGCGGCATGACACCGTCGTCAGCCGCCACGACGATAATGACCACGTCGGTAATCTGCGAGCCGCGTGCGCGCATGGCCGTGAACGCCTCGTGACCGGGCGTGTCGAGGAAAGTAATCATGCCTTTCGGCGTGGTGACGTGATAGGCACCAATATGCTGCGTAATGCCACCGGCTTCACCCGAGGCGACCCGGGTGCGACGGATGGTATCGAGCAGGGAAGTTTTGCCGTGATCGACGTGCCCCATGATCGTTACCACCGGCGGACGCGACTCCATGTCGGCCTCGGTATGGACGATGGCTTCGGCCAGATACGACTCTGGATCGTCGCCCTTGGCGGCCACGGCAACGTGCCCAAGTTCACCCACCAGAATCATGGCGGTTTCCTGATCGAGGACTTGATTGATGGTGACCATCGAACCCATTTTCATCATGATCTTGATCACTTCGGCGGCTTTCACCGCCATTTTTTGCGCGAGCTCTCCGACCGTAATTGTCTCAGGCACCATCACTTCACGAACGATTGGCTCGGTGGGTGCCTGAAAGTTGCTTGCCTCGTCATCCTCGTGCCGCTCCTTACCGCGGCGACTGCGCCAGCCATCGCGGCCACCGCTGGTGTCACCACGAGTTTTGATGCCACGGCGTTTCGACAAATCGTCCGCCCATGACCCGGCCGGCTTGACCGGCTTCTTGACTGTTTTCTTGTCGGCTTTGGCTTCTTTTTCACCCGGCTTTAACACCGGGCGATGCAGCGTACCTTCACTCGGTGGGGGATCTTTCTTGAGCACCACCCGCTCGCCGATACGCGGGCGATTTTCATCAACCGCAGCGGTCGCTGCAGCCGTCGTAGCATCGGGCTTTGCAGCCTCGGCGGTGACACCAGCCTTCGCAGACTCCTCGACAGCCTTCGCCGTTGAGCGTTTCGTCACTTTTTTCTCAGTCGTATCGGCAACGACGGCGGGTGCTTCTTCAGCAACTTCGCCATCTTTCTTGGTGCGTCGTTTTGGCGGCGCTTTTGCCTTCGCTTCAGCTTGTTTGGCCAACAACGCCGATTGACGCTCCTCTTCACCGCGACGCTTGGCCAGCTCACCTTCGTTCAAGATCGGTTGTGGCGGCTCGACCGGTACTTCCGGCTCAACGACTTCCACTTTTTCGACTTTTACAAAAGTACGTTTTTTACGAACCTCGACCTGAATCGTTCGCGCCTTGCCGGTCGCGTCGGACTTCTTGATTTCAGTGGTCGATTTGCGCGTGAGTGTGATCTTTTTCTTTTCTTCGGTGTGACCGTGTACTTGTTGCAGATAGGTCAGCAGATGCGACTTGTCGTCTTCCGAAAGGCTATCGGCTGCGGTCTTGGTGTCGACGCCGGCCGCCTTCAGTTGGACGAGCAAAAGCTCCTCCGAAAGCTTTAGCTCCTTGGCAAATTGTGCGATGGTAGTTAGTGCCATTCGAATCCTGTCGGTTGTGTCATTGAGCGGTGGTGTGGCGCGAAAAACAAACGATGAAAATTGCTGCTTTGTTTTTACGCCGGCTGCTCCACAAACCACGGCGCTCTTGCCGTCATGATCAGTTGTTTGGCACGATCCGCTTCCATGCCGGTCATTTCAGTTAACTCGTCAATGGCCAGATCGGCCAGATTCTCCATCGTACGCACACCCTTTGTTGCCAACAGGTGCGCCGTGTCGTCGTCCATGCCTTCCATCGCCAGCAAATCATCTGCGGCGGTTTCGATTGTCTCTTCGGACTTGATCGCGTCGGTCACGAGCGCATCACGGGCACGACGACGCAATTCATTGACGGTATCTTCGTCAAACGATTCGATCTCGAGCATTTCACTGATCGGCACGTAGGCCACTTCTTCCAAATTGCTGAAGCCTTCTTCGATCAGGATTTTTGCGACTTCTTCGTCCACATCCAGTTTGGCCATGAACAATTCCTGAATGGAGCCATGCTCGGTGTCACGTTTTGAATTCGCTTCGGCTTCGGTCATCATATTGAGCTGCCAGCCGGTGAGCTCAGAGGCAAGGCGGACGTTCTGACCACCACGGCCAATCGCCTGCGCAAGTTGCTCTTCGTCCACCACCACATCCATGCTGTGCTTTTCTTCGTCGACAATAATCGATGAGACCTCAGCTGGTGCCAGCGCATTGATCACGAATTGCGCGGGATCGGCTGACCACAAAATAATATCGACGCGTTCGCCTGCCAGTTCACCAGTAACTGCCTGCACACGTGAACCACGCATGCCAACGCATGTGCCGATCGGATCAATCCGCGGATCGTTCGATTTCACTGCGATCTTGGCGCGGAGCCCTGGATCGCGCGCAGCCGCCTTCAACTCAAGCAGCCCCTCTTCAAGTTCCGGCACTTCAAGCTCAAACAGAACCTTGATAAGTTCGGGCGTGATGCGCGATAAAACCAGTTGTGGCCCGCGCAATGTGCGATCAACCTTTAACAGATAGGCGCGGACACGGTCCCCAACGCGCAAATTTTCCTTTGGAATTGTTTGGTCGCGAGGCAGAAGCGCTTCGATGCGGCCCGATTCGATAATGACGTTGCCGCGCTCGATGCGTTTAATGGTACCGGTAACGAGTAACTCGTCACGGTCAAGGAAATCGCTTAGCACCTGCTCACGCTCTGCATCGCGGATTTTTTGCAGAATGACCTGCTTTGCCGTTTGCGCGCCGATACGACCGAAGTCCACTGGCTCCAGCGGCTCCTCGATAATGTCGCCAAGCTCCAGACCTTCACCGCGCTCGGGCGCATCCGTAATGGCAATTTGGCGTGCCGGTTCTTCGTGCTCCTCGTCCGGCACCACCACCCATTGCCGAAAGCCCTTGTACTCTCCCGTCAGGCGGTCGATTTCGACGCGCACATCCGCTTCTTCCTGAAGGAATTTATCTGTAAAGCGACGTTTGGTCGCCGACGCGAGCGCTTGCTCAAGCGCGGTAAAGATTGTTTCGCGCGGAACGCTTTTCTCGCGTGCCAAGGCATCAACCAACAACAGAATTTCGCGACTCATTTCCAATGCTCCTGCTTCATTTCAATGTTTTTCTTCGGTCGCGCGACGATCAGTTCGGATTAAATCTCCGGAATCAGCCGCGTTTTATCAATACTTTCAATTGGTACACGAATCGTCTTTGTGGCACCGGCATCTGCGCCCGCGCGTTTCGTCTTTGAAACCTTTTTGACGTGCTGTCCAGCTTTCGCATCGGTTTCGTCTTCGCGCAAACCAAACACAATCGTCTCACCATCCACCGTTTCGATGACACCATCAAAACGTTTTCTCCCTTCAATCACCGTGTTTAAGCGCACCCGCACACTGAGCCCGACGTATTGCTGGAAATGCGCCAACGTTTTCAAGGGCCGGTCAAGCCCCGGCGACGACACTTCAAGCCGTTCAAACTCAATGTTTTCGACCTCAAAAACCCGAGTCAGCTGATTACTTACGTTCGCGCAATCTTCAACGCCAATACCATCTGGCTTGTCGATAAACACACGCATTAACCCGCGCGCCGAATGCTCAAAATCCACCAATTCGTAACCTAAACCCGTTACGCTCGCAGCGACGATTTCCTGTGGTGCCAATTTCGCCGTCATCGGCCCTAATTCCTTCAATACAAATAAAAAATGGGCACGAGGCCCACAACGAAATACTTAGCTTTCCATGATAGCACGCACGGCAGTAATGTTAAACCCCTTCGGCGGCTTATCTCCAATTCCCGTTATTTGATGCCGCGGCATGTATGTGAATGACGACTGTTTTTGACGGCTGATCATCGCGATGCTCACTAGCATGGCTTTTTCTCAAACCTGCGGGTCAACCTCACGAAATTCTTACGACACCATGCCGAATTGCATCCGATAGACACAAATGTTGCATAAATGCGACATTCCGCAAATTTTATGGCTAAGTGCATCACCAGACGCTAAACTTTACCGGTTTACACCGTTTTGTTGCGCTGCGTTGACAAAATCATCGCCAGCGACCCCATAGTTTCTGTTTTGTAACCATGACGAGGCCTAAATGATTCAATCGAAAATGAAATTGTTGCCCCAAGCATTGCTGGCGGCATTAATCGTAACGCCAATGGCGTTTGCCCAAGCGCAAACCCCGGCTCCGCAAAAAGTCGAAAAAATTGAAGTTACCGGCTCCAACATCAAGCGTGTCGATACTGAAACGGTCGCCCCCGTCCTAATTATCACCCGTGAAGAAATTGCTGCCTCTGGTCGCAACACCATTGCCGAAGTCCTGAGTGGCTTGTCAATCAATCAGGGCAACAGCTTTAATGAGGCTGGCGGCGTGAACAGCTTTGCGCCGGGTGCATCGGGCATTGGACTGCGAGGTCTGGGTGCCAAGAACACATTGACTCTCATTAATGGCCGCCGTTTGGCAGCTTACGGATTCGCTCAGAACATCAGCGACAGCTTCGTTGACATCAACTCGATTCCGGCATCTGCAGTTGATCGCATCGAAATTCTAAAGGCCGGTGCTTCGCATATTTACGGCTCTGACGCGATTGCGGGCGTGATCAACATCATATTGCGCAAAGATTTTCAAGGTCTCGAGCTTAGTGCTGGCGGCGGCGTTTCAACTGAAGGTGGCGCGAACGAATACCGCGCAAGCCTTGCTGCTGGTTTCGGCGATCTGGGACGCAATAAATATAACGTCCTGGTCTCTGCTGATTATTTCAAGCGCGATTTACTATTGCAAACCGAGCGTAAATACACCAGGGACAACGACTGGCGTGACCAGATTGCCGGTGATTTTTCGCGTCCCGGCATTGCCGTCTATATTCCGACGGGCGCTGCCGGCGCTGCACCTAACCCCAATCGCATCGCGATGGCAGGCTGTACCGGTCAAGTGCTGACGGTTCAGCAAATCAATCCATTCACCCTTTTGCGCGGCAACAACTGCGTGCAGAATTTTGCCGAGTGGAACACTCTCAATCCACGCACCGAACGTGCTGGCCTGATTGCGCGCGGCACCCTGGATATTTCGTCGACCTTGCAGGCATATGTCGAAGGCGGTTTCAGCACCAGCAAATCATTCCAGAAATTCCAGCCGCCTTTCATTGCGACTGGCAATACATTCCTGAACCCAGCAACCGGCCTGCCCACGAACGTTCCGGGTTTGATCCCCGCCAACAGCCCTTACGCATACCGGCTAAATGGCGTGCCCACCGCCTCGTTGTTCCAATACGTATTTACGGAAGCGGGCGGACGCGACTCTGATCTCGATAATGACACGTCGCGTTTCCTCATCGGGCTAAAAGGCACGATGGGCGCATGGGACTGGGAGACCGGTGCCAGTGCTGCGAAAAATAAGATTACTTCAATTGGATACAACCGTTTACTTTCGGCACCAACCATTGCCGTGCTCAACAACTTCACGTACAACTACTTTGATCGCTTCAATGCAGCGAACGCGCCAGTTTTGCGCGGATTGCTGACATCGCTCACGCGCGTGGCAGAGTCAAAATTGCAGACACTCGACTTCAGAGCATCGAGAGAGGTGATGCAAACCGCGAATGGCCCGGTTGGTTTTGCAATCGGCGCGGAAACACGCAAAGAATCGATGGTTGACGTTCCTGATGCTTTATCGCGCAGCGGTGCCACGTTCGGTTCGGGCTCAGTAGCGGTAGACGGTGAACGCCGCAACACCGCTTTTTTTGCGGAACTTAGCGGCAAACTGGCGAAAAACCTCGAACTTCAGGCGGCCGTGCGTCACGAGAAGTACAGCGATTTCGGAACCAAATCGGTGCCGGGAATTGGCGCCAAGTGGACGGTGATGCCGGATCTGTTGGTCAGGGGAACCTATTCAAAAGGCTTCCGTGCACCAACGCTGCCTGAAAACGCCAAGTCAAACGCAATCTTCTTCATCGGTATTGCCGACCCGATATTGAACCTGAATTACAACACGAGCGGTGCCTTCACCGGCTCAGGGAACTTGAAGCCAGAAACGTCGGATAACTATAACTGGGGTGTACTCTGGGAGCCATCCAAGGACACAACTTTCGGAATTGATTTTTACCGTATCAAACAAAAGGATATTGTTTCAACGGATAACTTCAACTTTATTTTAGCCAATCCCGCGCGTTATCCGGGTCAGATCGTTCGCAGCCCACTTACCAATCAGGTCTTGTCAATAGAAGCGCGTTATATCAACTTAGCCTTGACTGAAACCAAAGGCTTCGACGTTGAGGCAAAACATGTTTTCAATCTGGGTGAGCAGGGTAAGCTGACGCTTGCGGCAAATTACTCCTACGTGAGGAGCTATAAGTTTGTGCTTGCTCAAGGCGAAGCGCCGGCTGAAGCCGTGGACTCCAACGTCTTTGCGACCCTGCCACGTTATCGCGGCAACATTTCGGCGAACTGGCAACGTGGGAATTGGTCTGTCCGCCTTTCCAACCGTCACATTGCGGGCTACGATCAAGCCGGCGCAACGGCTTTACCGCAGCAAACCCGCGTTGGGGCCAGCGATTTTCAGGACTTGTTCATCCGCTATAGTGGCTTCAAGAACCTGAGCTTGACCGCGTCCGTGTTGAATTTGCGCGATGAAATCCCGCCGTATGACGGCAATGCAGGAAATCGCTACGCGACATCACTGTATGACCTGAAGGGTCGTTTTGTCACTGTCGGCGCATCGTATAGCTTCAAGTAATCAGGCAGCGAGATTGTAGAACAGGAAAGGGGCTTTTGGCCCCTTTCCTGTTTTCACTTCCTTCATTTCAATTGCGTAACACGAATTTGCTGTTGACCACCATGTGCTGACCCGCATTTGAGATGGGCATCAGAATTCAATTGAAGCGCCCCTACAACAGACTGCATTAAACACACTTCGTTGCGTCGCGATCTGTAGCGAATACGGGTATGATTTATTGTTTTTTCCGAGCACCGGATCGTACTTTTTCGGTCGGGTTGCAAAAAATCTTGAGGAGCAATTTTTATGGGCTGTTGGAAAAATGGATCCTTTCTCAAAAGGGCCTTAACAGGTTTTCTTGGTGCTGTAATGTTGGTAGGTACCGCATTAACCGTGAACGCACAGCCGACACTATCGGTTGAGGATATCTGGAAGCAACCACAACTTACGACCCCGATTCTGTCGCCAAACGGCAAGCACATGGCCGTCACCATGCCGTATAAGGAGCGCATGAATCTAACAGTGATTGACATGGAGACGCGAAAAGCCTTCACCTTGACGACCTATGACAGCTTCGATGTTCTCGGTGTCATATGGATCGGTAATGACCGCCTTCTTTATACCCTCGGACAAAGCAACTCGCCAACGGGCGCGGGCCAATTTGATGGCGGCGGCTTGTTCGTGATTGGCCGCGATGGTAAGGGCTACCGCATACTGTCGGATACGGTTCGTGCCTCCCGTGCAAAGAATCTGTATGTTCATCGTGGATTCCAGTTTTATCGCCGCATTCCCGGTAATGTTGACGAGATCATCGCCAGCGGCAACATGACATCAGCAAACGCGCAAGACCTCTATCGACTAAACCTCACGAACGGCAAATTCACCCTGCTTACCCAGGGTCGGCCATCGGATTTAACATCCGGCTGGATACTCGATAGCAAACTGGTGCCGCGCGTCGTTTCGGCTGGCATCAAGGATAAGTTGACCAGAGTCGTCTACTACCGCAAGGACGAGAAGTCTGACTGGGTCGAGATAGCCCGCTTTGAGGGCAATAAAGACTCCACGTTCGTGCCGCTTGCGTTCGAGGCAAACGACCAGACGTTGCAGGTTGCCTTCAACGGCGGGCGCGACACGATGGCGATATTCCGGTTCGATCCCAACACCAAGAAAATGGGTGAGTTGCTCGCACAACATCCCCAATATGACATGGGCGCGGATGCATTGGGCGGATTCACGGGCGGGGTGGTTACCGATGCGGAGACCGAAAAAATTATTGGTTACAGCGTGGCTGCGGCAAAGCCCGAGGTGACCTGGATTGACGAAAAGCGTGCGGCGATTCAATCCCTGCTGGATCGCTCACTGCCTGGTCGTATTAATCGGTTTTCTCGTACGCCGGACGGGAAAAAATTGATCGTTTCTTCTTATTCCGATACACGACCAGTGCGCTGGTATTTTTATGAAGAGGAAAAGAGAACGCTCGAGGAAATTGGCGCATCAAAACCTTGGCTGGATGGAAAGCTGGTTGAGCAACGTCCGTTCCGCTACAAAACGCGTGATGGTCTGGAAATCGATGGCTATTATTTCCTGCCGAAAGACTACAAAGCTGGCACCAAACTACCGACGATCGTACACATTCACGGCGGACCATTCGCGCGCGCGGACACTTGGGGCAACGGCTTTGGCGTAATTGAGGGGCAACTATTTGCTTCTCGCGGTTATGCCGTCATCGTCCCGAACTTCCGTATTACTCCGGGCCTTGGCTCGAAGGTGTTTTACGCGGGCTTTGGTTCTGTCGGGCGACAAATGTCGGATGACCATGAAGACGCATTGCAATGGGGAATTGATCAAGGCTTCGTGCAAGCGGACAAGGTGTGTATGTCCGGTGCAAGCTACGGCGGTTACGCCGCGCTACAAGCGATGGTGCGCTCCAACGAAAAATGGAAGTGCGCAATCGCGGGGCTGGCGGTCACCGATTACAAGTATCAATTGACCTCGCTGGAAGGCGATACCGCGCCGAACGAAGCCGGCGTAACCTTCTGGAAGTCGGTGCTTGGCGAGACCGACCTTGACTCAAAAATGACCCGCGAGATCTCGCCCGTGTTCAACGCCTCGAAGATCAAGCGTCCGGTGTTCATGTACGCGGGCATTGATGACATTCGCGTACCGCTAGGACAAATTTCACGGATGAAGCGGGAGCTTGAAGCTGCCGGCAATCCGGTCAAAGGATATGTGCTCAAGGAGAATGAAGGGCACGGTTTCGGGAAACTCGAAAACAATGTGGACAACTACAATCAAATACTGGATTTCCTGAAGGTTCAGTTTGGTCAATAGGATGTTCTGGAATCAGAATGAAAAATCCCCGCCTGGTGCGGGGATTTTTCTTTACGCTTTCGGAACACCATTCCCGAACTTACGTGCGAATCACCAAACACCAGCATCGGCGGGTCTCTCAGAGTGATTCAGGCCTGAAATCCCCGCCAATGCTAGACTTTTAGTTGCGAGCTAAAATTTCATCCGCTCCTCCCTAGAGAAAAAGAGAAGCAAATCGGGATGCGCGCAACCCAGAAAACGCAACTCGCCAGTAGCTGTTACGTCAAACCTTCGGGTGTCGTTTTTATTTGCTGCCGCAACACAACGTCATCTCAAATCATGCTGTCGCGGCCCAATGTTGCACATATGCAACACAGAAATGGCAAGGCGCGACAAAACGACATCTAGCGGTACAACAGGTGATTTTTGGCGGTATTCTTTCGCAGTGCGGTGGCATTGGATTCGGCGAGCGCCGTCTACTCTGCCTATCCGCCAAAAATGCGTGAACTAACTCGACAATGAAACAAAAAATGGTCTGGTAAAAACGTGGGGAAGCGTTTTTGTTGGACCAATCGAGATGGTTCGGATTTATCACTTAACCTAATCCAATTAGGAGACATACATGAGTAAAAACAAGCAGCCGACGCAGGCCTTTGCAAGAAAGCAAAGCGTCATCGCCACTGGCTTAGCGCTTTCACTAATGGCAGCACAGTCAATTTATGCGCAGCAAGCCGCCCCTGACGCGCAAAAGGTCGACAAAATTGAGGTGACAGGCTCGATGATCAAGCGTGTTGACGGAGAAGCAGCACTTCCCGTCGTCATTATTTCTATCGAAGATTTGGCGAAGGCGGGTGTAACAAACGCGGAACAAGCAATCAAACTCATCACCCAGCAACAGGGTGGCACTGTCACTTCCGGATCTGTAAGTGGAACGAATGGTGCTGCATCCTATGCAAGTCTCAGGTCGCTTGGCGCGCAGCGTACGTTGGTACTATTGAATGGTAAACGCATCGTAAGCAACCCGTTTTCGAGCGTTGCCGTCGACTTGAATACCTTACCGCTTGTCGCGCTCAAGCGAATTGAAGTCCTGACGGATGGTGCATCTGCGACCTATGGTACCGACGCAATTGCCGGCGTAATCAACTTCATCACCCACAAGGATTTTCGCGGTGCGACTGTCAGTGCCGAGGCACAAGTACCGCAGGAGTCTGGCGGCGCAGTGTACAAAGCTGATGTACTCGGTGGAATGGGCGATTTAGGTAAGGAAGGTTGGAACATAATTGCAGGTTTCTCGGCCCGTGATGGCAAACCCATGAGAGGAACTGATCGAGAGTTTTCGCGCAGTGCGTTCATCCCTGAGTATGGTTTCAACGGATTGAGTCCAACCACATTCCCGGCCAATTATTCACAAGGATCATTGGTAACCAACCCGACAATCCCGACCTGTTTACCTCCCACTTCGCTTTTTACGCCACAGGGTAATGGCGTGGGTCTCGGTACAAACCGTTGTGGTGCAGATACGCAGGCGTTCACCAATACCATTCCGATCCAAAAACAATGGACCGGCTTTTTACGTGGCACGATGTCGCTTGGTCCTAATCATACGGCGGCGTTTGACTACTTCAAGTCCAACAATATAGTCACGACACAAATTGCGCCGTCGCCAGAAGGTGGGCTGACAATGACGCCGGCGAGCCCGTTTTATCCAGGGAACGGTATTACGCCGATCACGGATCCTGCGCTTAATCGAACTGCAAATATTTCAATCGGCTGGCGCACTACTGTGCTGGGCGCGCGTCAAGGGGAACAGGAAAACAATACAGAACGCGCGGTCGCCTCCCTTGAGGGCAGCGTCGCCGGCTGGGACTATCAGGCCGCAGGATTGTGGTCACAGTCAAAAGTGGAGAATTATTTCCTCAACGGCTACCCGACCACAACTGCCATGCTTGACGGTGTCCGTGGTATCAACGGCGCACCGTTCCTGAATCCGTTCGGCGCCCAAACAGCCGCGGGGCTTGCATACTTGCAACAGAATCAAGTCTTGGGTTTGGTTCAGACCGGAGAAGGTACGCTGTCCAGCATCAATGTAAGCGCGTCGAGGCCACTGTTTAACTTGGCAGGTGGTGCGGCGGTGATCGCTCTGGCGGCAGAATTTCGTAAAGAAGATATGATTTACACGACCGATGTGCCGAAGGTCAGACAGGCAGCGTCCTCGGGGCTAGCCGGCTCCGGTGCCGTCCGCCAGGGTGATCGCGATATCAAGGCGATTGCGGCAGAACTGAGCTTGCCGGTGCTTCGCAACCTTGAGGTTGGTGTGTCCGTGCGGCACGATAAATACAGCGATTTTGGAAACACCACTAATCCAAAGGTTTCCATTCGCTTTACGCCACACAAGGATGTGCTCCTTAGGGCATCGTACAACGAGGGCTTCACTGCACCAACGCTAACCCAACTTTATGCACCCACATCGACCACGTTTACCGGCACTACGTATAATGATCCATTGCTGTGCCCAAATGGCGTTGTTGCGATAGGCGCTGGCGGCGTTGCAAGCCGGGATTGCCGTATCCAATTTCAGCAACAACAAGGTGGTAATACGCGACTGACCCCGGAAAATTCCGACGCATGGACGGCGGGATTTGTCTTTCAGGCGACACCAACGCTGTCGTTCGGCCTTGATCATTGGTATTACAAGGTAAAGAATAACATCAGCGTTTTGGGGGAAACCACCATTTTCGCCGACCCGGTAACCTATGCGTCGCTATACGTTCGCTGTAGTGCCGCACCAGCAGCGCTCCAACAATCCATTGGTGCGTGCCGCGTTCCAGGCGGCGACCCGTTGGCCTTTATTATCAACACCAACCAGAATCTTGGAGATACACGAACGAAGGGTATAGATCTGCAGGCAAACTGGCAAAGCGGTACTACACAGCATGGAATCTTTTCTGCGAGTGTTCGCTCAACCTACGTCACAGACTACAAGTTCCAAGTGTTGAAGAATGGCCCGTTCTTTAATCCTGTTGGAAACTACAACGCGCAGTTTGGCGGCCCGGTTATTCGTTATCAACAGGTCACCAATTTTGGCTGGCAGCGTGGCAGTTGGAACGCTAACGTGTTAAACCGGTACATCACTGGCTATCTGGATCAAAATGGTGGATCCGTCGCGCCTGCGTTCAGAAACAACGTGGTCAAGTCCTACTCCATTTTTGACGTTAGCTTGATCTATACCGGCATCAAAAACTTGACGCTTCAGGGTGGTATTTTGAACATCGCAGACCAGGATCCATCGTTCACGAATCAAACATCGCGCTTCCAGGCGCGCGCGTATGATGATCGCTTCGCAAATCCGCTCGGTCGGGTGTATACCGTTTCAGCAAAATACAATTTTTAGATAAATGTGCGGGCCGACGTTCGTTGAACGTCGACACGTAACTAAATTAAAAAGGGAGCTTTGGCTCCCTTTTTTTAATTCAGAACTCATCTTGGTCACCTGTTCCGCCATTTATCGTGCCGGAGCGTAAGGCACTGTTTCCAAGCGCCTGAAACTATTTGCCACCAATAATTTCATCATCTGACTGCGATGTTGCAATTATGCAACAAAAAAATAGCAAAGCATGGCAAAACGACATATTGAAGTCCCTCCAAAGATTTTTGGCGTTATTCTTTCGTGGTGTGGTGGCTTTGCTTTCGACTCAGGTCGTCGGCTTTGTCTATCCGCCAAAAATGCAGGGACCAACACGACAACTTACAAAAAAAGCAGCGTCACACCGCCTAGCAACGGTGTGTTGGGAACACCGCGTTGGTCCGGATTTTTCACTTAACCTAATCCAATTAGGAGACATACATGAGTAAAAACAAACAGCCGGCGAAGGCTTTCTCGAGAAAGCCATGCGTCATCGCCACGGGCTTAGCGCTTTCGCTGATGGCAGCGCAGTCGATTTATGCGCAGCAAGCCGCACCTGCGGCACAAAAGGTCGACAAGATTGAGGTAACGGGATCAAGTATCAAACGTGTCGATGCCGAAACGGCGCTGCCGGTGACGGTGATCACGCGAGCGGATATTGATAAGAGCGGCGTGCAGTCGACCGAAGATCTGCTTGCGCAGATTACATCGGTCTCCTCCGCCGGTAACGTTGTCAACGCATCTCAATCGGGGCTATCGACCTATGGGGCATCCTCCGTGTCTCTGCGCGGCCTTGGCTCGGACAAGACCTTGGTGCTGGTCAACGGTCGGCGGCTGGCGGTGTTTGCGGGTGGCGGCGCGAGTGTGAACATCAACGCCATTCCATTGGGCGCGATTGAGCGTGTTGAAGTGCTGCAGGATGGCGCGTCTGGTGTCTATGGAAGTGATGCCATCGCTGGCGTGATTAACTTCATACTGCGCAAGGATTATAAGGGCGTTGAGTTATCCGCCAGCTACGGGGAACCAACCCGGGGTGGCGGTGGCAAGAACGAAAAATACGGTATTGTGGCTGGCTTAGGCGACTACGACAAAGACCGCTGGGCTGTTGTGGTGTCGGCTGCCTACGAGAAGGAAGGGAACTTGCTTGGTGCCTCGCGTGAGTTTTCCAAGTCAGATACAAAATTGCCGTTCTATGCGGGCGGCGCGACGGAAACAGGGCGCATTGAAGGTGCCTGGCGGTTTCCAGGTGGTGGTACCTTGTTTGGTGCTGGCACCAACGGTCGTTCAGCGGCAAATCCGTTCGGCGTATCTGGCACGGGTTATGGCAATCCGAGTGCTGCCAGAGGAGATTGCGCCTCGATCAACATGGTTCCGCGAGCGGGATTGGGCTTTAGTGCAGGTGCGCCAGGCACCGCAAGATTAGCGCCGAACTGCACCTTTGACACAGGTAAGTTTGTGAGTTTGGTGCCCAATCGCGAGTATCAGGGCGCGACCGGTAACGTTCGCTTCAAGGTGAATGACAATACCGAACTCTTTGCCGAGGGTCTCTATTCGCGCAATGAATTTGTAAACCCGATTCAGCCCGCGCCGTTGCGGCAGGCGTTCTACGCTGGCAATTCACGTTTTGCGGGGTCTGGCGTCGATCCCATTTTGCTGATATTCCCTTCGAATCCCAACTACAAGTTTGCTGCTGACTATTTGACATCCATCGGCCTGGGTGGCATGGTCGGCTTGCCGCTGGGCGTGTCACAGCGTACCTTCTTGCTTGGCCCGCGCACCTCCAACGACATTGCGACGCAAGATCGCGTTGTGGTCGGTGTCAAAGGTTCTGCCGGCAATCTTGAATACGAGGCCGCCTATACGCAGAACAACAGCGAAACCAAAGGCAACGTGATCGAGGGATTTGCCTCCATCTTCGAGCTGACCAAGGTCTTGAACAACCCAGCCAACAATTGGAACCCTTGGGCCCCTGGCGGCGTGCAGTCGCCGGAACTTACCAAGTTGATTGAAGGGACCAAGTACAAAGGGCCGACGATTGGTTCGAAATCGAAGAATGAAGGTGTCGATGCCAAGGTGGCCGGATCAGCAATGCAACTGGGTGGCGGCTCCCTCGATATTGCAGCCGGTATTCAGGCGCGCAACGAAGATTACTCACTTATCCCGGCGCCGGCAACACTAACAGGCGACGTGATTGGCCTCGGCGGCGCCATTACGCCGGTGAGTGCGAGGAGGACGGTCTGGGCGGTGTTTGCGGAAGCCAACTTGCCGGTCACCAAACAGATCGAAGGCACGCTTGCTGTTCGCCAGGACAGCTACAACGACTTCGGCAAAACCATAAACTACAAGGCCAGTGGGCGCTTTCAGCCGACAACTTCATTTATGGTTCGCGGCTCGGTCGGTACCGGCTTCAAGGCACCCTCCCTGCCGGCTTTGTATACGCCGCAACAAATCAATACGACCGAGCAGTTTATCGACCCCAAGTTCCCGGGCAATGGCCAGATTCAGGTGACCTCGCTAGCAGGCGGCAACCCGAATCTCAAACCTGAGAAATCGGATCAGTACGGCTTTGGCTTCGTGTTCTCGCCGATCAAATCCTTTACCGCTACTATCGATTATTTCAATATCGAGATTAAGGGCTTGATTGCGGCACCATCCGCGCAGGAAATCGCGTCGGGTTTTCGTCGCGGCGCGCCGGGATATGCAGCGTTGGTTGATGTGAACGGTGCAGACGAAATCACGTTGATTCGCCAGTTGGCAGCCAATGTAAGTTCGCTAAAGACACAGGGTCTTGATATTGACCTGCGTTTCCGCGAAAACATCGGCGGCGGCAGGTTGGACGTGGGTTTGCAGGGTACGTATACCGACAAGTATGACTTGGTAAATACGAGTGGCGAACTGGAAAAAAGTGTGGGTGCTATCGTGCGGCCCGACGGTTCGCCGTTGGTTGCAGCCGCCACCGGTGTGATCTTAAAGTGGAAGCACAACCTGAGCGCGGGCTATACTTTTGGCCCGGTGTCGGCGACACTTACGCAGCGGTACTACAAGGGTTATGAGGATGGTAATGACCTGAATGGCAACCGCCACTTTGTGCCTAGTCAGGCTCTTTATGATCTGGTCGCAACCTATAGCGGCATTAAGAACCTAAAGTTGTCGCTGGGCGCGCGTAACTTGTTCGACAAGGATCCGCCGTTGTTCATCAACAATGGCTCGCAGTTCCAGTCTGGCTATGACATATACCAATACGACCCACGTGGCCGTTTTGTGTACGTAACTGCCACCTACAAGTTCTTCTAAGACATAGTTTTCTTGTTTAACCGTAATAAAGCCGCAGGGGAGACCCTGCGGTTTTTTTTATTTTCAGCACACGGCGCGCAGAGACATGATCATGGTTGATAACCCGCTAGCCAGTATTTTTCAGAGTTGATTACTCGGCCTTCTAAAGTTTAAGTATTCTTTAGCTTTTGCACTTGCGCAAAAGCAGTGTCTTTGCGCGCTGAGCCAGTTTCCAGCTTGGCGAATGCAATTATGCAGTTCGCTATTTGACATGATGTGCCCATTGACGTTGGGGTCCTGTCGCGGATTTGATCGCAAACCGCCCGATGAAGGTTTATGATTAATGTCGGTGGCGTCGATGAGGACGCTTAGAACAATGGCTCAGACTACCTGCAGCGGCAAGCGGATTTTTTACAAAACTTTGGATTCTGTTTTCCCCCAAATTGGGCCGCACATTTGCGCGTAGCCTTCCGAAACTGCCGTTAGCGCTGGCGAGGTGTCGATTGAAAACAATTGCGATTTTGCTGATGACTGTAGTGCTCGCGTCCTGCGCTGTCGCGCCGTCTGGCTCGCAGCCCCGCGATTTTTTTAATGATCAATTGTTCATGCAACCGTCCGAGCAGATTAATGTCGACGACGTATTTGCCATCAGCAGCGAAATGAAACGTTACCTGAGCACAGGGATCGCGGATCAGCTGCGCCTAAAAGGTTTACAGCGGGGGCTTGTTGATGCGCTCTATAACAAGCAGCAGCTAAAAATCAGGTACGACTCCACGAAAACGCGAAACGCTGCAGAGACCTTTCATGATCGCGCCGGCAACTGCCTCTCTCTTGCGATTATGACCGCAGCGATGGCTGAAGAGCTTGGCATGCCGGTTCGATTTAAGAGCCTGGTCATTGATGAGACTTGGGCCCGTAACGGCGACCTGTACTTTTCGGTCGGGCACATCAATTTGACCCTCGGCAATAAAAGCACAAATACTCTTAGGAGATACGACGGCAATGGACAGGTCACGATTGATTTCGTCCCGCCGGGGGAACACCGCGTCGAGCATGCGCACGATCTTGCCAGGGAGACCGTAATTGCCATGTACATGAACAACCGTGCGGCGGAGGCACTCGCAGTTGGAAATGTAAACGATGCCTACTGGTGGTCACGCGAAGCGATCTCGCAAGCCCCCAACTTTCTTATCCCCTACAATACACTTGGCGTAATTTACCGCCGTCACGGAAACCTGCCAGAAGCTGAAAGAGTCCTTGCCTATGCACTGCGGCATGATCCGGAGAACTTGCGGGTCATGTCCAATCTGGCGATAGTGATTCATGATTTGGGACGCACTGCGGAGGCGCAACTATTAACTGCGAAAATTGAAAAAAAACAGCCCTATCCACCGTTCCATTTCTTCGATTTGGGAAAGGCGGCCATGCGGGCTAACGACTTCAGCGCCGCGAGTGCATTTTTTGAAAAAGAGTTACTTCGTGACGAGCACAACCACGAATTTCATTTTTGGCTTGCCGCCGCATACTCTGAGCTCGGTAAATTAACGCTTTCGCACAAGCATATTGCGATGGCGATGGAGTTGAGCACAACAATTAAAGTACGCGACTTCTACGCGGCGAAATTTGATCGGTTAAAAGCATATAAATCGTCGCCGAACCACTAGCCACATTCGTTGCGACCACTACACTTAAACTTAATCATATGGTTGCCCAAAAGTATTGATGCAATTTTCGTCCAGTTGATTATCGCTGGCGAAAGCAATAGATTATTTTATGCTGCGGACGGTGTAAATGGAGATCAAACGATGAGTCGATTAGTCACTTTAGCCTGCCTGCGTATAAGTGACATATTATGTCGCAACCTAGTCGTTCGGAATTGGTGCGTTCCGGCCAAGAAACAGTTAGAATCCCCGTCTTTATTTCAAAGCCATGACGCTAGCCTGCAACATGGGCAGTAATTAAAGGATATTTCATGGACTACGCTCAGCAACAACGGTCACCCGGCAAACATCTGACCGGAATCACCGCTGTTATTATTTTGCATGTCGCACTTGGTTATGCCTTGATGAATGGTCTGGCCACGAAGGTAATGAACGTCATCAAGCAACCGCTTGAGACCAAGATCATCGAAGAAGTAAAAAAGCTGCCGCCGCCGGACACGCCGCCGCCGCCGCCGCCGAAAATGGTGCAGATAATGCCCACTTTTGTGCCACCGCCTGAAGTCCAAATTCAGGCACCCGTGACCGCGCCAGTAATTTCAAACAGAACCGCAGTGGCACCTCCTGTATACGCGCCACCTGCCCCGCCAGCGCCAGTGGCTGCAGCGCCTAGCGTTGGTGTGGCTTGTCCAAACTCGCAGGCGATCCGGCAGGAAGTCAAATATCCGGCGCAGGCACGCAAAGACGGATTGCAGGGCGAAGTGTTGATCGAGATGACTATTTCGGCCAACGGTGAAGTCAAGGATGTCGAGGTCAAGTCATCCACAAACCGTGCCTTCAACAGTGTCTCGATAAGTGCCTCCCGGCAATTCAAGTGCAACGGACAAGGCAGGGATGTACGTGTACAGGTGCCTTTCTCGTTCAAGTTGGTCGATTAATTCAAGTTTTTGATCTCATGGTTTAGGTTGGCGCGGCCTGTTGATCAAGGGCGCAACTAAGGTTTTAGTTTGTTATTTACTATTGGAGGAAACATGTCATTTCTTAAACGCATTCCCTCACTGCTCGTCGCGGCAGTCGTCCTTTGCGCACCGCTGATGACAGCGGTCGTATTACTTCAACCTACAACCGCGCTTGCTCAGACACCGGCACCGGCTGCTGACGCGCCGAAGCCTGCTGCACCTCCGGCTGCAGCCGCGGGCGCAACAACTTCAAAAGAAGCCGTGGAAAATCCCTACGGCATCAAGGCCATGCTGGATCACGGCGACTGGGTATCGAAGGGAACGCTGGCCATTCTCGTGATTATGTCGATGGGCACGTGGTACATTCTGATCGTGAAACTGTTTGAACAATTCCGCTTGATGAAAGAATCCAATGAAGTGGGCGAGGCCTTCTGGGCGGCGGGCTCCCTGCAACAGGGTATTGATGGCCTGAAAGAAGGCAGTGCATTTCGCTTCATCGGTGAAAGCGGACTCAAAGCCACTAGCCATCACTCTGGCTTGATGGGCGATGTAGATCTGAACGAATGGGTCACGATGTCGATACAGCGCGCTTCTGAAAATGTCCAAAACCGCACCCAAGACGGCTTGGCTTTCCTGGCCACGGTCGGCTCCACAGCCCCGTTCGTTGGGTTATTCGGTACGGTTTGGGGTATCTATCACGCGTTGACCGCAATCGGTATCGCCGGTCAGGCATCAATCGATAAAGTGGCGGGTCCGGTGGGCGAAGCGCTGATCATGACGGCAATCGGTTTGGCCGTTGCAGTGCCAGCGGTGTTGGCCTACAACTGGCTGGTACGACGCAATAAAGTGGTTATGGAACGCGTGCGTGCATTCAGCGCAGATCTGCACTCGGTGCTCTTGAGCACCAGCGGCAAGAAGCGTTAAGCGCCCGACAGACACAGACCCCAGACCAGCCAGGAGTTCGGTATGAGTATGAGCATAGCTTCGGAAAGTGATGGCGAAGATGAAGTCATCTCCGCCATCAACACCACACCGCTTGTAGATGTGATGCTGGTGTTGCTGATCATTTTCCTGATCACGATTCCGGCGATTGTACAAAACGTACCAGTCGTGTTGCCGGCAGAGCGCAATATCGTCACTCAGACAAAACCGGAAAATATCGTTATCTCCGTGAACAAGGACGGTGATATTTTCTGGAACCAGCAACTGATGGCCGACACCGACGCGCTGTTCGAGAAGTTGAAGGTCGAAGCGGTGAAGATACCGCAGCCTGAAGTGCACATTCGCGGTGACGAAAATGCGCGCTACGAATCAGTCGGCAAGGTCGTCTACACCATGCAGCGCGCCAGTATTCTCAAGATCGGTTTCATTACCGAGCCGCCGCCGTTGAATTGATTGTTGTGTGTTGCAGAGCCTGTAAGTAGTCGCCAGATAAGAGGAAACATGTCATGAGCATGAGCGTAGGCCCAAGCGGAGGCTCAAAAGAGCCGGAATGTATGATGGAGATCAACACCACGCCACTGATCGATGTGATGCTGGTATTGATCATCATGTTGATTATCACGATCCCGATCCAGACGCACGCGGTTAAACTCAATATGCCGGTCGGCAATCCACCGCCGCCGCCAACACCGCCTGAAGTCGTACAAATCGACGTCGATTTTGACGGCACCGTACTTTGGAACGGCACCATTATTCCTACGCGTGAAGAGCTCGAAGTGCGGCTCACAGCAGCGGCTGCGCAGCCTGTACAGCCCGAAGTACATCTGCGACCCAACAAACTGGTGCAATATAAATCAGTGGCGATGGTGATGGCCTCAGCGCAGCGTATTGGCGTGACCAAACTGGGAATTGTCGGCAACGAACAGTTCGTCAAGTAATCGGTAGTCAACAAGACGCGGCGCTGCCGCGTTTTGTCTATTATTTTCCGGAGAGTTCCTTCCATGCACGCATCCGTATCGATCAAACGCGCCCTCGTTCATCTGGCAATCGTTGCTGGCGTGTCGCTATTCGCGCTGCCTGCAGCGCATGCACAGGAAAAGGTACGGCCAGAAGTGGGCAAACCCTTGCAGCAGGCGCAGGACATGCTGAAAGCCAAGCGCTACAAGGAGGCACTCAGCAAACTCAGGGAAGCCGATGGCGTGTCCGGCAAGACTGCTAACGAATCGTACCTGATCGAATTTACGCGCGCCAACGCGGCCCTTGGCGCCGGCGAAAGCGACACGGCGACCAAGGCGTTTGAAGCAGTCATCGCCTCCGGCAAAGCGCCTGCAGCATCGCAGCTCTCGATCATCGACACGCTCGTGAAGCTCTATGCCAACAACAAGGACTATGCCAGCGCGCTCAAGTGGGGCAACCGCTATTTCAAGGAAGGCGGCACCAACCCGCAGATTCGCACACAGATGATTCAGGCTTATTTCCAGTCTGGTGATTTCGCCAACTCTGCCAAGGAATCTCTCCTCGATATTCAGGCCGACGAAAAAGCCGGCCGCAAGCCCTCGGAGGAAAAACTGCAGTTACTGGCCAACAGCTATTTACGTCAAAAGAACACGACCGGCTATATCGCGACGATCGAAAAACTGCTGAATCATTACCCGAAGAAAAGCCTCTGGGCCGACGTGATTTCGCGGCTACAAAGAAAGCCCGGCTTCTCGGACCGATTGGCGCTGGACGTTTATCGCATGCAACTGGCCACGGGCAACCTGACCGCAACGAACGACTATATGGAAATGGCGCAGCTGGCGTTGCAAGCTGGCTACCCAGGTGAAGCGAAGAAAGTCGTGGATGAAGGCTACACCAGCGGCGCACTTGGCAAAGGTGCTGACGTTGATCGCCAAAAGCGTCTGCGCGACCTCGTTGAAAAACGCGTGGCGGACAATCAGAAGGTGGTCACGCCAGGCGGCGCTGATGAAGCAGCAGCCGCGGCAGCGAAGGACGGCAACGCGCTGGTGAATCTGGGCTACAACATGTTTAGCTCCGGCCAAGCTGCAAAAGGGATTAGCTTGATGGAAGCCGGTATTAAAAAGGGTGAGCTAAAGCGCGCTGATGATGCCAAGCTCCGCCTCGGTACAGCGTTGGTCCAAGCTGGGCAAAAAAGCAAAGGCACGCAAGTGCTGAAAACGGTCCAAGGCACTGACGGCACACAGGATCTGGCCAACCTCTGGGTGATCTTCGCACGCTAGAAAATCACTGACTGCGGCGGGCTTCGGGATAACAATCGAGCGTCGCAGTCTGCAACAACGCCACCGGTGAATCGATCAACGATCTTTTCTATCCCCGGCCCAACATAAATGACCAACCCCTTCGATAACACCTACCTCGATTTGATGCGTCATGTTCTTGAACACGGCGTGGAAAAGACGGATCGAACCGGCACGGGCACGCGTTCCGTTTTTGGTTACCAAATGCGTTTTGCGCTGGATGAGGGCTTCCCGATTCTGACCACCAAGAAACTCCATTTGCGTTCGATCATTCATGAGCTGCTGTGGTTTTTGAAGGGCGAGACCAATACCGCCTACCTGAGAGAAAACGGCGTGACCATCTGGGATGAATGGGCCGACGCGCAGGGCGAGCTGGGCCCTGTTTACGGCTACCAATGGCGTTCGTGGCCAGCGCCGAGTGGCGTTTTTATTGACCAGATAAGCGACGTGCTCAATCAAATCAAAAGTAATCCCGATTCGCGGCGCATCATCGTTTCGGCATGGAACGTTGCCGACATTTCGAAAATGGCGCTCGCTCCCTGCCACGCGTTTTTTCAGTTCTATGTAGCCAACGGAAAACTATCCTGCCAACTTTATCAGCGCAGCGCCGATATTTTTCTGGGCGTGCCATTCAATATTGCGTCATACGCGTTGCTCACGATGATGGTCGCGCAAGTGTGCGGCTTGAAGCCCGGCGATTTCGTGCACACACTTGGCGACGCACATTTATATCTTAATCATCTCGATCAAACGCGCGAGCAGTTGGCGCGCGAGCCGAGCGGTATTGCGTCAATGCGGCTCAACCGAACCGTTAGCGATTTATTCGCCTTCAAGTTCGAGGATTTCACGCTGGAGAATTACGACCCGCATCCTGCGATCAAAGCGCCGATTGCTGTTTGACGCCAAGGTCGACAATGCGTCTTTCCCTCATTGTCGCTGCCGCGAGAAACCGGGTCATTGGCAACAACAATCAGATGCCGTGGCATCTACCCGCCGACTTCGCCTATTTCAAGCGCGTCACAACCGGGCATCCCATCATCATGGGCCGCAAAACTTTTGAATCGATCGGTCGCCCATTGCCAGGCCGTCGCAATATTGTCGTCAGTCGCAATCCTGATTTTCGCGCCGACGGCGTTGAGGTGGTGGCCTCGCTCGATCAGGCGATCAGTACTTGCGAAATTCAGCAGGGATGCGAGGACGCGTTCGTGATCGGTGGTGCCAGTCTTTACGCCGAGACGCTGCCACGCGTGGACCGCATATTTCTGACCGAAGTCGATGCCACGCCTGAGGGCGACACATTATTTCCGTTGCTGGATAAAAAACATTGGCGCGAAATTACCCGCGAGCGACGCGAAGCGGACGAAAAAAACATTCACGCAATGGAATTCGTGGTGTTGATACGGAAGTATCCCTGCGCAGAATGCCTGTAGAACAAGCATTGGAGAGCCTTCCAAGGCATCATGCCTGAAAGTCCCCGTTTTTATTGGCTTGCGGGAGAATGCCATTGCGAAGCCGCGCCAACACAAATATTCCCAGTTATCGCGATTTTCGCGCAGACGTTTTCTTCTTGGCCTTGGTTGATGGCGTTGATGGCGTTGATGGCGCTGCCACTGGCTGCTGCATCATATTCCACGCCCACATTGCCGGGTTCATCGCAGCCCCACCTTTTGCCAACGCGTCCAGATCCGGCACCTGAGATGCGGCACCCGACTGCGCGCCTCTGCTGGCCTCACCCATTGATGCCAGCATCGACTGTTGGTACTTCAGCGTCTGCAACGATAGCTCCACCATGCCGACCGTTCCCTTGAGCCACGTGAGCACGGTTTCAAGTTCGCTGATTTTTCGATCAACCTCTTTCGGGTCCAGCATCGCGAACATCGACGGCGCGGCGACACCCGGATTTGCCGCAGCCGGATTGAGCATCGACTGAAACAACGCGAAATAGTCAGGAATGGGTGGGCTGGCGGAATCGGTCATGGGGTTTATCCGTTGTGTTTTGCAATAAATTTACGAACCTTGGGATAAATGATCTCACGATATTTGCGTCCGCTGAAAATACCATAGTGCCCAACGGCGGGCGCGGTGTAATGCTCACGTTTGGCAGGAGACAAGCCGGTACACAATGAATGTGCAGCCTTCGTCTGGCCGCTGCCCGAAATATCATCGAGTTCGCCCTCGATCGTGAGCAGCGCAGATTTTTTGATCGCAGACGGCTTAACAAGCTCTCCTGCGACCTCCAGCGTCCCGCGCGCGAGACTTTGGTTTTGGAAGACGCGCACGATGGTGTCGAGATAATATTCGGCCGGCAAATCCATCACCGCATTGTATTCATCGTAAAACTTGCGATGCGCTTCTGCGCTTTCGCCGTCGCCTGCGACCAACTGCTTGTAATAATCGATATGCGAATCGCGATGGCGGTCCGGATTCATGGCGATGAATCCGGTGTGTTGCAGAAAACCGGGATAGACGCGACGCATCGCACCCGGATATTTCACTGGCACACGTTGAATCACGTTTTGCTCGAACCACGACAACGGACGATGCTCGGCAAAATCGTTGACGGCTGTTGGATTCTTCCGCGTATCAATCGGGCCACCCATCATGGTCATACTGCTGGGAAGCGCCTCTCCGCGTGCGGCCATCAGGGAAATACCTGCCAGCACCGGCACGGTTGGCTGGCACACCGAAACCACATGCACGCGCCCATGGTGGCGGCCTTGCATAAACCGCACAAACTCCTGCACATAGGCGACGTAATCATCGAAGTGAAATGGACCTTCAGCAAGCGAGACTTCGCGGGCGTCTTTCCAATCGGTAATGATGACGTCGTGGTGCGGCAGCATGGTGCGCACGGTGTCGCGCAGGAGCGTTGCAAAATGTCCTGACAATGGCGCGAAAATCAGCACCTTTGGCTCATTCAGCGTTGCGCGCGCTTTCTTGAAATGCAGCAGTTGGCAAAACGGTTTGTCGAGTAACACTTCTTCGACAACCTCCACCGTGCGGCCATTGACT
>JAYURJ010000217.1:0-9301 GCA_043756275.1 Betaproteobacteria bacterium | reverse complement strand
ATCGCCGATGCGCTTATTTTCTTCTTCAAGGAACTTGCCACCTTTGATCTGCGCGGAAAATTCGGCATAGCCGGAAACGCCGACCGTCACGTGCCCGCCGAGAATGGCCGCCTGTGCTTCGCCACCGCCCGCATACGGGATGTAATTCACTTTGGAAGGATCCACACCAACGGCACCTGCGATCATGCCGGCCAGAATATGGTCGGCGCCGCCCGCACTGCCGCCACCCCAGCTTACCGACCCGGGATCGGCTTTTAGTTTATCGGTCAAATCCTTAAGTGTCTTGATCGGTGAATTGGAGGGCACCACCAGGACATCGTATTCGCCTGTGAGCCGCGCCATCGGCGTGACCATGGTCAGATTCACAGCTGACTTGTTGAGGATGATACCGCCGACCATCACCATGCCGCCTACCATGATGGCACTGCCATCACCCTTGGACGTGTTGACAAATTGGGCGAGGCCGATCGTGCCGCCGGCACCACCCTTGTTGTCAAACTGCGCGTTCTTCGCCACGCCGGCCTTGATCATGGCGGCTGAAAAATTACGCCCCGTCTGGTCCCAGCCACCGCCCGGATTGGCTGGGATCATGAATTTCACACTGTCGAGTGCGACTGCCGATGTGCCAACGATTAACGACATAACGAGTGCAGAAACACTCACTAGTTTGGATACGATTCTCATAATTTCTCCTCGAACGATATTGTGGAATGATGTTTTTTGCGGTTTGCTGGTGAGTTTAGCCGTTGAAGGCATCAATTACAAACGAGGCGGCCTTTTCATCGGCTCAACCGTTGCCACAAATTCGACGGGCTCAAGACGAACGGTACTTTATTGATTCCGTTCGTGGTACGTGAGGCAGGGTTTCGGCGCGCATGCGCGCCGCTGCCGAGCGCCAGAGCCCGATGCAGCGGGCGATGGCTTGTCGAACCACATTCAAATTAGACTTGATCGGAGGTTCATTAACCAGCACAAGCCTACTCAGCATTTGCCGTGCCCCAACACCACAATTTAATAAAATCAATTACTGAGGCCGCTTAGTCACGTTGGCGCCCCGCAGAGCGCAATGCTGCTGCGAGACGCGCTCAAGCGGTGCCACCGGCGGCACCATTTAATTTTCCTGCTGCCACACTTTGCGGTATTTGCCGCGAATAGGCCGATAGTAATTAAGGACAGCCTCTATATCGCACTCAACGTCCCCAGTGGTGGTCAGTAGCGGCCCAAACCCAATCACCTTCCGCGAGAAATCGAAGTACGCGAGCAAAATTGGCACGTTCGCCCCGTGCGCGATATGCAGGAAACCCATTTTGAAACCCTTGCTGAGCTGTCGCGTGCCTTCGGGCGCGAGTGCCAGCACCATGCGCTCGGAGAAACGAAAGGCCTGCACCGCATCACCCACCACGCCGTGCGTGGATGCGCGATTGACAGGAATGCCACCGATGGAGCGCATCCATTTGCCGAACAGCCCGCGAAACAAGGTGTGCTTGCCCAGAAAAGAAATTTTTATATCCAGCGCCCACAACACCATCACGCCGATGACGAAATCCCAGTTGGTCGTGTGCGGTGCGACGGCGATGACGACCTTGGGAATGTCGGGTAAATCACCCTCAAAGCGCCAGCCGGATATACGCATCATCATTCGGCCCAGCGCCTTGCTGAACATGCTACGACGGCGCTCGTATGAGGCCGGCACAATGTCGAACATATTCTCAGCCATCAGTGCGGATGTTGGCGGTACTGCATTGAGCGTGCGTGTGGCGTAAGTCGTAAATCGATCGCGTCGGGTTATCCGCGTTTTTTCGCCGCTTGCAATGCGTCCTGCAGCGATTCTTCAGAAAGCTTATTCACGCTGGAGGAAATCGCTTCGGCCAACGGAATGGCCGAAACCGGCAGCTTGGCGATATTGACCTTTTCAACGAACTTTGCGGCCGCGCCGGCAACCCGCAACAGCGCATCGCGGTCCGACATCATGAATTCAATTTCGCTGCGCAGCATCTGGACGGCGGGATGTTCTTTTACGGTTTTCATGGTTTTCTCTTGTTGACGGGACTGCATCTCGATGGCGACATTTTAACTTGCATTGGCCAGCGGAAGATTGACGAGCAGATTCTGCGGCTTGAGTTTTAGCTGGTTATCTGCCGTTATGGCGAGCCCCAGATAAACCGGTTTGCCGGCAACATCGCGCCGCATGTCGGCAGCATCCGCAAAATGCACGTGAAAGAGCCCAATCAAGCGCGCGCGCCGCGATTCATCGACATCCCGCCCCTCGTAAAGATCATTGAGAATGGCAGTGGACTCGATATCGAGACCGACGTGCCAGCGCCAAGCTTCGTCGTCGATGCGGCCGCGCGGCTCGATCTCTACTTTCGCGCCGAAGAAATGCGTGATCCATCGCCCGAGCACGCGCGCCAGCGCCTCCTCACCCGCACGCCCATGGGTGAGATCGAGTAAATAATTGTGCTGGCTCTCGCGCAGAAAGTAGAGCTGCGCATTTTCGTGCGACATCACGTCCATGTTCATCGCGCGCATCGGCGTACCCTGCTGCGAGATGAGCCGCCCGATCTTGCCAAAGCCGCCCGTTTCGCTGAAGAGCGCAATCGTTTCCGCGTCAGCGGCGAGCACCTGTCCGCCTTCCGTTGATACGCGCTGTCGCCGGAAAAACAGTTCGCCCGCGCGGAGTTCATAAGGGTCTTCGCCGCCTTCGAGAATGCCACGGACGATCGCGTGCGCAGCGAGATCGATAAAAAGCGGCGGCAGCGTGATCGCTTCGTGCCGGAAAAACTGCAAATAAAACCGCTCAAGCGTCACCGCATCGATGAGCGCTTCACGCAACGTAAAAAAGTGCCGGAAGTTTTCGCGCGTATCGGCGTCTTCCACTGACGCTATTTCGTTCTCTGAGACACCACGCTGTGGATCGTCCACTAACGATAGGTGCAACGCACGTTCGCACGGCCCCGACTCGGCGATGGGCGCGAGTTCCGGACGCGCAAGCAGCCAGCGCAGATAATCTGGCGTAACGCGCAGCCAACCTTGATCGTTACGTTGCAGCGTTTGGTAGCCGCTGGATTGCCAGAAGTCTTGCATTATTTTCGATGGCCTTGGCCGTGATTGCTATTTCATATTATCGCCCGGGTGCGATATAGAGAGTTTTGGAATTTGCGACGTCTTCAGAGTACAAAAACACGTAGATCGCCATTCCATGCGGCTCTCCAAGCCTTTTCGGCCTGAAAGCCTCACCAGTGCTAGCGAGTTGAAGCGAGGCGTTACAGAATTTCTACCCCCGCTTTGCTGGGCAAGCCGGTCACCACGTGCAATCGAGTTTCAGATAAAAAAAACCCCCGACTGGTGCGGGGGCGGGTTTTTTGCCCTGCTTTCGCGGGGCCTATCCTGGAAAGCTTTTATTATGAAAAGCAACGCAGGCATCAGTCAGCTACACTGTGAATCAGAGTATAGCTGAATAAATAAAACATTCTGGGATCGTTAAACATGGACTACATTCTCGGACTTGATTTGGGAACAACGTCGATTGGCTGGGCTATTGTGGAATGCACACCAGCTGGCCGACCGCTAAGAATCATAAATTCAAATTCACGCATTTTCTTGTCGATGGTGGAAGCCGACACCAAGGTTCCAAAAAACAAGAAACGGCGCGAAAAACGTTTGATGCGGCGACAGGGTGCCAGATATAAGCAGAGACGCAATGAACTCGTCGGACTCTTATTGCCGAGTCAACTTCTTCCAACAGACATTGGCGAGCACACGAGTTGGGAACGCAACCTCAATAATCTTGGTCACCCCATTGCGTTACGTGCACGAGCCGTTGAAGAAAAAGTGTCACTATTTGAGCTTGGGCGAATATTTCTCAATTTGTTGCGCCGCCGCGGTTACAAAAGCAATCGCGGTGCCAAATTTCAGCTATTGATGAAAGAGCTTGGGAATAGTTTTTCGCTCGATGAATATGATCAGTCGGACCCAGATAGTGCAGTAGCAGATGACAAGAAAAATGAAACTGGTCTGGTACTCACCGGCATTCGCAAGATGGAAGAAGTAAGAAAAGCGATTGGTCAAAGAGCCACGCTGGCACAAGTGTTAGTCGAGATAGCGAAACGTGAGAACCATGAACTACGCAGACCTCACACACTCACTCGCAACGAGGTAAGCAAGAAAGGCAAAACAACGGCGTTTCATCTTCATGCCTTAAGAGAGTGGTACGAAGAAGAGTTTTCCGTCATATGGGACATTCAACAAAAATATCACCCTGAAACATTGACGAATGCGTTGAGAATCGCCATTTTCCAATGCCTATTTTTTCAGCGTCCACTGCAATCACAAAAATCCAAGGTTGGTAATTGTTCATTGTTGCTTCACAAGAAGCGCGCCGCAAAAGCGCTATTAGAGGCGCAAGAATGCCGAATGCTGGAAGATCTCAACAATCTGGAATACCAATTGCCTCGCGGCGAAAGCAAAAAGCTTAACGAAGACGAACGGCGAGCAATTCTTACCGCCTTCAGTGATACCAATATGCTTAACGAGCGCGGACTTTTTTCTTGGGCGGCGATAAAAAAACACATCGGCTTGCCGCCCAAAACGAAATTTAACCTTGAACGCACCAGTAAAAGTGGGCTCTATGGGAACCGCACACAAATGGCGCTCATTAGAACGATGCCAGAGAAATGGCACTCACTAGGCGCGGACAAATTGGCAGCCGAATCGTTTTCCAAGTCTCAGCTCGCGCTAGTGGGCGATCTTGTAAACATTGAAGATAAGCTTGCGCTCTTCAACCGGCTGACAAATAAATATTCACTGAGCATGGAGCGCTGTCCTTGGCGGTTTAGTGAAGCAGAAGCATTTGAACTCGTGACACTCGAACTCGACGATGGATATTCCAAACATTGTCTTAAAGTCATGTGCGACTTGCTGCCTCATTTGCGAGCAGGCGCGATTTACACGGTCGCGCTAGGCTTGGCTGGATATATGCGCAAAGATCAGATCGATTTAAAGGGACTTGCCCGGCTACCAGAAGCGCCGGAAATTGCGAACCCGATCGTGCAGAAGGCATTGTACGAAACACGCCGCATCGTGAATGCGCTTATTGACAAATATGGCAAGCCAAAAATAGTTCGTATTGAAATGGCACGCGATATGAAGGCGTCGAAGGCGCATCGGGAAGAAATGGACAAGCAGAATAAGATCAATCAAAAGCGTAACGAGGCCGCAGCAGTGCATCTTCGTGGGCTAAATCGCACTTACCCTGACTTAAACATCCGAATAAATCGCGAGAGTATTCTTAGATACAAACTGCTGGAAGAACAGAAAGAGAGGTGTGCTTATTCGTCATCTGAAGCACCCTTTATTTCTGATCGTGCGTTATTTGATGGGTCTACTGATGTCGATCATATTTATCCGTTAAGCCTTTCGGGTGATGACTCGTACGCGAATAAGGTCCTTTGCTTCCGTAGGGAGAATATGGAAAAAGGCCAGAAAACGCCTTGGCAGGCTTGGGGGGACTCAGACAAATATCAACGAATCGTTGAACGGCTTGAGGCATTGTCCGATTACCCGCACACCAAACTAAGGCGAATCAAGGATAGAAATTTCAAGCCAAACGAGGATTTCATTGCGGCGCAACTTAATGACACACGATACATTTGTGTGGCCGTACGAAACTACCTCGCCACACTAGGTTATGACGACCAGCACCTACAGGTAACTCGAGGGCAGATGACCGCAGAAATTCGCAGGTTGTGGGGGTTGTCGAATATCTTACGCAAGGTGACTGGCTTTCCTACCCAGGAGCAAATCGACACTGAAACTGGTGAAGTAAGTGCGACCAAAGATAGAGACATAGAAAAGAAAAAAGATCGCGGCGATCACCGGCATCACGCCATAGACGCGATTGTTACGGCACTTATTGACAAAACAGTTTTCGCAAACCTGTTGAATCGTTACCGATATCGCGAGCGCACGGGTTCTTGGCCTGACACGCCACTCGAATGTGACATTGATAATTTGAGAACGCAAACAGCTGATTTAGTTATGGCGAATGTGGTTAGCCATGCCGCCAACCGCAAAGTTGACGGTGCCCTACACGATGAACTGCCATTTGGTATGGGCGTATATATTGAATCTGGCGTACCTATCAAAGACGTTCTCCGTAAGCCTGGTCTTATTGGCTGCGAACCTGATAGCGCTGCGGGCAAGTCATTGGATGACGGCAGTAGCTGGATTGAAGATGATCAAATTCGCGAAGCTCTTCGCAATTGGGTCTTAGCGCATGGTGTGAAAAAAATTACTAAAGATACTGTAATGCCCATGTTGCATGCCGACAAGCCAATTGCGATGGTCGATATCGCACACCGCTGTTACGTCAAGCGTGCATCAGTTGAGGTCGCATTGGAGAAACTCGATAACGCACCGGGTAAAAAAACTTGGATCGTCGATTCTCAGACCCGGAAAGTACTATCAAATTGGGTTAACGCTGGAAATAAGCCAAAAGATGCCCGCGATAATCCACCGCGCATTACCGGAAAAAATAGCGATGCAACCCGAGCCGAGGTAGTTAAATCAGTGCGCCTTGCAACCAACGCTTCCGGAATGGTTCGTTTTGGCGATCGTCCCCAAATATTCGCCAAGAATAGTAACCATCATGTCGTCATTTTCAAGAGGCATCTTGCGGACGGAAACGTTGAGCGCAAAGGGATCTTTGTCGATTTGTTAGAGGCCGCCAAACGACGGCGGCATCAGCCAATAATTCGTCGAGATACCGCACAGCTATTGGCGATCGATCCCTCAATTGACATCTCGGAGTGGAAATTTGAGTTCGCACTGTGTGCTAACGATATGGTCATCTGGAATGCTGACTTCGTCCCAAGCGAGCAAGTGCAATTAGGTTTGCCAGTTTATCGGCTTCAGAAAATGTCTGGCATAAACGGAACGTTAGTCTTTCGACATTTCAGCGTCACGTCGACTAGCGACACGGATCGCCGGGGAATCATTCAGGCGTCGCCAAATACAATTCACTGCAAAAAGATCAGAATCGATGCATTAGGTAGTTATGAAACTATAGAAATTGATTAAACGCATCGTCGAAATCAGCAACCCCTCCTTCCTCTCGGTCAAGAACAAACAACTCCTGATCGAGCAGGATAGTGAGGTCAAAGGCCAAGTGCCAGTCGAGGATTTGGGTGTGCTGATTTTGTCGAATCCCGCCATTACTGTGACGCTGCAAGCGCTGATGGCCTGCTGGCAAAACAACACCATCGTTGTCGGCTGCGACGAGCGCTTCATGCCAGGCGCGATGCTCATTCCGCTGGACGGCCACAGCCTGCAAGCAAAAACACTGCAACATCAAATCGACGCGACAGAGCCCGTCAAAAAGCGGCTCTGGGCAGAAATCGTTCGCGCCAAGATTCGCGAACAGGTCAAGGTACTGAAGAGCGTCAATCGAGATGCTTCGGGTATCTCGCACTACCCGTCCAAGGTAAAAAGCGGTGACCCGGAAAATATCGAGGCACAAGCTGCGCGCATTTATTGGCTGCGATTGTTTGGCGATGGGTTTCGCCGTGATCGTGACGATCCTGGCGTTAACGCTCTTCTCAACTATGGCTACGCGGTCATGCGTTCCGCCGTTGCCCGCGCCGTAATCGGTGCGGGACTCACACCTGCGCTAGGCATCCATCATCGCAACCAATACAACGGCTTTGCGCTGGTCGATGATTTGATCGAGCCACTGCGCCCACTGATCGATGTAAAGGTACATGAACTGGTAGCGCTCAATACTGCGGAGCCGCAGCTTGACCCACCAACCAAACGCGAACTCATCAGTGTGCTGGGCTGGAATATCAATTTGAACGGCCGCTCTTGGCCGTTGCTGGTCGCCCTCACCCATTACGCCGCGAGCGTGCGCGATGTACTCGCAGGTGAAGCAAAAGACGTCGCAATTCCTGAACGATAAGTGTCGCAATCCGAGGATAACCATCATGGCCTTTGGGGGGTATCGCAGTATGTGGATCATGGCGATGTTCGACTTGCCGACCGATACCAAGGCCGCGCGCAAGGCGTATACAAATTTTCGTGGGGCATTGCTCGATGACGGCTTCTCGATGATGCAGTTCTCCGTCTACGCGCGGCATTGCGCATCTGAAGAAAATGCAGATGTACATGAAGTCCGTGTGCGCGCTTGTCTTCCGGATGATGGGGAAGTGCGGCTCATCGTGATCACCGACAAGCAGTTTGAACGCATGAAAGTATTTCACGGCAAAACGCGCAGTGCGACCGAACCTGCACCGGAGCAGATCAGTTTTTTCTGATTACCTACTTTGCTGCACGACAATTGACGTGCAACCATTTTGGTTGCAAAATACAGGCATTGTGATTGCAGAGAAAAACATGCCCGTATCGCTCACCATCAAAAATATCCCCGACGACCTGTACCAGCGCCTGAAACAAGCTGCTGAGTCGAATCATCGCAGCATGAATGGTCAGGCGATTGTCAGCCTGGATGGCGCGCTCACCAGACAAAAACAATCGGCGGAGGATTGGCTCGCTGGAGTAGATTCATTGCGCCTGTCAATTGGCAAGAAATTCAAGACGGGTCAAATTGATCGCGCCAAGCGCGTTGGCCGCAAGTAGTCGCGCATGATCGTTGCGGATACCAATGTCATCGCTTACCTTTTTCTTGAGAGCGAGCATACGCAGAAAGCCCGCCAATGGCTGGCAATGGATAGCGAATGGCATGTTCCTCCGCTGTGGCAAAGCGAACTCATGAATATTCTGGCGCTGTATATGCGAAAGGACATGTTGTCATTGAGACAAGCGCTGGCAATACAGGAGCAAGCCGCAAGTCGTCTAGCTGCATACGAGTATCAACCTATGGCGAAGGATGTACTGACGCTTGCCAAAGAGAGCGGTTGTACCTCCTATGACTGCGAATTTATTGCGACGGCCAAAGCGCTAGGATGCTCGCTAGTCACTGCCGACAAAGCGCTGCTGAAAGCGTTTCCCGCCATCGCAGTCTCGTTTACCCTCTGACAATCCGTGGTCAGCAGAATGAAAAATGGCTTAAACCGACCTTTTTTGAAAGTCGATTCAAGCCATTTATCTTTTTGCATCAAAGCATTGCGTGTAAGGCAGTGTAGCTGACTGATGCCTGCGCGCAATCCACAACGTAATGCGAAACGTAATCGCCGACCGCATCAGTGTAGCTGACTGATGCCTGCGCGCAATCCACAACTTGATCCATATTCTTATGTCCCAGCTAATAGTGTAGCTGACTGATGCCTGCGCGCAATCCACAACTTGG
>JAYURJ010000216.1:0-30286 GCA_043756275.1 Betaproteobacteria bacterium | reverse complement strand
ATCGAACACCAGATCGGCATCGATTGGAATGCCGTGTTTGAAACCGAATGACTGAAACGCCAGCGCTATGCGATTGCGGTCCAACTTGAGCCAGTCTTTTATCCAACCTCGCAGTACGTTTGGATTGATATCGGACGTATCCAGGCGATGTCCGAGTTCTGAAATATCGGCTAGTATCCGGCGCTCTTCGGTGATGCACGCGATCATGCCGCCGGAAATTTTTTCAGCCAGAGGATGGGGGCGACGCGTCTCGGAAAATCTTCGCGCCAGCGCTTCGTCGTTGGCATCGAGAAATATGACGCGGCAATCGATACCGCTCGCGTTCAGCAGAGCTATCGTATGCGGCAGTGTGGCCAGCGTCTCGCCGGTGCGGGCGTCAATGCTGATGGCGACTTTTTCGCTGCTGGATTTGATCGAGTCGATCAGCGCAGAAATAAGGCTGGCGGGTAGATTATCGACAGCGAAATAACCCGTATCTTCGAGCGCCTTCAACACCACACTTTTGCCCGACCCCGATAGTCCGCTAACGAGAATGAGCTGCATTATTGAGTAATCAACTGCGCTGGATTGTTTTGCATGACAGTTGAAGACTCACTCAATACCGTAAGCACGAAACGCGCTCGTATCGTTGAAGCTATCGACCACTTTGCTGCTGGCATTGCCTTCGGGTTGATCGCGCATTGCCTCTTCGTGCCGGTCCAGAAAATCTTTGGTGGAATCGTATCCGCGTGTTTGCAGAATGTAATGGCGCACGGCCGCCTCGACGAGTACGGCGAGGTTGCGTCCGGCAACCACCGCCAGCGTGACGGTCGGGATTTCGACGCCAAGGATTGTGGTGGCGCTGGATTTTGTTTGCAACCGGTCGAGCGTGCGGAAATATTCGTCGGTCGGTCGCTCCAGATGCACAATTAGCCGCAATGTTTTGCGGGGTCTGACGGCTGTTTCGCCGAAAATTGCTTTGATATTCAGCACGCCAATCCCGCGAACTTCGAGAAAATCGCGCAACAGCGCAGGGCAGCGTCCTTGAATTGTTTCCGGCCCGACTTGATAGAGCTCGACCGCGTCGTCGGCCACTAATCCGGCGCCGCGCGAAATCAGCTCAAGCGCCAATTCGCTCTTGCCGATTTGGGAGTCACCGGTGATGAGTGTGCCGAAGCCGAGCACATCGAGAAAGACGCCGTGGCTCGACGTAACTTCGGATAGCTCGCGTTGCAGATAGGGCCTGAGCAGGTTGACGAAAACACGGCTCTGCTTTTGCGAAAGAAATAATGGTGTCGCGTATTGATCGCACGCGTCGATCAGGAAGTCCGGCGCATCGGCACCATCACACAAAAAAATGCACAGGGTCTCGCCGGTGCAAAGTGCATTCAGGCTCTCAGTGCGCGCCTCTGCGGGCTGGTTGCTCAGGTAGTCGAGATCACTGATGCCAAGCGCTTGCATCAGGATCGGATGGATGAGGTTTAAATGCCCCACCAGACCAACGCCGGGGCGATCAAGTGCCTCCTGCGTGAGTTCCCGCGAGGCACCCCGCTGACCGCCAACCCAGGTCAGTTGCAGTTTTTCGCGTCGATCATCAAATAGCTGCTGTACGCTTAATCGGGGCATACGGCAGCCATTCAGTCAATAATTTGTGAACCACCAATGGGTCTGATTCTTGGAGTAGGGCTTCGCGCAATTCGGTATCACTGAACATTTGGGCAAGTTCCGAAAGCATATTTAAATGTTGCTCTGTCGCGTTTGCCGGCACCAGCATCGCAAACACCAGACGCACCGGCTCCCCATCGGGAGATTCGAATGGAATACCTTCTTTGGCGCGCACGAATGCCGCAACCGTGTCGCGCAAATTTTTGATGCGCCCGTGTGGGATGGCGACCTGAAAACCCAGACCGGTGGAGCCTAGTTTTTCACGCGCAAAAAGTGCGTCAAACACGTTGGCCCGTGCGATTTTGTTTTCATTCTCAAACATCAAACCGATTTGTTCGAACAGGCGTTTTTTACTGGTGAGATCAACGTCGAGGGCGACGCGCGGCGGCGATAGCGTTTTGCTAATGAAATTCATGGGGCAGGTGCGAAGTGTCGGGCTTAAGGATGGCGTTTGCCGAAGGGCCGGAAATGGCCCATAGGATAGCGTCTTTTGACGGCGAAAGGTTAAGGATGGCGAATGAGGGAAATGCGCAGAAGGGAATGGGCGATTGCCGGTGCTGAGGAGAGAGAAACTTGGCGCGAAGTGATGGTCGGCAGGGTGTGCCGACCATCCCCGGCTACTGGGCTGGTTCTTCAGTAGGAAGTCGTTTTAGCGCCGAAATGTCGTGTTTGTTTTTTACTTTCTCCTTGTGTTTGATAATCTGCCGATCCAGCTTGTCCACCAGCAGATCAATTGCCGCATACATGTCCGGGTTTTCGCTTTCGGCAAAAATATCTTTGCCGGAGAGGTGTACGTTGGCTTCGACCTTTTGTCGCAGTTTTTCGACGCTGAGAATCATGTTCACGTCGATCACGTGATCGAAATGCCGGTTGATACGGATCATCTTTGAGGACACGTAATCACGTATGGAAGGCGTGATTTCGAGGTGATGGCCGGTCATGTTCAAATTCATTTGCCAATCTCCTTTCTAGAGATGCGAACGCTTTTTCAATATTAGCGTTGCGCAACCTGTGCAAGTTAACGACTTGAATGACATCACAATAAGCAGCTCATCTGAACAACAACTGCCCTACAGATTTGCCACCGCACTACGCAAAAATTCATTGGGCTTCATGAAGCGTTGCTGCCAAAGTACTTACGCAAATTTGCCGGCTGAATCTGCATTGCCTCACGATACTTCGCCACTGTTCTTCGGGCAACAACGATACCCTGTTGACCCAGAATATCTGAAATTCGATGATCTGACAGCGGTTTTTTTGTATCTTCTGCGTGAACTAATTGCTTAATTAGCGCACGAATCGCGGTCGACGAACAGGCACCACCTCCATCGGTGGCGACGCTGGAACCAAAGAAATATTTAAGCTCGAATATTCCGCGCGGTGTGAGCATGTACTTCTGCGTTGTCACGCGTGAAATGGTTGATTCATGCAGTCCAACCTGATCTGCGATCTCGCGCAAAACGAGCGGTCGCATCGCCACTTCGCCGTGATCAAAAAAATGCCGCTGCCGCTCAACGATGGCTTGCGTCACCCGTAAGATGGTGTCGAACCGCTGCTGAACGTTTTTTATCAGCCAGCGCGCTTCCTGTAGTTGACCGGAAAGATTTTTGCCATCGGTGTCGCGGCTCTTGTGCAATAAATCTGCGTACAACTTATTGACGCGAAGTTTGGGCATGGCCTCGGAATTGAGCTGGGCAACCCATTTGCCCGCCATTTTTTTGACGACCACATCGGCAATGACATAGCGAATCTCGCCCTGGCCGAAATTGCGGCTGGGTTTGGGATCAAGCGAGACGATCAATTCCCGCACTTGTTTGACTTCCTGATCATCGCAGCGCAGCAGGCGCTTTAATTTAACGAAGTCGCGCGACGCCAGTACATCAAGATGCTGGTCAACCACCTGAAGCGCACGGTCCCGCTGCGGTGTATCAGCGGGTAACGCTTTAAGTTGTAACGACAGGCACTCTGCAAGCGAGCGCGCGGCCACACCGGTTGGTTCCAGCGCCTGCACGCGCCGCAGCGCGATTTGCAGGTCATCTGGCTCCACATCCATGTGCTCGCCAATCATCAAACACAGTTCGTCGAGGTTATCGGTCAGGTAGCCGTCTTCATCCAGATGCGCAACCAAGATCATTGCGAGGCGCTTGTCCCTCTCTGGCAGCGACATCAAGGCGAGCTGATTGATGAGGCTTTCCTGAAGTGTTGGCTCAGCGGCGGCGATTTGGGAAAATTCGTTGTCTTCGTCGTCATCGCTGCGTCGCGCTGCGGCGGCGTAATTGCTGCCGTCATCCATACCGGTGTCGAAGGATTGTTCGCCCCGGTCCTCGCTTTCGGCGGGAGTGTTGTCTGTCGTGGATGGGGTAGCCGAATCGCCCGTATCGCGCGACTCAGTCGTGTTGCGATCATTGCCATTGATGAAATTTGGCGCAAGCTCTACTGCGTCACCGCTTGAATCCGCCCGCTCAAGAAGCGGATTTTCGAGCAAATATCGCTCCAGTTCCTGATTCAAATCGACCGTTGATAGTTGTAAAAGCTTGATTGACAGCTGCAATTGCGGCGTCAATGTCAGGTGCTGGGATAACTTGAGCTGGAGACTTTGCTTCATGGGGAGCGCTGACCACTTTTGCCACGGTGACGTTACAAGCGGAAATTTTCTCCTAGATAAACTTTGCGCACCGCTTCATTATGGATGATTTCCTCCGGTTTACCGAAGGCAAGCACCGAGCCTTGATTGATGATGTACGCGTGATCACAAATGCCGAGCGTTTCCCGCACGTTGTGATCGGTGATGAGTACGCCGATGCCGCGATTCTTGAGGAACTTGATAATTTCCTGAATATCGATCACCGCGATTGGATCGACACCCGCGAACGGTTCGTCGAGCAAAATGAAGCGAGGCTCGACAGCCAGCGCCCGCGCGATCTCCACGCGCCGCCGTTCACCACCAGACAAACTGATTGCCGGGCTGTTGCGCAAGTGCGCGATATGCAATTCGTTGAGCAGGGCTTCGCGCCTGGCATCGATTTCCTCGCTCGTCAAGTCACGCAATTCCAGCACCGCCTGAATATTTTCTGCGACGGTAAGCTTTCTGAAAATGGAAGCCTCCTGAGGCAAATAGGAAAGCCCCAATCGTGACCGGCGAAAAATCGGCAAGTGGGATAAATCGTTGCCATCCAGATAAATGCGTCCGCCATCGACCGGCACCAGGCCCACGATCATATAGAAGCAGGTGGTTTTGCCCGCGCCGTTCGGGCCCAGCAAGCCGACGACTTCGCCGCTCTCAACCGAAAACGAGACATCGCTCACCACCGTCCGCTTGCGATAGGATTTACGCAGTCCTTCAACGCGCAATACGCTCTTTTGGTCGAGCACATTCGTCGCGGCGGCGGGGGATTCAGTGGATTGGTTCATCGAATTACGCGGGTAAACAACACTTGATTGGCTTTGCCGGTTTAATTGATTTTGGCGGGCGCCGTTTGCCTGGACTTTTCGTCTGTAACTTTCGGCTGGATCGTAATTTTGACGCGTCCGGGAGCGCTGCCCACAGGGGTTGCACCTTTTGCGTCAGGGAGGGCATTGCGCGCTTGCATGACCTCCGTTGCCGAGTTGTAGTAAATGTATTCACCCTTCAATTCATCGCCGCCGCTTTTGAGGCGTGCGCGCGACAACAGTTTCATTGTGTCGGCTTGATCATCGAATTCAGCGCGATCAGCAAACCCTTCCATGAAGTCATTCACGCCCTCTCGTTTTTGCCTGAAAGCGACTTGGCCGCTTGGGCCGCCGAAGGCTTGCGCGGTCATAAATCCCGCGTCGTCTTCCTTGACGATCATGCGCTCGGCCGTAAACCGCATCGTCCCTTGAGTCAGGACAACATTGCCTTCCAGCGTGCGAGTGCGATTTTTATCGTTAACGGTGGCCACGTCGGCTTCAATATCAATCTGTTTGGTTCGGTCCGCCTGTTCAGCGTTGACGTTATGCGAAGCAAGAAACCCGATTGCGCCAATGGCCATGAGCGCCAAATCCAACCCCAACCCGCGCCGCATTTTTTTTGCCGGAATATTCATCGTGGCGTCCTCTGAGGTTGTTGATAAGTGGCGCGCACGCGCTCCAACCGATAGCTTCTTGTCAGGCTGTTGAGTTCCATCTTGCTCGCCGTTAGCTGGCCCGATGCACTGTCGATGCGCACGCCTTCGTTGGCTCGCGCAAGATTTTTTTCGGGAGAGACATACAGCGTCGGTGTTGTCAGCCGCAGCGCTTCATACTTTTCCGTCTTTTCGGAGGTGACCAACACACCCCCTTCCATAATAACCTCATCAGCGCCTGCTACCAGTCGACCGCGCGGTGCCTGCGCGATGATCGGTGGCAAATTCGGGTGGAGGGCCGTGAAAATTACCGTTTCCAGCAGCGACGAATCGTCGTCCGGGAAATGGAGCATCTTTGCAGCCTTGACCGTATATTGCACTTCGCCGGTCTCCCCGAGCGCCTTGGCGACGAAATTCTCCACGATCAGATCAGGGTCGTGTCGTTTGTTGGCATCAGCGCGGGCATTCGGTGCTTGCACGAACTGATTCAGCCAGAATGTCAGCGCAACCAGCGACATGAGCACGGCGAGCGGCAGGACGGGGAGAGAGCGGGCACTCACAGTTTTATTGGTGGGCGATCAGAAATGATGAAAAACGAAAACCCCAGCACTGGTGCGCTTTTCAGGCACATTTAAGTCTGAAAGCCGCGCCAACGCTAGAGTTTAGCTTAATTATTGCGACCATGCAGCACAGTGACGCGATGATTGATGATAGCGCCATTCTTTGTGTCTGGCGCGGTCACAAACCCGCTATTTCACTGTGGATGCAACGCGTGGCGAGCTGATCACGGATAACACAATGGCTGGTGTTAACACTTCCGGAAGTATTTGGGCTTCACCCGCTGCTGGATAAAAAACATACAGCGGAACACCGTTGCGCCCAAATTCCGCGAGTGCTTCAGTAATGGCCGGGTCTTTGACGGTCCAGTCGGCCTTCATGCGAACAATATTGAGTTCTTCAAACCGCTTCAGCACCTCCGGCTGGTTCAGCGCGAGTCGCTTGTTTACCTGACACGTGATGCACCAGGTCGCGGTGAAATCGATGAACACAGGTCGGCCTTGCCCTCGAAGCTCGGCGACTTTTTGTTTGGAGAATGGCATCCAGCCATCGGCTGCAATCGACGTGCCCGCGCCAAGCGCTGTGGACGGTGTCGTCACATTGGCATTGGGCCATGCAATTGCCGCCCCGGCTAGCAGCAACAAAATAGCGGCCACCGACGCGCGAACCGGGGTGTCGAGTTGCCAGCGACCGTACAGCCACGCCCCGAACGCAACCACGACCATGCCAAAAAGCAGCATTCCCATGCCGTCATTGCCTTGCTGCGAACCCAGCACCCACGCCAGCCACGCGACCGTCGCAAAGAGCGGGAACGCCATGAATTGCTTGAACGATTCCATCCATACGCCCGGCTTTGGCAGGTACCGCAACCAGCCCGGCAACAGCGACAACAACATGATCGGTGCGGCCATGCCAAGTGCGACGGCCGTGAAGACGAGCATTGAGACATAAGTGGGCTGGGCCAGCGTGTAGCCCAATGCCGCGCCCATGAATGGTGCCGTGCATGGTGTCGCGATAATGGTCGCGAGCACGCCGGATAAAAATGCGTCCATTAAGTTACTGCGGTTGTTACCTTTGCCTGCAGTTTGGAGATCTCCCGCCGCAGATTGCAAGCGCATGCCGAATTCAAATACGCCGCTCAAATTTAATGCCATCAGCAAAAACAGCATCGCCAGCAATGTCACGAACACAGGCGACTGCAACTGAAAGCCCCAGCCGATGGATTCACCGGTTGCGCGTAACACGGCCAATATTCCAGCAAGCGCCCAGAATGAAATAACGACCCCGCCCAGAAACGCCAGCCCTTGTTGCCTAAGAAGTTTTCGCTCGCCGTGCGCATGCTCCACGAAGCTCATCACTTTGATGCCGAGCACCGGAAACACACACGGCATCAGGTTGAGGATGAGCCCGCCAATGAATGCAAAAAGCAGCGCGATGGCCAAGCCAAGATCGTTGCCATTTGGCGGGCCAGTTTTGGGGTCACCAAGCGATAGCACTTTCACGTTGGCGATAGCGGGCATCGTTTTAGCGTAGGTCACCGCTGCGGAGACTGCAACGGCTTTCCCGGCGTGCGCCTTGCCCCATCCTTGATTGCTGACCAGCACCCCATCCAGCGTGGTCAGTGCTGCGTTGACCGGATCAGCGAGAGGGATGGTCAACTGAAGTCCATCAGCGCCGACCACGGCAATCTGCTTGCCGGCATTGGCAATGATCTCTTCGCGCAGCGGGTAAAAAAAGTATTCTGCCGATCGAAGAGTTTCACCCGGTGGTGGCATGAGGTCGAGGGTAGCCTTGTTATTCTGGATGGTTGCCTTGGCTGTCCACCCGCTGATCGAACCTGGCAGGGCTGCGTTGGCGGACGTGAACGCAGTTGCCCACCGCGTGTCTGGCAGCGGCGCGGACGCGACGACCGGCAGCGAAATCGTCAAGTCAGCACTTTCCGGAATACAAACGTCGCTGCATACCAGCCACTCGGCTTTGGCGCGAAGGGTAACATTTTGGCCAGCCTTCAGGGTCGCGGGCGTCTGCAACTTCACCAGATGCAGCACCTCGCCCTCGTAGCCAAAATTCATCAGCGGCCCCAGCGGCAACTGTTTCGGGTGTGGCCATTCAATTGGCCCGGTCGAGACGCCGGGAGGTAAAGACCAAGTCAATTTCGTGGGTAGGCCGGAATCCCCTGGATTTCGCCAATAGGTATGCCAATGCGGAATGATTTTCAGACGCAGTGCCGCCTCAATCGGCTGTCCGGGTTGAACGGCGTGATGCCGCGAAATAATTTCCGCCTCAACGTGGGGCGTCTTGACTGTAGCCGCGAACACATTGGGTGCACTGAGTGCCAGGAAACAGAAAGCCAGAAGTAGTAGATTTCGAGGGTGCATGCGTCAGGCGGATATTAAGCGGGAGGACGACAGAGTCATGCGTATTGGAGTGTTCGCAGTGCCGCATGTTCCCGGTCACCGGCGCGTGTCGTTAAAAAAGTGGTGCCCACAGTCGGATTCGAACTGACGACCTACCGCTTACAAGGCGGTTGCTCTACCCCTGAGCTATGCGGGCACAATTGAGTTAGCGAAGTGACCTACGCCCGTTTGGTGCTGTTGAGAGGAATCGAACCTCCGACCTACTGATTACGAATCAGTTGCTCTACCAACTGAGCTACAACAGCACAAATTCAAGAACCGAAAATTATAGCGTAGCTGGGTCAACTAGCCAAGTACGCAATGTTGGTGAATGTCGCTGAACGCGATGATGCGGCGGATCGACAATTGTGAACAAACACACAAAACTACACGCGCGGAGCGTTGTTCCGCTAAGATTTTATCCGCTGATTCCTGTTTCCAGACCGCTTGTCCAACCATCTTGGCCTTGCTGGAAACGTGCATTATTATCCGTCTACCCGAAAAGGGGAAAGGTTCACTCAATGAATACTATTAAAAATCAAATGAACAAATTGCGCGGGTTTACGCTGATCGAGCTGATGATCGTGGTGGCGATTATCGGCATTTTGTCCGCTATTGCGGTTCCGGGTTACCAAAGTTACGTCAAGAAAGCCAACCGCGCCGATGCCCAGCAAGTCATGATGACCATCGTCAACAAGCAACAGCAATACCTGCTCGATGCGCGCTTGTACACCGATGTACTTGGTCCGGCAGGATTGAATGTCTTTGCGGGCGATGCCAACTGGATCTGTACCACCGGATGTTCAAGCGCGCGTTACGCTATTACGGTCGCGATCAATAACGCCGCGACGCCGCCAACATTTACGGTAACAGCAACGCCCACCGCCATCCAGAGTAGTGATGGGACGTTGACCGTCACGAGTACCGGCGTAAAGCAGCGGATGGTCAATGCGGTTGATCAGGGGTGGTAGGACTCATGGATCGCCTCGTTTTGAAAACGTGTGTCATATGGAATGCCCGATCAGGGGGCGTGCGGGCGTTCGTGTGCTCCCGGCAGCGATACTCCGTTCGAGGTTTCAGCTTGATCGAGTTGCTGATCGTCATGGCTATTGTCGGTGTACTAATGGGTTTTGCTGTTCCAGCCTTTTCGACGTTTATGCAGACCACCCGGTTGCGATCTGCTTCTTCTGGACTTTATGAGGCCTTGGTGGTGGCCAGAAGTGAAGCAATCAAACGCGGCGCATCGGTAGCGGTTTCGCCGGCGGCAGGCGGCTGGGTAGACGGTTGGTCTGTTATGTCCGGGACGACGACGCTCAAGGTTTGGCAACCAGAAACTGGCGTGACTTACCGCGATGGTGGTTCCGGCGATATTACGTATGGCCTGAACGGTCGCATTGGTGGCGCACGTGAAATTGTCGTTTACAGTGCGTCAAGTGCCGCGAGCGCCGCTCGCTGTATCACGATCGACGCAAGCGGTCGAGTGAGCACGCGTGTCGATAAGGATGGAGATCAGTCAAATGGTTGCTGAATCTGGAAAGCCACAAATCGGTCTTGCTATTGGCAAGTTAGCCAGACGGGCTGGCTTCTCGCTTCTGGAGGTATTGGTCGCCCTCGTTGTTGTTGTGGTGGGTTTGCTAGGCGTCATCGGGCTTCAAGCTGTCGCGCAAAAGTCCGAGTTCGAGTCTTACCAGCGTGCACAAGCGTTGATCATGCTCAATGATATCGTCGAAAAAATTAATACAAACCGGTCCTCAGCACCGTGTTTCGGCATCACGGGCTCGACCGGTACGCCATACTTTGGCGCTACTGGTGTCGGCCATGTCGGTACGGTGAACTGTACCTCGGGCTTCTACAACGAGGAAACGCGTGTATTGGCCAATGCTGCCATGCGCTCTTTTGACGAGGAGCTACGCGGCGTAACTGAAACCCGCGGCGGTACCGCAGTGGCGGCGCTCATCGGGGCGCGTGGCTGTGTGACGCTTGATGCCGCAACCAATACCTACACCGTCGCGGTTGTCTGGCAGGGGTTGACGAGCACCTTCAATCTTCCCGGCATTAACTGTGCAACCGGTTTGTACGGCGGCGTTAACGACACAAATCGTCGCGTGGTCTGGACTACCCTGCGTCTTGGGAAACTGCTATGAGCGTAACTAGCCTGCGGGCCCGACAGCAAGGCTTGTCAATCATCGAGTTGATGATTTCGATGGGCATCGGACTTCTGATTCTGGCAGGTCTTGTGACGATGTTCGTCAATTCAAGTGCCAATCAGCGCGACCTCCAACGCTCTTCGATCCGCATTGAGAACGGTCGATATGCGATGGACACAATCACCCAGGATTTGCACCACGCCGGCTACTACGGCCAGTATTTCTTAAATAAGGTTCCAACTATCGCGAATGACCCTTGTGCAATCACGTTGCTTGCAGACATTGTCGCGGCAGCCGGTTTTCCGATTCAGGCGTACGCATCCGCATCGGCCACTGCTCGCCCAGACCTGTCCGCGACGACCTGCGCAACGATACAGTCGGGTATCCTTTCAACGGCCAACCTCAGCCCCGGCAATGACGTGCTGGTCGTTCGACGTGCCAACACCACTGCGCTTGCAGTGGGTAGCGCGGCATTGTCAGGAGAAGTCTACCTGCAGGCCAATCCACTCGAGATCGTGTTTCAACTGGGGACAAGTGCAGTAATCACTGCGACGAGCATGACAGACGGCGTGACACTGGCAACAATTCAAAATGCCCAGCGCACGGCGGCTGCAGAAATTCGCAAATTTCACGTCCACCTCTATTTTGTTGCGCCGTGCAGCCGACCAACGGGCGGCGGCAACGTGTGTACTGGCATCACCGACGATGATGGTAGCCCGATACCGACGCTGAAGCGACTGGAATTGGGGGTCGCCGGGGGTGCGAGGACTTTTGACGTGGTTTCAATCGCGGAAGGCATCGAACATTTTCAGGTGGCCTATGGTCTGGACGCCGAACCAGCGACAGCCAGCGCGGTGACAAATTTCAAGGGTGACGGCGTACCTGAAACTTACGTACGCGCCCCGACGCTTGCCGAGCATACTGATATTGTCGACGCACAGGTAAGTTTGCTCGCCCGGAACAACGACAAAACCGTGGGGTTTACTGATACCAAAACCTATCTGATCGGAAGCCTGAGCGTCGGGCCGTTTAACGACCAATACAAGCGCCATGTTTTCAATTCGCGCATCCGCATGACCAACCTGAGTTCACGCCGCGAGATACCACGATGAATAAATCGTCCTCAACCCGACAGCAGGGCGCGACACTGGTGATCGCGCTCATCATGTTGGTCATGATCACGCTCTTTGCGGTGACCATGGTCAGGCTTTCCAATACCAGCATGCAGGTAGTGGGCAACATGCAAAACCAGCGATCGCTTGAAGCGACAGCACAGCATGCCGTCGAGTCCAAAATCAGCTCAATCGCTTTTTTCAATGACGCAGTCGACAACACCAACCAGTTTGCGACGCAAAATTATGTGGATGACACGACCACCAGTTCATTGGCTACGGTGAGGATTCAGAAACCGGTGTGTGTTGCGCAACAGCAGGCAACCGGCTACACGCTCGGTAGCCCGCTCACGCCGCAGGACAATGTTTTCGAAGTCAGGGCAACCTCAACCGACAGCGTGACGGGCGCATCAGTTCAACTCGTTCAGGGATTCAAGATTCGCATGACGACGGGCACTTGCCTCTAGTTGCCCAATATTCAAAAGGAACTTACATGTTCAAGAAATTTCTTAGCAAGTTAATTCTGGCCGTTGCCGTTTCACTGCAGGCTTCGCTACCAGTGCACGCCGCCGGCTTTGATCCGGTCGGACAGGATATCGATATTTTCCTGGCCAATCCGGCGTTTTCCGCGAGCAGGCCGAACGTGTTGATTCTGCTTGATAACACGGCGAACTGGAATAGCGCATTTGAAAACGAAAAAGCGGCTTTGCTCTCCGTATTCGGCACGCTTGACGCAAGCTTTAACGTCGGATTGATGATGTTCACCGAAACCGGCGGCGGCAATAGCGGCAACGACGGTGGCTATGTCAGGTTCGCAGTCAGGCAGATGGATGCCACCAACAAGCCCGCCCTCAGCGCCATCGTCAGCGGGCTCGACAAGCTCGCCGATAAGAGCAATGGTGCCAAGTATTCGTTGATCATGTCCGAGGCATACCGATATTTTGCCGGCATCGCGGCAGAAGCCGGCAACAATAAAGTCAAGACCGATTACACCGGAAACACGGCAAATTATGGCGCCTCGGTCGACCCCGCTGTTTATGCGACCGTCAAGAATACCCAAAACGCCTTGTCGTCAGTCAGCGGCACCACCTACAACAGTCCGATCGTTGACGCTTGCCAGAAGAATTTCATTATTCTGATCAGCAACGGTCCTGCTGGTGACAATACGTCGGATTTGTCGCGTGTTCAGACCTTGCTCGCAACGCTCGTTGGCACTAATCCTCCCTCGACCATCAGCATTTCGCCGAATGGCGAACAGAACCTATGGACGGACGAACTCGCCAGATATATGGCAAACAATGACTGCAATTCGACGATTCCCGGTGTACAAAAGGTCATTACCTACACGCTCGACGTCGATGCGGTTACCACGGGCCAGGGACCTTCGCACTCGGCGATGCTGGAGAGCACCGGTACTAACGGCAAAGGTGGCTATTTCAAGGTATCGTCAGGCAGTGGCGGCGCGCAGATCATCGATGCGCTAAACAGGATTTTCAACGAAGTGCAGGCCGTGAACAGCGCATTCGTATCGGCAACGTTGCCGGTTAGTGTCAACGTGCGTGGAACCAATATCAATCAGGTCTATATCGGCCTTTTCAGGCCGGATGGCGAAAAATTGCCGCGCTGGATAGGCAACATGAAGCTCTACAAGCTCGGGCTGAACGCGTCGACCGACCAGTTGTTTACGGCGGATGCCATTGGCACAGATATTTTCAGTGCAACCACGGGGTTCGTCAACAACACGGCGACGAGTTTCTGGACAACCGGCTCCAGTTTCTGGTCGTTCAAGAGTCCCTATGCGGCCACGGATGCCGGGAAGGCAAGCGATAGTCCCGATGGCGACATCGTTGAAAAGGGTGGGACGGCACAAAAGCTGCGTACGACATACGCGGCATCACAGACCGCCCGCAACGTGTTCACTTGCACGGGATCGTGCGCCGCTAACTCCTCGCTGTCAGGTACGCCGTTTAATGCGGCCAATGCGTCGATCACCGCTGGTGCGCTCGGCACCTACGTGACGAAGTCCGTCAGCATGCTGACCAGCCTTGGCACGCTTGCCACGGCAACTGTGACAGCGCATGGCTTTCCGAACGGCAGCGTCGTCACTGTCACAGGTGCGTCGCCGCCGGCTTATAACGGCGATTATACGATTGCCGTCCTTACCGCAGACACTTTTACCTACTTGCTCCCCGCCGCCAGTATTGGCAATCTCGCCAATCTGAACAAATCGTCGCACGCATTATCGACGGGCAATCTTATTACCGTGACGGGTGCTACCCCCCCCGAGTACAACGTCACCAACGCGCCACTTACCAAAGTGGATGCCAACAATGCAACCTATCTGTTACCGCTCCCGGTCACGGCGGCTGCAACGCTGGGTATCGTCACCGTCAAAAAAGAAGTAACGACATTGTCACAAACCGGTACAACGGTGACGGCGACCGTGGCATCGCATGGCTACATCGGCGGCCAGTCGATTACGATTTCCGGTGCAACTGGTCTCTCTGTCGGTGCAAATGGAACATTCAGCGTTCTGTCTGTCGTGGATCTGGACAATTTTCGCTATACCAACAGCAGCCCCAGCGCGCCGTCGTCAACCACCGCCTACGCGACCATTAGCAATCACCCGTTCGTGACTGGCGATGTGGTGACGGTGTCTGGCGCATTGCCAGGCGCGTACAACGGCACCTTCACCATCACAAAGATAGACGCAAATACCATTGCCTATACGCTTGCCTCCTCGCAGACCGGGCTCGCCGTCGGCGCGATGATTACGATCACCGGTACCGGCCCCGTGCCTGTTACGAGCATTACCCATCCCACTTCTGGTTCGCCAGCAGCGCAGAGGGTCGCTACCGTATCAACGACGAATGCGCACGGCTTTAGCACCGGCACCATGGTGACCATTGCCAACGCGACTGACACACGTTACAACCTCACTGCGTCGATTACTTTTTCAACTTCAAACACCTTTACGTACACCCTCGCATCGAGCGCGCCGCCTACGCCCGCCGCAGGGACGGGGATCACCGCGACCGGCGCGCGCTCCTTCGTGCTTGGCGTGAACCGTCTGGGTACCTTCAGTACGGCGGCTGGCTCGATCAAATCCCAATCAACGCTGACCGGTGCCACGATCTCCGCGCAGAACATCGCGGTGGGTTCCATTCTGGCAGGCCGCAAAGCGGATGCGGATGTGTCGGGCCGCGCCAACCTGATCAATTGGGTGCGCGGCACAGACAACTTCGAGAATGAAAATGCGAACTCGGGCGCTACGGCCCTCACGGATGTGCGTGCAAGCATTCACGGCGACGTGCTGCACTCCAAGCCCCAGGTGGTGAATTACAACCGCGATGGCACGGAGAACGATGTCTTTGTTTTCTACGGCTCCAATGACGGGATGTTCCGTGCGGTCAAGGGGGGCTTTGCCGCCGATGGCGGGACAGAAAATTGGTCATTTATCGCGCCAGAGTTTTTTGGCCAGCTAAAACGGCTGCGCGACAATAAAGAGATTATCGGCCCGAGTGCACCGAAGGCTTATTTCTTTGACGGTCCCATTTCGGTTTACACCTTTGATGCTAACGGTGACGGCAAACTCAAGGCGGCTGATGGAGACAAGGTCTATGCCTATATGTCGATGCGCCGCGGTGGCCGCTACATTTATGCACTTGATGTCAGCGATCCGGACGATCCCAAATTCATGTGGAAAAAAGGCTGCCCGAATCTGAACAACAATGTGGGATGCGATGCTGGCTATGAGGAACTTGGTCAGACATGGGCAGAGCCAGCAATCGGTTTTGTTCGGGCGAGCCCCACGACGCCGATGTTGTTTGTCGCCGGCGGTTACGATCCTGCGGTTGAAGACATTCAGCCCTGCCTGATCACGGCCAATACCGGGATATCAGTCACGGCCAATCTGGGCGGTGTCGCGACTTATACCGCTGCCGGGACGTGTTCTACCGTCGGTGCAACGCCCACGACGGTTACCCGATTAATGGGCCGTGGCATTTTCGTCATTAATGCCCTCACTGGTGCTGTATTTTGGCGGGCGGGCCCAGTCGCCGGGGCCGATAGAGTCGTGGCCGCGATGCAATACGCGATGCCTGCCGATTTGTTCGTGCTTAACCGGGACGGTGACAACTCGCGCACATTAACACCGACAACGGCGCGGGAAAATGTCGGACGTGGCTTCGTTGATCGTATCTATGCGCCCGACACGGGCGGCAACGTATGGCGTGCCGATATCGATCCCGTTTCAAAAATGGATTGGGCTGTGCGGCAATTGGCGAGTATTTCTGCTCCCGGCCTGGTTAACACGCGCAAGTTTCTTTACAAAGTCGATGCCGTCGCCGGCAGCGACCCGACCGGGGGGTTCGACGCGATACTGGTTGGCTCCGGCGACCGCGAACACCCGTTTGATGCGACCGTCCGCAACCGGATATATATGTTCAAGGACCGCATTCAGTCCATCCCGGTCGTTGGTGCCACGCCACCGGCGACCATTACGACGCTCGAGTTGTACGATGCGACAGCCAACGATGTACAGGAAACCACTGGCGCAACGCAAACAGCAGCGCGGGCAGCGCTTGATGCGGCGAGCGGGTGGAGAATCATACTTGGTACGGGCGAAAAAGTGACGACCAATGTCGTGACGGTGGCAGGGGAGTCGTTCTTCAACACGAATCAGCCGTCAGCATCGGCGAGCACCGTGCTGGGCAACTGCGAGAGTAACCTCGGTATCGCGCGGCTTTACAACGTGCGCTTTGACGATGCGTCAGCGGCACGCGATATCAACGGATCCACGACGCTTACAAAAGCAGATCGTTCGCAAATTAAAGCCGGTGGTGGTTTCGCGCCACCGCCCGTGCAGGTGGTGGTCAAGATCGACGGCAAACTGAAGGAAGCGGTCGTGACGTTCCCGGTGCCGACCACGGTCGCCGGGCCACCTCGGGATGCGCGGCTGCGTACGTACTGGCAGAAAAAGCTGGAGTGACAGTAGCGGGTATGACAGAGAGGGCGTCGGTATTTTCGGCGTCCTTTTTTTTGTGCGCTAAGTGGCGCTTGCTGGTGAGCGCCCGAGCCCCTGAGGCAGCGGAAAAGTGACATTTTCAGAAATTCCATCGAGCTCACGCACACTCGCCGCACCGTGCGCCTTGAGCTTCGCGATCACTTCACGCACCAACACGTCCGGCGCTGAGGCGCCCGAGGTCACGCCGATTCGTCGCTTGCCCGCAATCCATTCCAGCTTTACTTCTTCGGCACCGTCGACTTGATAAGTCTCGCAGCCGAGCGTGGCCGCCAACTCACGGAGGCGATTGGTATTAGAGCTGGTGCGCGACCCGACCACGATGACGACTTCAACTTGCGGTGCCATGAATTTGACCGCGTCCTGTCGATTCTGGGTGGCGTAGCAAATGTCGTCCTGCTTCTGGCCGACAATATGCGGAAATTTGCGCTTCAATGCGTCGATGACCCTCTGGCAATCATCGACCGACAGCGTGGTTTGTGAAACATAGGTGAGTTTGAGACCCTCAGCAATATTCAAGTTTTCGACGTCTTCTACCGTCTCCACGAGGTGCATGCCCTGCTCGGACTGGCCCATCGTGCCTTCGACTTCAGGGTGGCCATCGTGGCCAATCATGATGATCTCGTATCCTTCATTGCGGCGCTTCATGACTTCGATGTGCACTTTTTTGACGAGCGGGCAGGTCGCATCGAAAACATGAAAACCTCGTTGAGCAGCTTGCAGTCGCACCGCTTTGGACACACCGTGCGCGCTGAACACCAGCGTGGCACCCGTTGGCACGTCAGCCAGATCTTCGATGAAGATGGCACCTTTGCCGCGCAGATCATCAACGACAAATTTATTGTGGACGATTTCATGGCGCACGTAGATTGGCCGCCCGTGTTTTTGCAGCGCGCGCTCGACAATCTCGATGGCACGATCAACGCCGGCGCAAAAGCCACGTGGATTGGCGAGCAGGACTTCAGGTTCACTCATTTAGGTTGCGTATCGCGAGGTAATTAATATTTATTGAAACTCTAGCGCTGGTGCACCTTTCAGGCCATAAAGACGCCATAAAGCCCACCAATACTAGAGTTTTGCATTTTGAATAATATTCAACCCAACCTGTTTCTATAGAACAGCATCGCCATGATACCCCGCACTTTCCGTAGGCCATTTGCCCGGTTCGTCATGCCACCGCAGGCTTGCGGAAAGAATCGAATATCAACAGACCTGCGCCGACGCAGATGGCAGAATCTGCAACGTTGAACGCCGGCCAAAAATATCCCGCTGCATGCCACTGCACAAAATCGATTACGTAGCCATGCATGACACGGTCATAAAGATTTCCAAACGCGCCACCGATCACCAGCGCCAACGCGATCGACAGCACCCGGTTTGACTGATTGTTTTTTAGCATCCATACCAGCACGCAAGAAATCGTAATCGTTACAACAATAAAAAATTCGCGTTGCCAGCCGGATGCGCCCGCCAGAAAACTGAACGCGGCCCCCGTGTTGTGCGCCAACACCAGATTGAACCAGGAGAAGATGGTTTTTGATTCGCCGTACTGGAAGTTTGCTGTGATGGCTTGCTTGGTGATCTGGTCTAGCACGAGGACAGCAAGGCTGATCCAGAGCCATTGAAGCCACGAGAACCTTCCGCTTTGCTTATGCATAGAAACGTTTTTCACCTTCGCCGAATAGATTGCTCACGCAGCGTCCGCAGATGGTTGGGTGCTCCGTGTTCGAACCTACGTCGGCTCGGTAGTGCCAGCAGCGGGCGCATTTGGGGCTAGGACTTGGTTCTGTGCGTATGTCTACTCCCTGTGTCGTTGCTGATTTCACCACAGTTACTTTCGAAACGATGAAAACGAATTTCAGATCCTCGCCCAACGAGCTGTATAGATCTGCTTCAGTGGGATTTGCTGTCAAGGTGATTTCAGCTTGCAGAGAAGAGCCAATCCCGTCAGCCGTTCGCAGATTTTCAAGTTCTCTATTAATTTCCGCTCGAGAAAGCTTCAAAAAATCCCAATCCTCTCGAAACTTACGGTCGTTTGTAGCATTTTCGAGCTCGACTACTGGAAGGCTGTAGTAGCCATGCATGAAAACGCTCTCGTCTTTGCCCTTATTCAGAACTTCCCAAATTTCTTCAGCCGTGAACGACAATACCGGAGCAATTAAGCGTGTCAGCGATTGCAAAATATGATGCAAGGCCGATTGTGCTGCACGCCTCGAACGTGAATCTGCGCCAGTCGTATAAAGGCGGTCCTTTAACACATCGAGGTAAAAACCCCCGAGTGTTTCAGAGCAAAAAGCTTGAATCACTTGCATCGCCGGTTGGAAAGCGAAATTATCGAAATGACGCAAAACAGTTTTTTGAACCTGCGATGTGAGTAGTAAAGCGTAGCGGTCGATCTCCAGCCACTCTTCCACCGGCAGCGCATCCTTGGCGAAATCAAAATCGGCCGTGTTGGCGAGCAGGAAGCGCAGTGTGTTACGAATGCGGCGATAACTTTCCACCACGCGTTTCAGAATCTCATCCGAAATCGACAACTCGCCCGAATAGTCCGTAAGCCCCACCCAAAGGCGCAAAATTTCCGCGCCCAAGGTATCCGATACTTTCTGCGGTACCACCACATTGCCGAGCGATTTCGACATCTTCTTACCCTGCCCATCGACCGCGAAGCCGTGCGTCAACAGCGCTTCATACGGCGCACGACCATTCAGTGCACAGGACACCAGCAGCGACGAGTGAAACCAGCCGCGATGCTGATCGGAGCCTTCGAGGTACAGGTCAGCCTGACCGGGTTTGCCATCGGTCGAAGGTTTCACCAACGCTGGCGTTCTCGCCATTACCGTATTGAAGGTCGAGCCTGAATCCAGCCACACGTCCAGCGTGTCATTGATCTTGTTGTAACGCGCGGCATCCGTACCCAGCAGCTCTTCAGCTGAGATGCGACGCCAGATTTCGATACCTTCTTTTTCAACGCGGCTTGCCACTTTTTCCAGCAGTTCCAGCGTGCGCGGATGGAGTTCACCCGTTTCCTTGTGCAGGAAAAACGGGATCGGCGTACCCCAATTACGTTGCCTTGAGATACACCAGTCGGGGCGATTTGCGATCATGCCGTATAGGCGCGCCTTGCCCCATTCCGGATAAAACGTGGTTGCGTCGATGGCGGCCAGCGCCAATTCACGCAATGTTTTTTCTTCGCCCTTGGCCTTCAAATCCATTCCCACAAACCACTGCGCGGTGGCGCGAAATACAGTTGGTGTTTTATGTCGCCAGCAGTGTGGATAGGAGTGCTTAAAATTTTCGGTATGAAAAAGCGCACCCGCCGCCTCAATCGTCTTCACGATTTCCGGTTGTGCTTTCCAGATGTTCATGCCACCAAACATTGGCAAGGTGGAAACATACTGACCATTGCCCATCACGGGATTCAGGATGTCGTCGTTCGTCATGCCGTAACGCTTGCACGAATTAAAGTCGTCCACGCCGTATGCAGGTGAGGAATGGACGATGCCGGTGCCGGTATCGAGGGTGACGTAGTCGGCCAGATGCACAGGAGAGACGCGGTCGTAGAATGGGTGTTTGAACGCGATTCGTTCAAGCGCTAGGCCTTTGGCGATCCCGATTACTTTCCATTGTTTCAATTTGTATCGGTGGGTTAATGCTAGTACGCGACCATCAGAAAATCCTGTGTCAAGCGTTACTGGTTCTTGCTCGCCCCGAATATATGCAGGCCGCATGAGTATTTCGTTCGCGACAATAATGCAACTGCCGCCAAGATTGACGAGTGCATAGTCAAATTCAGGATGAACATTCAATGCCTGATTGGCCGGAATCGTCCACGGCGTGGTGGTCCAAATCACTGCGTAGACCGGGCCATCGGGTAGTGATGCCAATCCAAATGCCTTCGCCAATTTTTCACGTTCGGCTTCTACAATCGGAAAGCCAACATCAATCGCAATCGATGTCTTATCCTCGTATTCCACTTCCGCTTCTGCCAACGCTGAGTGACAATCAAAACACCAATTCACCGGCTTCAGTCCGCGATACACATAACCACGCTCAAACAATTTCCCCAGCGTGCGGATCTCCGCCGCCTCAGTCGCGAAATCCATCGTCTTGTACGGATGATCCCAATCGCCGAGCACGCCCAAGCGAATGAAGTCAGCCTTCTGCAGCTCAACCTGCGATTCGGCATGCACACGGGCATACTCCATCACTTTTTCAGCGGGCAGATTCTTGCCGTGCTGTTTCTCGACAAAAATTTCAATGGGCATGCCGTGGCAATCCCAGCCCGGGACATAGACTGCGTCAAAGCCCGCCATCTGCTTGGACTTGATGACCATGTCTTTCAAAATTTTATTGACCGCATGGCCGACGTGGATCGCTGCATTCGCGTACGGCGGGCCATCGTGCAGGATGAATTTTGGTCGGCCCTTGGATTTCTCGCGGATTTTTTCGTACAACTTTCGCTGTTGCCAATCCGCCACCCAGCCGGGTTCGCGCTTGGCCAGATCACCTCGCATGGGAAATGGTGTATCGGGTAAATTCAGCGTGCTTTTGTAGTCAACTTTCTGATCCATCATTAATCCGATCGCAAAATATTTTTTGCCTTCGATACGTCGTCGTACATTTGTTTCTTGAGCGCATCGAGGCCCGTAAAATTTTGTTCGTCACGGATTTTTTCGATGAATGTGCAGGCAAGACGTTGGCCATAAACGTCAGCTGCAAAATCGAAGAGGAAGACTTCCAGATGGTGGTGGCCATCGATTGAGACCACCGGATTGGTGCCAAGATTGGCGACCCCGTTGAGGATCTTGCCAGTCTTGATTCTTTCAATCCCCGCCACTCCCTCGAGCCCGCGAGTTACAAGTTGACATTGTACTGCAAACACGCCCGATAGCGCGGGTTTCCTGTGCGTCAGCGCGATGTTGGCGGTCGGAAATCCAAGCGTGCGCCCGAGCTTTTTGCCATGAGTAACGCGGCCGATGATGCTGTATGGGCGGCCCAGCATCCGCGCGGCAACATCGAGTTGGCCACTGGATAGGGCATCGCGGATGGCGGTTGAGGAGATTTTCTCGGTACCGATAACAACATCTGGCATCGTTTCCACCATGAAGCCGTGGTGCGCGCCCGCGCGGCGCAGGGTTTCCGAACCACCGCCGCGTTTGGCACCGAAGCGAAAATCCTCGCCCACCATCAGCCAGCGCACGTTCATTTTCGTCAGTGCTGATACGAAATCGTCGGGGCATTGCGCCGCGAATTCTGCGTTGAAGCGCGGGATGTAGACATGTTCTACGCCGGTATCGGCGAGGGCGGCGAGTTTTTCGGTGGTGCTCATCAGGCGGGGCGGCGCAAATGAGGAATCGTTGCGCACCCGGGCAAAAAATTCGCGCGGCAACGGATGAAATGTCATCGCTGCGAATGCCAACCCGTGCTCGCGCGCGGCCTCAATGCCTGAGGCCAAAATGGCTTGATGGCCGCGATGGACGCCGTCGAAATTGCCGATTGCCAATGCGAGCGGCGTGCCAGTGGGTTCGAGCGCGCGATGCAGCCGCATTTTCATGCGAGTCGCTTGGAAAATTGGTTCAAGCGGAATCCCATCGCCCACAGGCAGACGAAATAGGTGAGCGCAGCGGCGCAGATGATGAGCGTCAGTCGCCAGCATTTTGCGAACGTTGTCGCAGTCAACCATTCGATGTCTGCGCCAGACATCCAAAACAGCACGCCGCCCATGATGTAGAGCGCCACTGCGATTTTGAGCACAAATGCCAGCCACTCCGGCTGCGGGACAAAGATGTTTTGTTTTCGCATAAAGAAATACAGCAACCCGGCGTTGACGCAGGCACCCAACCCAATCGAGAGGGCAAGACCAGCGTGCTGAAAGAGCGGCACGAAGCCTAAGTTAAATAATTGCGTGACCGCCAGCGTGAAGATGGCTATTTTTACGGGCGTTTTGACATTTTGCCGGGCATAAAAACCGGGGGCCAGAATTTTCACAACGATGATGCCGGTCAGCCCGACCGAGTAAGCGAGGAGCGCGGCGCGCGTCATCAGCACGTCTTGTGCGCTAAACGCGCCATGCTGAAAGATGGTTGCAATCAGTGGCGTTGCAAGCAATGCCAATGCAACGGCTGCGGGCAACGTTAACAGCAATGTCAGACGCAGTCCCCAATCGAGCAGCCTGGAATATTCGTCCGTGTTCTTTTCAGCATGATGCTTAACGAGGGACGGCAGCAGCACCGTGCCGAGCGCGACACCAAGCAGTGCGGACGGAAATTCCATCAGGCGATCCGCTGCCGTGAGCCAGGACACAGAACCGGTTTGCAGAAACGACGCGATTTGTGTATTGAGCAAAAGCGAAATCTGCGCAACCGAAACACCCAGTACTGCTGGTGCCATCAGCGCCAGCACCCGCACTACGCCTTCATCTTTGCGGAATTTCCATGCGGTTAGCGAGATGCGCGGCAACATGTTGATTTTTCGAAGTGCCGGGATTTGGAACGCGAGCTGCACAATGCCGCCCAGAAATGTGCCCCATGCCAACGCCAGTATCGGCGGGTCGATATGCGGTGCCAGCAACAATGCGCAGGCGATGACGGAAAGATTGAGCAATACCGGCGTAAAGGCGGGCGTTTTGAAGGCGCTGAAGGTATTGAGAATGCCCGCGGCCAGAGCGATAAGGGAGATAAAGAAAATGTACGGAAACGTGATCCGCACGAGCTGGGTCGTGAGGACAAATTTTTCCGGGTTGGCCGCAAACCCTGACGCGGTCACATAAACTAGAACTGGGGCGGCGATCACGCCGATCAACGTAACGACAAATAGAATCAACACAAGAACGCTGGCAATACGACCGGCCAACAAGTTGGTCTCAATCTCTCCACGCTTTGCTTTGTATTCCGCGAATACCGGTACAAATGCCTGACTGAACGCACCTTCGGCAAAAAGTCTGCGCAGCAAATTTGGGATGCGCCACGCGACTTGAAAGGCATCCATTGAAGCGCTCGCGCCGAAGAGGTTAAAGCCGATGATTTCGCGGATGAGCCCGGTGATGCGCGACAGGAACGTCATCGCGGAGACTGATAATGCGGCCTTAAGTAAGTTCATGCAGGTTCATAAGGGCTTTAATGGATAACAACGCGATGACAGCGTTCCGGAATGAGCGAGTACAAATTAAAAACCCAACAAAATCAGCGGGTTTGCTTTTTTTTGAGGCTGCGCTATAATAACCGGCTTCCCGTAAAATTCATCGCAACATTCTGGAAAAATCATGGCAAATACCAAACAAGCCGCTAAGCGCGCGCGTCAAGCTGTTAAACAACGTGGCCACAATATGGGTCAGCGTTCGGAATTGCGCACCGCCATCAAGAAGGTCAGAGTTGCCGTCGCTGCGGGCGATAAAGCTCAGGCTGAAGCCGTGTTCAAGTCATCGATATCGACGATTGATTCCATCGCCGACAAGAACATCATTCACAAAAACAAGGCCGCGCGCCACAAGAGCCGCCTGTCTGCCGCGATCAAAGCAATTGGTGCTAAAGGTCAGACCGCAGCGCAGGCCTAAGTCACCGGCAACAGCAGTTCTGGTTGCCACCATTTCCGCTTTCCAGTACCGCATTACCGCCGATTTCGCTGTTTTGTTATAGCGAAGATAAATCGGCGGTTTTTCGTTTTTGGTGCCTGGCGAATCTACGTGGCCAGTTTCTCCAACGCGCTGCCCGGCAACGCACAATAATCTTCGCCCGGCGGCATCGTGGGATCAATGACAACCAATTCATTGTCCTCGGCAAAATCAAGCAAAAACCGGTAGGCGCGAGGTTCAGTCTCTCGCAAGGCCGGCTCAACGACCACGCAGTGCACGCCATCGAGCAGCATCGGGCGCACAAACGGTGAATAGCGCATTTGGTGATCACCGCCAAAGGTGGACATGATCCCGCACAGCCGCTCCGCCCAATCGCTCGGGCGAAACGCACGACCGTTGAGCGTGACACCCTGAATGACGATACGTGGAGTTGCCGGGGCAACATTGACCGGGTGTGCCATTGGGCGGGTTGCGTGAAGTGTTGGTGACGGAGGCAGCGCGCAGCGGAGGGAAAGTGGCGCACCGAATTATAACTTTGTGGCTCCGACGCGGCACCGATTGTTGCACTGCAAACAGGATTGCCATATAGTTTATTTCCTGAATACAAAGCGGCGGTCCGCATGAGGCCGCCGTTCTCGTTTGGAGCCGCCGTTGTCATTGCTGCGCGGCGTTTGCAAACGGCATCACGCAAAAATTTCCATTCCGTTCGTGCAGTAGAGAGGGTAATGAATGTTATCGAGCCATCAGATGAATACCTACAAGCCACTCGCAGTCGCGTTCAGTCGCGGTGAAGGTGCATGGCTGACCACCACCGACGGGCGAACCGTACTTGATGCACTTGCCGGTATCGCGGTATCGGGCTTGGGGCACGCGCATCCAAAACTTGTCAAAAGCATCGCTGAGCAGGCGGCTCGTATCATTCACACCTCTAATCTGGTCGATATTCCAGAGCAAGCCGCACTCGCCGACAAGCTCTGCGCGCTGGCTAATATGGACAGTGTTTTTTTCGCAAATTCTGGCGCGGAAGCCAATGAATGCGCGATCAAGCTCGCACGCTTGTACGGCCACCAGCGTGGCGTCGCCAGTCCGCAAATCATTGTGATGGAGCATGCATGGCACGGCAGGACGCTCGCGACCTTGGCGGCGACTGGTTCACGCAAGGCACAGGCCGGGTTCGAGCCGTTGGTGGGCGGGTTCATTCGGGTGCCTTATAACGATTTCGAGGCGGTACGCGCGATTGCGGCCCATAACAACGATGTCGTTGCCGTGCTTACCGAAGTGCTGCAGGGCGAAGGCGGTATCGTCGCGGCGCGCGCGGATTACCTGCAGCAGTTGCGCCAGCTTTGCACGCAAAAAGAATGGTTTCTGATGATCGACGAAGTACAGTCGGGCATTGGTCGAACCGGCAAATGGTTTGCGCATCAATGGGCGGGCATCGTGCCGGACGTGATGACGCTCGCCAAAGGGTTGGGCTCGGGCATGCCGGTCGGGGCGTGTCTGGCGCGCGGCACTGCGGCGAGCGTCTTCAAACCCGGCAATCACGGCACTACATTTGGCGGCGGACCGCTGGTCTCGGTCGCTTCATTGCGTACGTTGGAAATCATGGAAGAAGAAGGTTTGCTCGACAACGCGTCCAAGATGGGCGCGATTGTGAAAAATGGTTTCAGTGAAGCCTTGCGCGGTGTCGCTGGTGTGAAAGAAATACGCGGCATGGGGCTAATGCTGGGTATAGAGCTTGACCGACCGTGCGGTGAAATCGTGAAGCTGGCGCTGGATGCGGGCATGCTCACCAACGTGACGCAGGAGTGCGTCATCCGCTTGCTGCCGGCGCTGATCATCAACGAAGCTGAAGCACGTGAAATTGTGGCGCGGCTGGTTCCGGTCATCAAAGCCTTTCTGGCCCTGCCGATGCGGGCAGCCGCCTAACACAATGCGCGCAGCCGCATAACGCAATGTCACGGATCATCAGGTAACCATGAGACATTTTTTGCAAATGAAGGATTTCACGCGCGATGAATACGAGCATTTGCTCGAACGCGCCAAAATTCTGAAAGCGCGCTTCAAGAATTACATCCCGTATCAGCCATTGACGGATCGCATGCTGGCGATGGTGTTTGAGAAAAGCTCGACGCGTACGCGGGTGAGCTTTGAGGCGGGCATTTATCAGCTGGGCGGACAGGCGATTCATCTTGATTCCCAATCCACTCAGCTGGGTCGCTCGGAACCCATCGAAGACACAGCGCGGGTTATTTCGCGCATGGTTGATCTGGTGATGATTCGTACCTTTGAGCAAGAAAAGGTGGAGCGATTCGCCGCACATTCCAGAGTGCCGGTCATCAACGGGCTGACCAACGAATATCACCCGTGTCAGGTGCTGGCCGATATTTTTACGTTTGTCGAGCAACGCGGCTCGCTGACCGGCAAGACCGTCGCGTGGATTGGTGACGCGAATAATATGAGCTACACCTGGCTTGAGGCGGCGCGTATTTTTGACTTCAAGCTGCATGTGGCCACGCCCAAAGGCTACGAAATGAAATCGCAACGCGGGGAAGCGCTGGATCATGCCTACCTGTCCGCGTTCACCGATCCGATGCTGGCCGCAACGGGCGCGCATCTGGTGACGACAGATGTCTGGACGAGCATGGGATTTGAAGCCGAAACGGAGGCGAGGAAAAATGCCTTTGCCGATTTCTGCGTTGATCGCGAGATGATGGCCGTCGCCCATAAAGATGCGCTATTTATGCACTGCCTGCCCGCACATCGCGGCGAGGAGGTCTCGGCAGACGTGATCGACGGGCCACAAAGCGCAGTGTGGGAAGAGGCAGAAAATCGACTGCATGTACAAAAAGCGTTGATGGAATTCCTGTTGTTGGGACGCATCAACAGCTAATATTAAAATTATAAACTCTAGCACTGGTGGGCCTTTCAGGCCACAAATAGCCTGAAAGGCGCACTAGTGCTGGAGTTTAATCAAAAAATCATTACCACAAGCGAGCAATTGAATGAGCGAAGTAAATAAAGTAGTGCTGGCGTATTCCGGTGGTCTGGACACTTCTGTCATCCTGAAGTGGCTGCAGGATGTCTACAAATGTGAAGTGATTACCTTTACCGCAGACATCGGCCAGGGTGAAGAAGTCGAACCGGCACGCAAGAAAGCGCTACAACTTGGCATCAAGAAACAGAACATCTACATTCAGGATTTGCGTGAAGAGTTCGTGCGCGATTTTGTCTTCCCAATGTTTCGCGCCAATACGGTTTACGAAGGTGAATATTTGCTCGGCACGTCGATTGCGCGTCCGCTGATCGCCAAGAACATGATCGATATCGCCCGCAAAACCGGGGCTGACGCGATTTCGCACGGCGCCACCGGTAAGGGCAACGATCAGGTGCGTTTCGAGCTCGGTGCGTATGCCCTGATGCCGAACGTGAAGATCATTGCGCCGTGGCGTGAATGGGATTTGCTGTCGCGCGAAAAACTGTTGAAATACGCCGACAAGCACAACATTCCGGTCGATTTCAAGAAGCGCAAAGGTGGTGGTGCGCCATATTCGATGGACGCCAATTTGCTGCATATCAGCTACGAGGGCGGGATTCTTGAGGATCCGAATTTCGAGGCGGAAGACTCGATGTGGCGTATTACGGTGTCGCCAGAAAAAGCGCCCACTAAGCCTGAGTATGTCGAACTTGATTACGCAAAAGGCGATATCGTTGCCATCAACGGCAAGAAGCTGACGCCGGCAAAAGTGCTGACTGAATTGAATCGTCTCGGGGGCAAACACGGCATCGGGCGGCTGGACATGGTTGAAAACCGCTACGTGGGCATGAAGTCGCGCGGCTGCTACGAAACGCCAGGCGGCACCATCATGCTCAAGGCGCACCGCGCCATCGAATCCATCACCATGGACCGTGAAGTGCTGTCGCTAAAGGATGATTTGATGCCGCGCTACGGCCGCATGATTTACAACGGCTACTGGTTTTCGCCGGAACGCATTCTGCTGCAGAGTTTGATCGACCAATCGCAGGCGACCGTGAATGGCCGCGTGAGGTTAAAGCTATATAAAGGCACCGTGTTGGTGGCGGGAAGAGTGTCAAAGACGGATTCGCTGTTCGATCAAACCATTTCCACGTTCGACGACGACGGCGGCGCGTACAATCAAGCTGACGCGAGCGGTTTTATCAAGCTGAACGCACTGCGGCTACGAATCGCGGCCAACAAGAAGCTGCATAAAAAACAATGATTGCTGCGCCAGTCGGCGTCCGATCGCGTGAGGGTACAAATGCCATCTTTTGACATCGCTTCCGAAGCCAACAAGGTCGAACTCAAGAATGCCATCGAGCAGACCAACAAAGAGGTCTCCACGCGGTTTGATTTCAAGGGTTCCGACGCGCGCGTCGAGCAGAAGGAATTTGAACTGACGCTGTTTGCCGATGACGATTTCAAGCTTGGGCAGGTCAAGGATGTGTTGCTCAACAAGATGGCCAAACGCGGTGTAGATGTGCGACTGCTGGACGAAAAAGACCGCGAAAAAATCGGCGGCGACAAGGTCAAGCAGATCATCAACGTGAAAAACGGTATCGAGACCGAGCTCGCCAAGAAAATTCAGCGGCTGATTAAAGATTCGAAGATCAAAGTCACTGCGTCAATTCAGGGTGAATCAGTGCGTGTGCAAGGCATCAAGCGCGATGATCTTCAGCAGGCGATTGCGCTGTGTAAAGAAAAAATCAACGAAGTGCCTCTACAGTTCAACAATTTTCGCGATTGAAATCCCGCGCGACTATCTGCGGATAAACACCTTCCAGCCACTTCGCGTATAGCCGGTCGGCAAGGCGATTCAATGCCGGGATGTTGTTCGGCGTAGTGGCCAGCATTTCTTCAGGTGTTTGAATACTTGTCAGCGTTGGATCGGCGTTTTCTGCCGCCCAGTCCTGACACCAGTCTTCAACCATTTCAGGTGTCATTTCGGTGTGGCATTGCATCGCGAGAGAGTTGCCGATGACGAAGGCCTGATTCTCGCAGGCATCACTGGTGAGGATGCGTTCTGCCCCTGCGGGGATGGAAAAAGTTTCGCCATGCCATTGGAAAGTTGTCATGGTCGAAACATCCTCTCCCAGCCACGCGCGCGCAAGGGCTGAATCTACCGCTTGAACTTTGTTCCACCCAATTTCTTTTACGCGATTGCTGATCACTTCGCCGCCCATCGCCTTCGACATTAGTTGGCCACCTAGACAATGACCCAGACATGGCTGGTTTTGTGTGACGGCGTGGCGAATCAAATTGACGATGGCAGCGATCCATGGCAAATCGTCGTTTACGCTCATCGGCCCGCCCATGAAGACGAATCCGGCGTAATCATCAGGATTATTCGGGACTGGCGCACCTTCATCCAACTTGAAGAGCGTCCAAGGTAGCGCATGCCGATCCAGAAAGCTGGCAAAATAGCCGGGTCCGTCCTCAGCAGAAAAACGAAAAATGGCAACAGGTTTCACGGGCTTTATTTGTGCAGGGATGCGGCATTATCATTGTAAAGGCATCGCGCGAGCGGCTGGCTTGGTTTTGTGGACGACGCTTGGCGTCAATGCGCACCCCGCCAATGTGACCGTGGTCGGGCTTTTCCCCGGCAAGGCGGTGGTGGTGATCAACGGTGCCGCGCCACGCACCATATCTGTCGGGCAAAAGCAGGCCGAAGGCGTGACCCTCATCAGTACCGCATCAAACAGCGCAGTATTGGATATCGAAGGCACACGGCACACGCT
>JAYURJ010000215.1:0-9430 GCA_043756275.1 Betaproteobacteria bacterium | reverse complement strand
GGGCCAGCAAGGGGCACCACGATCTGCCGGTAGAAGTCTGAGAAGCGAACGCCGCTCCAATGAAGTGCTTTGGTGGTCCATGTGGTCACGCAATGAAAGTCGGAGTATTGTACGACGCGCGCGATTTGGTTGAGCTCGATACCGACTTCAATTGAAGTTTCAACGTCGCCGCCGATCAAAATGTTGGCTGTTTCGGTGGACGTTGGAAAACGAACGGCAAACGGGGTTAAGCCGAAGCGCGGAAAGGTCTCGATTTCACGCTGTCCTGGCGGCAGGGCCGGGTTCGTTGTCATACGGGTTCCTCAGGGGCCGTCCAACGACCAAGCTAAAGGGCGCCGCGCTTCTGCGGCGTCCAGCGACCGAAGGGAGCGATTTTGACCTCCAAGCTAGGGTGCATTCCTAGTAGACCGTCGATACTGAATGGCGCGTTGTGCCGGCCATTGCTGTGTACTGGATAAGGAAGTATTTCCTAATTCGGAACTTTCGTGCGAACCAAGAAGGAGCGTGCGCAAAGAATTCGGTGGGCAGGTGATCAAATGTAGGCATGCAGGTCTTGGCCATCGTGCTTGTCTGGAGCGTGATTTCGCGCAAACAGAAGTCACCGTTGTCGTTCATGAACTTCAGGTGATATGAGTTTTCGGCGCGATCCCGGGAGGCTTCGATAGGAATCCGGAAGGCTTCAGTGAATCCAACGATGCGAACGCCACTGACGTATGCCACTGCGCCTGTGTGATTCGTGAACTGTATGTCGATAGCGGCGAACGGCTTTGCGTCAATGGTGATGTTACCGTCAGCGAAATGGACCTCCAAGCCTGCCACTCCATTGGTGCGGCGTTGCTGCCAAACAATAAGCGCGACCGGCCATAGAACCGCGGTAAAGGCAAGAGCGAACCAGTTCGGCAAGTCATCCGCCCGAGCGCACTGCCAAAGATTGCTCAGACATTGAATCAATGAGTTAGACATTTGTGTATTCGACGTGGCATCCTTGCACCATAACGTAAAATTGAGGGGCAAGCCGCTTGTTGCCTGTCCCTCTCGAATGTCAGATTATGCATCTGCCAGCCCACCTGACGCTTTAAGAGCCTCTAGTGATTTGGCTGCCGACTTGAGCTTATCCTGTCTTTCTTGCTGCTCAAGAAGATCGTCGAGAATCAGCTCGATTGCGAGGCGTACTGCAGGGAACGCAGCCAGACAATCCGCCTCTGAAAGAGTATGAACGCCAACGCTTAGAATGCTATAAAGGCTGCGGTTTTGAACTAGAAATTCTGGCAAATGATATTTGAGGAGACTAATCTTTTCGTCCATGCGTGCCCGATTATAAATGTCATCGTCCCAGTCTGCGTCCTTCGACGCTGCTACGTGAGCGCCTTCAATAAGCGACTCGAAGATGCGGCGAAGGTAGACAAAGGCACCGACACCAACTCCATGCGTGGTTAAGCCGATTGCACGAGTTAACTCCTTGAACCTTTCTTGCCCAAGGACTTGGCGATACTTGCGAAGATCGGGTAGGGCGAGTTCGGCAAGGGACGGTATCTGTCCAATTTTTTGAAGAATGCCTTCATGTGCCCTAAATAAAAAAAGTGCTTGATGCGATTTTTTTCGTGAGCAGTTAAACGCCAAAGTGAAGGTGTAATTGGTGTAGTGTGAGTGTGTGGCGTAGTTGTTTTTTCGGACTGTAAAAACGCTGTGTTGCCCGCACTCAGGGCAATGGAAATCCAAAGTTCCTTCAAACTGCTCTAGCGCATAAAAAGGATTATCCTTTTCGTTGTCGTATTCAAACTGTTCGTAAAGCGGCACGCTAAGGCAAAAGTCCTTTGCTGAAGGAAGATCAGGAAATTTCGCGCTCTTTGGTTTCTCTGCGGACATTTAAAGTATTTCCCTCAAGATGCATAACGCAATGTACGGAGCAAGGCATCCGCACAACATTCCGCGTTGCTCCGTATCATTCCAGAAAAAATGCGGAAATCTTTCCTGCTATCAAATGCTACAGCGCAAATGCCGTGTACGTATGCAGCCACAACAGAATCGTGTTTCCCAGCACTCATGAAATCTTTATTGTTCGGCCAGCCGTTGTTAATGAACGACAGTCTAGCAACGCACTCCCATCACTGCAATCGGTACAGACGCTGGCGTCGGCGGGTATGATTTTTTAGCGATGCCAAGGGGGCCCCATATAACTTCCATTCGTGCTGAGGTATCGAAGCACGGATGAACTAAGTTGCAGATTTAGTGTGCCCCAATTAGCCCTTCGATACCTCAGAGCCTGCCCCGGCATGCTTGAAGCCGGGGGCGAACGGAATGTGGGTTTTGTAGCCTACAAAGTGTAGACCGCCATCCCGCGCGCCTTCCAGCCATAAAACACCTGAAAAACCGCCCCAGTGCTAGTGTTTGGCAATTGGGAACTTCCATTTACGTCCGTTCGTGGAACGTGAGGCAGGGTTTCGTGGCGCATGCGCGACGCTGCCGAGCGCCTGAACTCGTGGCAGCGGGTGAGGGCCTGTCGAACCACCAGTGCGCCAAGTCATTAATTCAACTCAGCCCACCCGACCCTTCGACGGGCTCAGGGCGAACGGTAGGAGGTTTCGAGAGGTTCCCAATTCCACACCTCCCCACCCCACACCCCGCACCCGCACCGACCCCCATCCCGCCGATTCCCGCTAAGATGTTCCCCAAACACAAAGCACCACGCGCAGGCGCGGATAGCGGCGGAACTCTTTGAGGAGAAGTGGTCGATGAATACAACCGATAGCGGGTACGCAAAATCGATGGCCTATCCGTGGCTGGTGGTGGCGATTCTGATGGTAGCGTACGTGTTTTCGTTTGTGGATCGCCAGATACTTAATCTGCTGGTTGGCCCGATCCGGCGCGATCTGGGGATCAGCGATACGCAGATGAGCCTGCTGATGGGTTTTTCGTTTGCGATTTTTTATACGATTCTGGGCATCCCGTTTGGGCGACTCGCCGATAGTTGGAATCGTCGTGGCCTGATTGCGGCCGGCGTGGTGGTGTGGAGTTTTATGACAGCACTTTGCGGGCTGGCGAGTTCGTATTGGCAGTTGTTCCTGTTCCGCATCGGCGTCGGTGTTGGCGAGGCCACGTTGTCACCTGCAGCCTATTCGATCATCGCCGATTACTTTCCGCCCGAAAAACGTGCGACCGCGATCAGCGTGTATTCGATGGGCATTTATCTCGGCTCAGGTCTCGCCTTTTTGGTGGGCGGGCTGGTGATCCAGTTTGCGGTCTCGCAGGGCGCGGTGACGCTGCCGCTGGTCGGTAATGTTCGTCCTTGGCAGATGGTGTTCTTCGTGCTCGGTATCAGCGGTATCGTGTTCAGTCTTGCGTTTTTGCTGGTGAAGGAGCCCGCGCGCAAGGGCGTGGGTGCGGGCATCAGCGTGCCCTTTGGCGAGGTGGTTGCGCATCTGTGGCGCAATCGGCGTACCGTGCTTTGCCATAACTTGGGCTTTGCGATGCTGGCGTTTTGCTCCTATGGCACAGCGGCGTGGGTGCCGAGTTTTTTTATCCGTACGTTCGGCTGGAAGGCTGGCGATGTCGGCGTTATTTACGGGCTGATCGTGATGGTGTTTGGGTGCCTCGGCATTCTGTTTGGCGGCTGGCTGACGGATCGCTGGCTGAAGCAGGGCAAGACCGATGCGGCGCTGCGTGTGGGCATCCTTGCGTCCTGTATCGCCATCATCGGTGGCGTTTATCTGGTGGCAGGCACAGGCACGCTCGCGGCCATCCTGATGGTGCCGGCCGTGTTTGCGCTGGGTATGCCGTTCGGCGCGGCCCCTGCAGCGATTGTCGCCATCGTGCCCAACCAGATGCGCGGCCAGACGGCAGCGGTGTATTTGTTTATCGTTAATCTGATCGGCCTTGGCGTCGGGCCGACGGCTGTTGCGCTGGTTACCGACTATGTGTTCGCCAATGATCTCGCGCTGAAATGGTCGATGCTGATCGTTGGCACAATTGCTTGCCTCATGGCCATTGCCTTGCTCGCGGCGGGCCTGAAGCCGTATCGTGAGACCATTGCACGGTTGCGCGCTGGATAATTGACTGGCACGCTAATTCCGCATTTGTCTCCACCTCACACCGAAGCCCCGCATGTTTCCGCAAACCGACATCAATCAAATTACCCACGTCATCACGTTAGCCATTGCGCCGGTATTTTTGCTCACGGCCGTCGGTACGCTGATGGGTGTGCTGGCCAATCGTCTAGCACGCATCGTTGATCGCATCCGCGTGCTTGAGGACAAGCTACATGAACTCGGGCTAGAAGCACTGAAACCGGCCAAGGATGAGATCGACAATCTGCGCCAGCGCTTGCGGCTGATCTATTTTGCCGTCGCGTTCGCCGTGTTTTGCGCGCTGTTTGTGGGTCTGTTGATCATCGTGGCGTTCATTGATGCCTTTATGTCGGTCAATCTCGCCAAATTTGTCGGGTTGCTTTTTGTGATGGCAATGCTTGCGTTCATCGGCAGCCTGATCGTTTTCCTGCGTGAAATCTTTTTGGCTGTCGTCAACACCCGTCAATCGATGCCCTGAGGTTTGCCGGGCCGTCGGTTCGCGTATCCGATATTTCTGCGGTTCGTCCCTGTTTGCGGTCGAATCGTCGCAAAAACGTTGCCGACGCTGCTGCGTAACGGCAAACTGCCGTCGGCTGGCAGTGACCTGACGGCGTGGTGACAATCTGACACATGGCGGGCGTGGGAAGCGGATAATATCAGCCCGCGAACGCCGGTTTTAGCTATGTCAACCCGCTCGTTGGAATCTGCAAGCACAGCCCCAGCCAAGGTCCTGATGTTGTCCCATTGTCGCTTTCGGCTGTAGTGCTTCAATAACATTTTATTTTGGAAGTTACGCCATGTTGCGCCATACCATCATTGCCCTGTTCATTGCATCCACCCTTTCCGCATGCGGCAAAGGTGCCGAAAAAACTGGCAAGTCAGCCGGGGCTGCCGCGGTGGCAACGGCACCATTGCTGATTTCACCAGAGGATCTGCTCACTGTGCGCAGCAACGCGCTTGCATCGGGGCCATCGATTACCGGCTCGGTACAGCCTGATCGCCGCGCGGATTTGCGTGCTGAAGTGTCGGCGGTGGTGTTACAGGTGTTGAAAGAAAACGGCGATACCGTGCGGCGCGGTGATTTGCTGGTGCGGCTTGATGACACCTCCATTCGCGACAGTCTCGCCTCAGCCGAGGCAACGACACGTTCGGCCGACCATGCATTCGTGCAAGCTGAGCGCCAATTCCAGCGCATGACAACACTGCGCACCTCTGGCATGGTGTCCACGCAGGCGCTTGAGGATGCAGAAACCCGCCGCAATAACGCGCAGAGCGACCTTGCCGGTGCGAAGGCACGTGCCGTGCAGGCGCGCCAGCAGTTGCAGCGTACCGAGGCGCGGGCACCATTCGATGGCATCGTCAGCGACCGCAAGGTGTCGGCGGGCGATACCGCGCAGATCGGCAAGGAGCTGCTTAAGGTCATCGACCCTGCCAGCATGCGTTTTGAAGGCATGGTGTCGGCTGACAATATTGGCGACATCAAAGCCGGGCAGCCGGTGGGATTTCGTGTCAATGGTTATGGCGAACAGGAATTTACCGGCAAGGTCAGGCGTGTCAATCCTTCGGCCAACGCCACCACCCGCCAGGTCGAGGTGTTGGTTGATTTTGTCGGCGAGAAGCAGCCGAAGCTGGCCGGGCTTTATGCCGAAGGGCGCATTGAGGCTGCAAGCAAAAGCAGCCTCACGATTGCGGCAACTGCGCTGGTGCGCGATGGCGACAAGGCATCCGTCTGGCGCTTGAAAGACAAGAAGCTCCAGAAAACTGTAGTCACCATCGGCGAGCGCGATATCCGCAGTGGCGATTTTGTCCTCGTCAGCGGCGTGGCTGAGGGAGATAGCGTGATTCGCTATCCGGCGGCGACATTGAAAGATGGACAAGCTATTGAAATTAACGCCCCCCGCGCGGCAACAGCGTCAGCCGAGCCAGCGCCTGCCGCCGCCGCGCCCCCCGCGCCCGAGAAAGCCAAAGGGAAATAAGCCATGTTCCTATCCGATTTCAGTATCAAGCGGCCCGTCACGACGGTCGTCATCATCATCATGCTGATGGTGTTTGGCCTGATGGCGCTGAAGAATTTGCGCGTCAACCAAAACCCTGATGTAGAGCAGCCAGTGATCGTCGTCAATATCCCGTATCCGGGCGCATCGCCGGAAACGGTCGAGCGCGAAATCATCAATCGTGTTGAAAAATCGCTTCAAAGTATTTCGCAGGTCTATCAAATCAAATCCACGGCCAGGGAAAGCGCGGCCAGCATCGTGATCATCTTCAATTTCAAGAAGAACATGATCGAAGCCTCCGATGAAATCCGCAACTCGATTGCCTCGGTGCGCCACAAGCTGCCGATCGAAATGCGCGAACCCATCCTGCGGCGCATCGATCCGGGCACACAGCCGATCATGCAGTTGGCGCTGTCGTCGTCGGCACAAACGCATGCTGAAATTTCGCGCCTCGCCGAAGACGTGCTTGCCGACAAATTTCGCGCCATTGACGGCGTCGCGACGGTCAATGTCAATGGCTCGCTTCGCCGCGAGCTTTCGGTGTTGTTGCGGGCGGAGAAATTGCGCGAGTTCAATGTCTCGGTGACCGAGGTCGTCGCCGCGTTGCGCGCGCAGAACACCACCGCGCCAGTCGGGCGCGTCAAAGGCCCGCTGGATGAGCAAAGCATTCGCCTCGTCGGGCGTATCGAATCCCCGGCTGAGTTCGAGCAGATTGTACTCAAGCGTCGTGGAAATGAATTGGTACGGCTTGGTCAAGTCGCGACCATTGCGGATGGCTTTGCGGAACTGGCCGGCTTCAGCCTGCGCAACGGCCTGCCGAACGTCGGTATCTCCGTGACCCGCTCGCGCGATGCCAGTACCGTCACTGTGGCCAACAAGATTCGCAAGATTGTGGAGGAGATCAATAAGACAATACCAAAGGGCAGCACGCTTGAAGTCACGCAGGACGGCGGCAAAAACGCGCAAAGCAGTTTGACTAATGTGATCGAGGCGTTGCTTTTTGGCGCGGTGCTGACGATTTTTGTGGTGTACGCGTTTCTCAATTCTTGGCGTTCGACGCTAATCACCGCGCTGGCCCTGCCGACCTCGGTGATCGCCGCATTTATCGCGGTGTGGGCGTGCGGATTTACGCTTAACTTTATGACCTTGCTGGGCCTCTCGCTGGCGATCGGGGTGCTGATAGACGATGCCATCGTGGTGCGTGAAAATATCGTCCGCCATATGGAAATGGGTGCGGATCGGCGCACCGCAGCCAGTGCCGGCACCGCCGAAATCGGCCTCGCAGTGACGGCCACCACGTTCTCGATCATTGCGGTATTTATTCCAGTGGCCTTTATGGGCGGCATGGCGGGCGAATGGTTCCGGCCCTTTGCGCTGACCGTCGCTACCTCGGTTTTAGTGAGCCTGTTTATTTCGTTCACGCTCGACCCGATGTTGTCGGCCTACTGGGGCGACCCGATCGGTTACCGGGATCGGCCCAAGAAGGGCTTGAGTCTATGGCTGTCGAAATTCAATATCTGGTTCGATCATCAGGCAAATCGCTATGCGAATGTGATCGCGTGGGCGCTGCACCACCGGCGCTCGATGGCCGCGATCGCAGGTATCGTTTTCGTCGGGGCGCTGGTGTTGCAGGCCACCGTCGGCGGCTCGAGTTTCCTGCCGAAAGCGGATGGCGATGCGCTCGCGATTGACGTGCGCATTCCATCGAGCGCCAGCCTCGAATATGCGCGCTTGAAAGTCGAGAAAGCGGCCGCGCTCGCGCGCTCGATGCCTGAAACCGTGGCGACCAACACCAGCGTAAATGCCGGTGGCGGTCGTGTCTACGTTGACATCGGGAAAAGCACCAAGCGGCAGCGCGCCGGCAGCGAGATTGCGGTTGATCTGCGCAAACTCATGTTGCAGATTGTCGGGGCCGAATACACCGTGCTTGATGACCTGAACATGGGCGCTCAAAAACCCGTACAGATACTATTTTCGGGGCCTGATTCGCGCCGACTCATGGCCATCACCGGCGACTTTATGGAGAAACTGGCCAAGGTGCCCGGTGCCGTCGATGTCGGGCTTTCGCAGCAGGATCCGAAAGACGAACTACGGATCGAGCTCAATCGCGGCCTGGCAAATTCGCTCGGCATATCGGTTGGTGATACGGCGCAGGCATTGCGCGTGGCGTTTGCCGGAGTCGAGGTGGGGGACTGGGTGGACCCGACAGGCGAATCGCGCGACGTCGCAGTTAGATTGCATCCGGAGGACCGTGTCAACGCGGCCAATATCGAGCGTCTCCCCATTGCCGTCGCCGGCAGCAATATGATGGTGCCGCTTGACCAGATCGCCACCGTCACCATGGGTAAAGGCCTCGCACAGATCGAACACTCCGACGGCAAGCGGATGATTGCTGTCTCGGCCAACGCGCAGGGACGCTCACCGGGCGAAGTAACGGCGGACGCAATGAAGATCGCCAAGCAGATCGATTTCCCCGCGGGGTACGGACTCGAACTTGGTGGTGCGTCGCGCGACCAAAGCGAAGTGTTTACCGAGATGGGCATCGCGCTTTTGCTGGGTATCGGACTAATGTATTTCACGCTGGTGATTCAATTCGGTTCGTTCACGGCACCGCTTCCCATTATGCTGTCGCTGCCGTTAAGTCTTATCGGCGTGGTGCTGGCGTTGTTGCTCACCAAAAGTACACTGAACCTGATGAGCTTCATCGGCATCATCATGCTCATGGGTCTGGTGGCCAAGAACGCAATTCTGCTACTCGATTGCGCGCGTAAGGAAGAAGCACAGGGTGTGAGCCGTGAAGACGCGTTGATGCACGCCGGACGTGTGCGTTTACGGCCGATCCTGATGACCACATTTGCGCTGATCGCGGGCATGTTGCCGGTGGCCATCGGCATGGGGGAGGGCGGGGAATTCTACCGGCCGATGGCCATTGCCATCATTGGCGGCACGATTACATCCACGATTCTTACGTTGCTGGTCGTTCCAACTTTTTACGACAGCATCGAGATCGCCCGCGACGGTGCAATCGCTAAATTTCACGCGCGGCGGTTGCGCTGGAATGCGTTTACGGCGTTTGTGCTGACGCTGGCTGAAGTGTTCATGGCGTTGCTGTTTTTGCGCTTCATTTATCGAGCGATAAAAAAACTTATTGGTTGGGTGGCCGCGCGCAGACAGAGACGGATACTGGCCGCAGGGGTTGCTACGGTGGAAGTGGTTTCATCCATAGCGCCGCTGTAACAGGCTAGATTGTTTATCCATGGGCTTTACAGGAACTTTTCGCAGATTCAAGTACGAGTCCCGACAACTCAGGGTGAAAAATAGGGGGTGAGGAACTGAACCGCGGTACCCTTTTGTTTCTGAGACGAAAGGATA
>JAYURJ010000214.1:0-3341 GCA_043756275.1 Betaproteobacteria bacterium | reverse complement strand
GTGGAAGTGCGTCATGCACACCGAAACACCAGCCACAGCAAAGTGACGGTGCCACACAAGAACGGGATCTGCGTTAGAGGCGATGACCTTCAACTGGGCATGGAAGAACGGCGGCAGAAAGTGGCTGCCTTTGTGCGATCGGGTCGCTTCGCGAACGCAGCAAGTGGCGCGGGTGTAAGTCCCTCTGGGACTGGCCGTTAGCGGCCTCGCGGTGATGTCAAGGGTTGCGCAGATTTTCAAAAAATATACAAATAATAGCTGCTAATGCATATAGGACGTGGGCTACAGGCATGTTTTATTATTGATTTCAGTACATACAGGACTAATTACCATGACCCAGAAAACCGTGAAAGCAATTCGCCCAGGCACACAAACCGTGGAGCAGCCAACGCCACACAAACCGAAAAAGGCAATAGCTACCAAAAACACGATTTGCCTTTGGTACAACAAGGATGCCGAGGCTGCTGCCAAGTTCTACGCCGAGACTTTTCCAGACAGTGCAGTCACTGCCGTCCACCATGCGCCAAGCGACGATCTCTCCGACAAGAAGGGCGACGTGCTGACGGTGGAGTTCACCATCTGCGGCATCTCTTGCGTCGGGCTCAACGGCGGGCCGCAGTTCAAACACAGCGAAGCGTTCTCATTTCAGATCGCCACCGACGACCAGGCCGAAACCGACCGCTTGTGGAACGCCGTCGTCAGCAATGGCGGGCAGGAAAGCCAATGCGGCTGGTGCAAGGACGAGTGGGGCCTCTCCTGGCAGATCACTCCACGCGTGCTGCTCGACGCGATCTCCGGCCCCGATCCGCTTGCGGCCAAGCGCGCGGTCGAGGCGATGATGCGGATGAAGAAGATCGACATCGCGAAGATCGAGGCCGCGCTGCGCGGCTGAATCAACCACTGACTTCAAGGAGCAACTGATGTCCTACATCGACGGTTTCGTCCTCGCGGTGCCGACCGCGAACAAGCAGAAGTTCATCGCCCACGCCACCGTTTTCGACAGCGCGTTCATCGAGCACGGCGCAACCCGCGTGGTCGAATGCTGGGGGGCCGACGTGCCCAAGGGAAAAACCACCGACTTCCAGGGCGCGGTCCTAGCCACGGACGACGAGACGGTGGCGTTCTCGTGGATCGAATGGCCCGACAAGGCCAGCCGCGACAAGGTGATGCAGCGCATGGATGAACTCGGCAAGACCGACGAGCGCTTCGACCCGGCGAAAAACCCGATGCCGTTCGACGGCAAGCGCATGATCTACGGCGGCTTCGAACCGATGGTCGAGCAAGGGCAGCACACCAGCGATAGCTACGTCCAGGGCTTCATCATCCCGGTGCCCGCAGGCAAACGCGAGGCCTATCGCAAGCTGGCCGAAGACGCGTGGGTGATGTTCAAGGGCTACGGCGCGCTGCGCGTGGTCGAAGCCTGGGGCGACGATGTGCCCGACGGCAAAGTCACCGACTTTCGCCGCGCCGTGAAGGCCGAGCCGGACGAGAAGATCGTCTTCTCCTTCATGGAGTGGCCGTCGCGCGAAGTCTGCGATGCTGCGGCGAAAAAGATGATGAGCGACGGCAACATGAAGCCGCCAGAGGGGATGGAGATGCCGTTTGACATGAAGCGCATGGTTTACGGCGGGTTCACCCGGGTCGTGACGCTCGAGAAGTGAGACTGGTGCCGGTTCAAATTCTCTGCGCGCTGGCTGTCTCGTGCCTTGGTGGCTCGTCTATCGCACGACTCGCTGTGCGGACGTCCCGGGTTGCAAACACGAATTAACAGCTTCCCCTCTTCCAGTGAAAGAACGATGCATGATCAAAAACACAATTTGCCTTTGGTACGACAAAGATGCCGAGGCCGCAGCGAACTTTTACGCCAAGACCTTTCCAGACAGTGCAGTCACAGCCGTCTACCACGCACCAAGCGACTATCCAGGCGGCAGGAAGGGCTATGTGCTGACAGTGGAGTTCACCGTCGCCGGGGTAGCCTGCCTCGGCCTCAATGGCGGCCCAATGTTCAAGCACAACGAGGCGTTCTCTTTCCAGATCGCGACCGAGGATCAGGAAGAAACCGACCGCTACTGGAACGCAATCGTCGGCAATGCTGGTGAAGAGAGCGAGTGCGGCTGGTGCAAAGACCGATGGGGCCTATCCTGGCAGATCACGCCACGCGTGTTGACCGAGGCGCTCGCCGTAGGCGGCGAAGAAGCGCGACGCGCTTTCAACGCTACCTTTCAAGCAAAAACCAAAGCAAACCTTAGAGGCCTTTGCAGACCCGCTGTACGCAATTCGCCACCCATTCCCGCAAAGATTTACACCTGACGATTCCGCGCCAGTGGCGGGTTCTTCGCAAAATAGGCTTCAATGCCGCGCATCAGCGCGTCGGCGAGTTGCTCCTGGTATTCCGTGCTGACCAGTTTGGCCTCTTCCTCCGGGTTGCTGATGAAGGCGGCCTCTACCAGCACACTGGGAATGTCAGGCGCCTTCAGCACAGCAAACCCGGCCTGCTCCACGCGCGGTTTGTGCAGTTTGCCCACGCGGCCAATTTCACTCAACATGGCGCCGCCCAGTTTCAGGCTGTCGTTGATCTGCGCCGTGGTGCTCATGTCCAGCAGCGCGCGCTGCACCTGCGCATCCTTTTTGGCGCCCACGTTGAGGCCACCAATCAAATCGGCCTTGTTTTCCTTGTCGGCCATCCAGCGCGCGGCGCTGCTGGACGCGCCGCCCTGGCTCAGCGCGAACACGCTGGCGCCTTGTGGGCGCGGGGTGAAAAAGGCGTCGGCGTGGATGCTCACGAAGAGGTCCGCCTGCACGCGCCGCGCCTTTTGCACGCGCACATGCAGGGGCACAAAAAAATCCGCGTCGCGGGTCAAAAAAGCGCGCATTGCCAGCGTCGAGCTGCCATTTTTCACCGTCGCCGCGTTGATGCGGTCACGCAGGCGGTGCGCGAGTTTCAAAACCACGTCTTTCTCGCGCGTGCCGCCGGGGCCGACAGCGCCTGGGTCTTCACCGCCGTGGCCGGGATCCAGGGCGATGATGATGAGGCGGTCGGTCTTGTCGCCGGCACTGTTGTTCTTTAAGCCATCTTGGCCCTCAAGTCTCGAATTATTTGCGATACCAGCTCCTGAATTGGTAGCGCCTGCAGTTGATTTTCGGTTGGTCTGCGCGATCAGGTCACCCAGCGGGTCGGCCGCTTGGGGCTTGTCCGGGGCTTTGGTGTTCGCCAAGCCTTTTTCCACTGCCTGTTTGGCGCTGTCCGTCTGCTGTTTGTCCTTGAGCCGTTCAGCGATCAGCGCCGCCAATGGGTCTACCACTTGCGTTGGGTACAAATCAAACACCAGCCGGTGCTGGTA
>JAYURJ010000213.1:0-9453 GCA_043756275.1 Betaproteobacteria bacterium | reverse complement strand
GCCTGCCGGGGCAGGCTGCGCACCGCTATGGCGAGGATTTGCAACGCCGCAGACCGCCCAAAGCAAGGATGCGCATCCCGTGAGGGAATAGATCGGCGTTTCCTTAGTCAAATCCGCATCCATGTCGGCGCGGCTCATCAGGCATTTTTGCCCGGTGAACCACGCCGAGACTCATGATCGCAGCCTAAGCACAAAGACTTTATGGCGCGGTGAATCGTGGCGTAGAGCCTGCCATCAGGAGTTCCAACCGCGTCCTGCGGCATCCCGCGCAGCGCCTGCCTCACCCATCTTTTAATTGCAGTACTACGCCACCTCGAAAGGCATCCCATGAGCGATCACAAAAATCCCGGTAAAACGGGGAAGTCGGAGAAAACCTCCAAAGCGTCGAGCGACAAGCGGGCGAAACCAGCCTCACCACTTCGCAGCAATGATATCTGCGCAGCGCAGGCGCAAATGGCAAATGCCATGGCCAGCGCCATCCCCTTCAATGCGATGAAGGCGGCGGAATATGGACATGAGAATGCCATGACCAAAGCGCCTGGCATTGCGGTGCAGTCTGCCACGCCCGCACTATCGGCAAGCACCGATTCCGAACGGAACCGTAACGCCAAAACCGGCGAGCCGGCACCGGCCGGTGAGAATGCACTGATCGCTTCGCTTGATCGGGTGAGGGCGGATGACGGCGCGCAGGTGCTGACAACGAATCAAGGGGTACGCGTTGCGGATAACCAGTCTTCGCTAAAGGCGGGGCGGCGAGGCCCGACACTGCTGGAAGACTTTATTCTAAGGGAAAAGATCACCCATTTCGATCACGAACGAATCCCTGAGCGGATCGTGCATGCGCGCGGTTCCGCCGCACACGGATTTTTTGAAGCCTACGAATCGCTGTCCAGATATACACGGGCCGCTCCGTTTTCAGCGGCGGGGAAAATCACACCCGTCTTCACGCGCTTCTCAACAGTAGCGGGAGAACGGGGCTCGAAAGACACCGCACGTGATGTACGGGGATTCGCGGTCAAGTTCTACACGGATGAGGGAAACTGGGATTTGGTGGGCAACAATATGCCCGTATTCTTTATTCAGGACGCGATGAAGTTTCCGGATCTTGTCCATGCCGTGAAACCAGAGCCGCACCACGGCATGCCGCAGGCTGCTTCCGCACACGACACGTTTTGGGATTTCGTATCGCTCATGCCGGAGTCAACGCACATGCTGATGTGGGTCATGTCTGACCGCGCGATTCCTCGCAGCTTTCGCATGATGCAGGGCTTCGGTGTTCATACATTTCGCTTGATCAATGCAGGCGGCGAATCGGTTTTCTGCAAATTCCACTGGAAGCCGAAATTCGGCACGCATTCCCTGGTCTGGGACGAGGCGGTCAAGATTTCTGGTGCGGATCCGGACTACCATCGGCGCGATTTGTGGGAGGCCATTGAGTCTGGCGACTATCCGGAGTGGGAATTGGGCTTGCAGATATTCACTGAAGCGCAAGCCAATGAATTCAGTTTCGATATCCTTGATGCGACAAAACTGATACCGGAAGAATTGGTGCCGGTAACGCCAGTTGGCCGCATGGTCTTGAACCGAAATCCGGATAATTTTTTTGCCGAGACCGAGCAGGTCGCCTACTGCACGGCGCACGTCATCCCCGGTATCGACTTCAGTAATGATCCGCTGCTTGCCGGGCGCATCCATTCTTATGTGGACACGCAGATTACCCGGCTTGGCGGCGCGAACTTTCACGAAATCCCGATCAACTCGCCGATCGCAACAGTCCACAACAATCAGCGCGATGGCATGCATCGTCAGGCCCTTCATCGCGGTCGCGTCTCCTACGAACCGAATTCGCTCGGTGGCGGCTGTCCATTTCAGGCGGGCGGCGCAGGATTCGTATCGTTTCCCGCGAGCGTAGAGGAAGACAAAGTGCGAGGCAAGCTGGAAAAATTCGCTGAACACTATTTGCAGGCGACGCTATTTTTCAATAGCCAGAGCGATGTCGAAAAAGCACACATCATCGCCGCCTTCAGGTTTGAACTGAGCAAAGTGGGCGTCGAGGCCATCCGCGAACGCATGCTCGCATCGCTGGCAAACGTCTCAGCGGAGTTGGCGGGTCGCGTCGCAGTGGGCTTGGGAATGGAAGTGCCGAAGCCCTTGCCTAAAGCCATTGGCAATCCCCCGCCGCCCGAAGTAACTTCTTCGCCTGCGCTTTCTCTGACCGCACTTCCAGGAGAGTGTGGGATTCGCACCCGTCAGGTCGCGGTGCTGGTTGCCGGTGGCGTACATGCCGCATCCATTGCGGCGCTGCATGCGGCCATTACCAAAGCGGGCGCAGTTGTGCATTTCGTCGGTCCGCGCGTGGGTAAATTCAAAACCGATGACGGGTCTGAAATTGAGGCGAACAAGTCGATGGAGAATTCCCCATCGGTGCTGTTCGATGCTCTGGTCTTGCCTGCGGGTGTTGATGCCATCAAGGCGTTGGCGCGCGACGGCCACACGATGGAGTATGTGAAGGATCAATTTCGGCATTGCAAAACCATATTGGCTCTGGGCAACTCGCGAGAGTTGCTCGACGCTGCGGGCATCACGCCGTTCATCAACAACGACCCGGGGATTCTTTTGACCGATCCGAAGAATGCCGCTGAGGCCGCGAAACTATTTGTCGCCGCCCTGCAGAAACACAAACATGTCGAGCGGGACATGGATCCGCCTGTGATTTGATCTTTTGCTTCACGAGCCTGTTTCGCTTGATTGATAACCGGATCGGCTCCGGCCAATCAACATTGCGTAGTCACAACGTATTGAGCGGGCGCGATTCTCTGCGGCATGCATGCCACCACATAAACTTTGGTCGTGTTGGAAATCTGCCTCGCCGCAATGAATATCCGTGGGGCGATGAAATTCGGCAAGAGCCAAAGCTGAAATGGCGGTTAACTCAATCGCGGTGAACGATCTTGCGACACGATCCTGCAAATACGAAACCAACAGGGCGATGCCATGGCATCGCCCTGTTGATAGGATGAACGTGTTCAGCGGACGAAAATCGCGATCAAAATAATGATCGGAATGGGAATGCCGAGGAATAGAAGCAATAGTGAACGCATGGTTGTCTCCGGTTAAGAAATGAGGGGGGCGTTAAATTACGCGTCGCGTTGGCGACCGCCGTAGGTGGCACTCAAGCTGGCTGCAAAAGCACCAATAAGCAGTGAAATAAAGAGCCACAGCGCTGCATAACTTGACGCCTTGCGGGCCTTGTCGGCTGCTTCTCTGGCCGCCACTTCGGCATCACGCAGTTTTGCCTGCATGCGCGCATAGGTGTCAGTGACGCGTTTTTCGGCCTCCTGTTGCGTGAGCCCGGTGCGCTGTGCAACCAACTGCCCGACATAGCGAACATCGTCAGCAGTCATGACACCGGTGCGAATGGTGCTCATGAAAATGCGGGACACTTCGGATGTGGAAGCTGCAGTCGATGTTGTCGTAGCCGATACATTGCCTACAACCGTGCCTGTAGCGACACCTGTGGCAGAAGCGCTGGCAACAGCACTCATGTCTTTCCTGAACAGCGAATCAACGAAGTAGCCCATTGGGCCAGCGTCGCTGTCAGACTTCGCCATTTCAGTCCCAACCGCTGTAGCACCACCCGCCGTCGCGGCGACTGCGGTGGTTGCCGCGCCGCCGACTGCCGCGGCACCCGCCTGAACGCCACCGCTCACAATCGAGCCAATCACCGATGTCAATAGCGCAGCCGTTACGAGGGACGCGACTGCCCACGCCAGAAAGCCGTGTGCGGTATCGCGGAAATAAACTTCGTCGTCATGAACCGACACCCATTTTGTTCTGAGCCGGCCGGCCAGATAGCCGCCCAAGCTGGATGCGAGCAGTTGCGTCAGCGTGATCCAGATAATGGTGGAGATGCCCAAGGTGGCCGCACTGATCCCGTCTTGTTTCCACGGCGAGATGGACGACATGCCCAAACCAATTCCCAACATCAACAAAATAAGGGACAGCGCAGCGGCGGCGGCGGCACCTGCGACTATGGCACCCCATGACACACCGCTTGAATGAGATTGCGGGTTGTCTGGATATAAGCTTGGCAGTGCGTGCACACGACTGCCATTATCCAGCGTTACTGCATTCGATAGTGCCATGGTGATTCCTTAGATTTAAGTGGATAGACTTCGCCGTACCGGGCGCGCGAACTTTGTCGGCGCGTTACCCAAATGCAAGTAGGATTAACAGCGTGTTTGAGAAAGCAATAGCGGCGTGACAATGCGGCGATATTGCGGGAGGTGTGTCAACACGTCTGTTCGACAGCGCACATTTACGTTACTTAAGTTACATCACGTGAATGCCGTGTTTTTGCCGGTCGCGAAAAACCGACACCAAATGGTTGATGGCGATGGGCCCTTGCAACGATTCAAACGCGAGCAGCGGGCTCGGGCCGTCTGGTGCCAAGAATCCTACTTGCCATGTCTCGAAACGGCGTTCGACCCCAATCTGCCCTGCGTACAGCTGCTGAAAACGCGTGTGGCGCGGATCCAGGGCGATTTTTTCCGATGTCTGTCGAACGATTGTTTCCGGCCCTTCAAGATGCTGGCAAAAACGCACGCCGTCAAACATCAATACGCCAGTCAGCCCCTTGGCGATGTTGTTGGTGCGCGAAACACGCACGATATTTGCGATTTCGCCCGGCTTGGCAAAATCAGAAATTTCACTGACGAACAGGGACTCAAAAATTTGTACCATGGTGTTGACACCCGGGCCATTGAAAGGCAGGATTATTCCGTGATCTGATCGATTGCGCTATGTAGAAAGACATACTTCATTTCAAGTCAACCGGTCATATTGGTGTCTGCGCTAGAATGCCTGCACGCGTTTGCGTTGCCCAATCTGCTGGAGGACGCTTGGAAAATAATCAGCCATGTCGTGACTGTGCGCTCCGCAAAAGCGGGGCGTTTTCCCAAAACACAGACGCAGAAATTGAGTTCATCCAGCAATTCAAAACGCGCGCGCTTAAACTCGATGCGGGTACATTGATCATCGGCGAGGGGTTACCGAGCGAGGATTTGTACACCCTCTTCGCTGGCTGGGCATTCAGGTTCAAAACGCTCAGCGATGGTCGCCGCCAAATATTGAATTTTTTGCTGCCTGGCGACTTCATCGGGTTGCAGGAAAAAATGGCTGATGTTTCCCCGCATGGGGTCGAAGCCATCACCGCCGTTTCGCTATGCCGGTTCAACCGCAACGGGCTCTGGGATCTTTACCGGAACAACCCGGGACTGGGCTATGACGTGACATGGATTGCGGCGAATCAAAAAGCTGCACTCGACGAAAATTTGCTCTCCGTCGGTCGCAGGAATGCGACCGAACGTGTCGCGACCTTGCTTGTACAGCTTTACAAGCGGGTGAAAGCAGTCGGGCAAGCCCGGGGTACCACGATCAATTTCCCGATAAACCAACAACACATCGCCGACGCGCTGGGCCTGTCGCTGGTGCATACCAACAAAACATTACGCCGTCTGACGCAAATGGGGTTTCATCGGATTTCGAATGGCGAGCTGACGGTGCACAATCCTGCCGCGCTGCAGAAAGTGGCAGACTATTACGCCGCTGAAGAGCGGGTAAGACCGTTAATTTAGCCAGTATAACTACAGACACCAGCGCTGGCGGGCGTTTTCAGGCATTTATGGCTTGGAAGGCCCGCCAGTGCTAGGGGGAGTCGCTTTTTGTGTCGCTTTTGGCGAGAGCGTCGAATGGTCGTTGGCCTGACCCGGGAGCGGCATGGCGGAATCCTGTTGGGCCTTACTGACATCTGATTTAGCAGAGGATGTCGTGCCAACGGTTTCCTTTGCGGTACCGACGTGTTCGACCCCCAGCACCTTGGCGCGCGGGTCATTTTCTGCGGCAGAACCAATCGGCGCGCTCGCCTTTGGTGGTGCTGCGGATTTATCCGTACAAGCGGCAGAAACCGCCGCAAGCATTGTGAACGCAGCGACGACGGCGACTTGTTTAGTGTTCATGTTGATTTGCTTTCAACCGGGTTGAGGTGCGTGGAATGCTCTGGAGGCGGGGCGAAATGTCCACGGCCCGGCGATGGCCGATGGTGGTGCTACCGGTGTCTGTGTCATCGGCAAGACCACCTGAGCTGGTGCGCTGCCGCCGGCGGTGGAGACGGCTTTTCGCATGCTTGCCGCTGGTTCGAGTTCGACCCCATCGGATGACACCAGATCGATTGCCACCACCGGCCGCATGCAACGCACATTGCCAAACAGGGTTGCAAACGATACGTCTGCTGCATCGCGACCGGTGCCGATACGAATCAGGCCCATGACGGGGGTCATGCCGCTGGCGTCAAAAAGATACCAGCGCTGGCCGAGAAACACTTCCACATAGGCGTGAAAATCGCTTGGGCCCAGTGCCGGGTCCGCGCCATAATCCACGCCGGTGACATAGCGCGCCGGAATGTTGAGCGCACGGCACATGGCGATCATCAGGTGTGCGTAGTCACGGCAAACACCGCGGCGTGAGTCAAACGTATCCATCGCGCATGTCGTTGCTTCGGACGCGCCGGGCTTGAAGCGCACATGCTGCGTCACCCATTCACAAATTGAGGCGACCCGCGCATAGCCCGATGCCATATTGCCGAACATCGCAGTAGCCAAGCTGCGCATTTTGTCCGACGGGCAGTAGCGGCTGGGCAAAATATACTGGATGACATCCGAAGGCAGGCTGCGAATTGATCGCTCCTCTATCGTCGCTGGATCAACGACAACGTGATCAATCTCAACGCTGGCCGCGTATCTCACCATCAGCGGTCCACCGTCAGTGTACAAACGGCTGATGCGATTAGCGGTAACAGGATCGGTAAACGTTCCCGTCGGTGTTGCACCTTCGACCACGAGCGTTTCATCGAGCACCCGCTGTGAGCGCGTCCGCGCCGGGCAGATATTGAGCACGAAGTCGCTATGGCCCAGCGCGTCGTACTGGAGTTCAACCTGATAATCCATGCGAATCATATTATTTCCCTGATGAATTGGTTGTCGTGTTTGAGGCCAATGCTGTTCACTTAATACCCGTAAAAATTTGACAACGTGAGCATCATTGGGTTTAAGACTGAATGTCGTTGATGTTGAACGCAACCGACGGAAAGAGTTCATGCATCACATAGGCAGCGCGGTAATCAAGAAACCGGTGTGTTGGTCAGTGTCCGGTTCTACACATGGATGTCGCTCGCATCAAAGGCCAGTGGCGGAATCAATTCATCGAGCACATATGCGGCGGCGGTGACGGCGAATCCGAGCAGCGCGATCCCTGTCGCGATTTTTCCGCATTGGGCAATTATCGGGATCACGTTCAAGCCAAACCCACACACTGCGGCGAGGAGCGAAATACTGGCGAAAAGAACAGCGAGGTGTCTCATTGGTTGATCGTCCCTGATTAGTGTGCGTTGATGGTGTGCGTTGAATTTGATCGCGATGCGGTGTTGCGATGTTGTTGTCCAGCCCGCGCCGTTTCTCAATCGTTGTTGCATCTTAAGGATCGGGCAGCGGACGCGTCATCAGACAAGGCTGCGACTTTACGTAGGACGTTTTCCGACGTGGCATCGGTCGATTGGTTGTCAGCGTTTGTCTGACAGACCATTGGGCGCGCGTCCGAGGCCTGCACACCGCACTCCCTCTTACACTGGGCGATGCTGCAAATTGTGTGGTGCTATAGTGAAAATAATAAAATGTGCATGGAAATTTGCCCGGTTGAGTTTCTCTGGCTGTTTTTCTGATTTTTCCCGTGTGACATTGCTAGGGCCAGATCCGCAGCGCCACATCAAGCCTCTCCAACCCAACATCCCTCAATAATGCGCCCGCTATTACCCATTCGTCTGCTTGAGTCCATTTACGACACCCTGCTTTCGCGTCTGGGTCTGGGGATGTTGGCGCTGGCGTTATTGATTAATCTTGGCGCACTGCTATCGGTGGATAGCGGGATCGAAAAATTTGTGGTGGCGCGCGATCGGGCCGTTCAATCGCGTACCGTGATGTTCGATGCTCAGACCGTGCAGTCAATGTTGTACGAATCCGAGAGCGCACAGCGCGGATTTCTGTATACCGGGAACAAGGATTACCTCAAGCCCATGAATGAGAATGAGGGGCAGATCACGTCCAAATTTGCGACTTTGCGCGATGCGCTCAAGGAAAATCCGGCCCAGCAGCAACAGCTCGCCCGGATACACACGATCACGCTGGAAAAAATAGCTGACTTGAATAAAACCGTTGCCGTCCACCAAATGGGACAAACCGATGCCGCACGCGAGATCGTGATGAGCGATCAGGGCAAGAAATTGATGGATGCAATTGACCAGGAAATGGCGCGCTTTATGGGTCAGCAAGACCAAGTGCGGCAGGGATGGCTAAAGCAGCGAGACGATCTCCTGCTGGGCATTCGCTGGGGGTTTGCGGCCATTTTTGGTATCAATGCGCTATTGTTATTGGCCGGTGCCATGACCATCATGCGCGAGATGGCCAACAAGCGCGCCGAGGTGGTGCGGCTCGATGGGCTGGCCGTGGTGCTGGCCTCTGAGGTCGCGCAACGTGCGGCCGAATTGCGTGCGCTAACGGCGTATTTGCTGCGCGTTCAGGAAGATGAACGCCGCACCATCGCCCGCGAATTGCACGACGAATTGGGCGGCACTCTTTCGGCCGTCAAAATGGACATCGTCATGGGGCGCGACGCAGCCGCCAAGCGCAGTGACGAGAAATCGGTCGCCCGCCTGCAACGCGCACACGCCTCCATCGACAGCGCCATTCAGTTCACGCGGCGACTGATCGAGGATCTGCGTCCGACATTGCTCGACAATCTGGGCTTCGAGGCCGCATTGCGGGCAATGATCGAACAGTTTTGTGAACGCTGCAACGTGCGGTGCGAAGTTTCGCTGCCCGACGGCGAGATGAATCTTTCGTCAGCACAATCCACGGCGCTCTATCGCGTCTGCCAGGAAGCGTTGACGAACGTCATGAAGTACGCCAAGGCGGAACGGGTGGCCATCACATTGACGAGCGATGGCGAGCAATGGAAACTTATTCTCGCCGATGATGGCGTTGGCCTTGAGGCCACCAAACAGCATCGTTCCATGTCACACGGTCTGCTCGGCATGCGCGAACGCATGGTCGCGCTGGAAGGCACTTTTGATATCCGCGGCGATGCCGGGCGCGGCACCACACTCATCGCGACTTTTCCGGTCGCTAAAACCGAGACCGCCGCGCTTTAGGGAAGCGCCGATTTATTCCCCGCGAGGGCGCGCGCCTTGGTTTGGGATGGGCTGCAAGGCCGGGTTTGCCAAACTCGCCGGAGCCCCCGGCTTAATGCCTGCCGGGGCAGGCTGCGCACCGCTATGGCGAGGATTTGCAACGCCGCAGACCGCCCAAAGCAAGGATGCGCATCCCGTGAGGGAATAGATCGGCG
>JAYURJ010000212.1:0-9458 GCA_043756275.1 Betaproteobacteria bacterium | reverse complement strand
TCTGTTCTATTTTAAGTTTTTCACCAGCCTGGACGCGATACTGCTTCCCGCCGGTTTTTATGACCGCATACATGGTTAAACTCCAATAAATAACGTTAAATTCCCATCGATCATCGACGGAACCCGCTATGATACTGGCCTTTGGCGCAACCGTCAAACCGTTTTAAGTTGTTATTCGCTTATTTTCACTCATTGAAACAGGGGTTTAGGCTGGCTTTCCGTTGGTCAGCCGGTATTCCTTCGCCAATCCAGTCCATTTTCATGAATCTGTCGCATCACCCGATCAGTCTTGACGCCATCCGAGGCGAAATTACAGCCGACCTCACCGCTGTCGATGCAGTCATTGGTGCGCGGTTGGCATCGGAAGTTATCCTGATCAACCAAATATCGCACTACATCATTGAATCGGGCGGAAAACGGCTTCGGCCTACACTGGTTTTGCTGGCTGGCAATCACTTTAATGCCGACAAAGCCAACCTCCAGGAAATCGCCGCCGTCATTGAGTTCATCCATACCGCAACGCTGCTTCACGACGACGTGGTCGATGAATCGAGCCTCCGGCGTGGACGCAATACCGCAAACGCCGAATTCGGCAATGCCGCTGCCGTGCTGGTGGGGGATTTCCTCTATTCGCGCGCTTTCGAGATGATGGTTCGCGTGGCCTCGATGCCAGTGATGGCAGTCCTTGCAGAGGCGACCAATGTGATCTCAGAGGGCGAAGTGCTGCAACTGCTCAATATTCACGACCCGGATACGGACGAAGAAAAATATTTGAAGGTGGTGCGCTTTAAGACGGCAAAACTATTCGAAGCCGCCTGCCGCGTCGGGGCGATTCTGGGAGGCGCGTCTGAGACCGATGAAGCCGCACTCGCCGAATATGGCATGCACTTGGGCACTGCCTTCCAATTGATCGATGATGTGCTCGATTACTCGGGTGACATCGGTGAGACGGGCAAAAATATCGGTGACGATCTTGCCGAAGGTAAGCCGACATTGCCGCTCATTTATGCGTTGAAACATGGCAACGAAACCCAGCGGGCTGCGATCCGCCGCGCAATTGAGAACGGTGGTCGCGACGAGCTTGAGACCGTCGTTTCCACGATCCGGATGACCGGCGCAATCGATTACGCGCGCGCGCAAGCACATCGTGAAACGAAGGCCGCCAAGGGCGCGATTGCTCACCTCAAGGATTCCGTTTATCGGGACGCTCTGCTACAATTGTGTGTATTCGCTGTAGAGCGCCGGTATTGATTTTGGCGCTTACCGACAGATCGTAATGCGGGGTGTAGCTTAGCCTGGTAGAGCGCTACGTTCGGGACGTAGAGGCCGGAGGTTCGAATCCTCTCACCCCGACCAATTGTGTCGGATCATTGGCAAATTTCAGACAAATTCGCGGCCGGTGAAAACCGGCTTTTTATTTGCCTATGTTTGTCGCTTGACGTTGGTGTTTACTGGTCACCGCCGCATTTTTTGTATTTTATTTTTTCATAAGTAAGTCCATGGCCTCTATTTTTCGTGAACGTGTTCTCTCGGTACACCACTGGACTGATCGCCAATTCAGTTTCACCACCACACGTGACCCTTCGTTTCGGTTCCTCAATGGCCAATTCACCATGATCGGCATCGAGGTCGAGGGCAAGCCTTTGCTGCGTGCGTACAGCATGGTGAGCGCAAATTACGAAGAGACGATGGAATTTCTCTCCATCAAGGTGCCGCACGGCCCGCTCACATCGCGGCTGCAACACCTGAAGGCTGGTGACACGCTGCTGGTAAATAGCAAGGCCGTTGGCACGTTGATTTTGCCAAACCTGCTGCCCGGTAAAACACTTTACATGTTGTCGACTGGCACTGGATTGGCGCCGTTCATGAGCGTTATCAAAGACCCGGAAACGTACGACCGATTTGAAAAAGTGGTGCTCGTGCACGGTTGCCGTGAAGTTTCCGAACTCGCCTACGACCACGTTATTACCGATGAATTACCAAATAATGAATTTTTTGGCGAGCAGGTCAAAAGCAAACTGGTCTATTACCCAACCGTCACGCGCGAATCATTTCGGCATCAGGGGCGCGTCACCACATTGATGGATACCGGCAAGCTGCCCGCCGATATTGGTCTGCCGCCGTTGGATATTGAGCGAGATCGCGTGATGATCTGCGGCAGCCCGGAAATGCTCAAGGATACAAAAGAGTTGCTGCTCAAACGCGGTTATCACGAAGGACATATGGAATCGCCGGGCCACTTTGTGATCGAGCGCGCATTCGTCGAGAAGTAGCGCCGCGCTGCCATTGCAGGGCCAATCCAATTCTTATCTGCGATAAGATAGCGCCATGCGAATGAAGGAACCTCTGATCAAGTCCTTCGACGGGTTCAGGACGAACGGACACTTATTGATTCCGTTCGTGGTGAGCTTGTCGAACCACATTCAAATTAGACTTGATCAGAAGCTCCTAAAGCTTTACAAACAACCCACAAATAGTCGGCGGCAATGGGAAAAATAATCTTTCTGTTGATCATTGCGGTGATCGTCTGGGTTTTGTTCAAAGGCCTGGGTAAAAAACCTGGCAAGACTTCCGCCCGAAGTGCAAGTGGATCACAGGCTTCAACGAACTTACCGGAAACAATGGTCAAGTGCCATCGATGCGGTGTCTTGATGCCCGAATCTGAAAGCATGATGCTCGATGGCAATGTGAGTTGCCACGATCCCGCGCATTGCTTGCATCGCGCGTAATCTGGTTGCCATGAGCGCGGCTCCTTCCGTCGTCGCGTCCCGGAGCACCGATACAGGCGGTGGGGTTGTTGCGCCATCAAAAGCATACCCACAGCGTCCCTCGGTGGATACCGTCTGGCATCTTCTGGCCGTGTTCTCAAGGTATCGCGTTGTCATCGCGGTCATTCTGGCATTGATGTACTGGGGCTTTCAGCGTTTTCAGGTCTTAAGTCCGCAGGCACCGGAATTGGCGGCGTGGACGCTGGGGCTTTATTTCCTAGCCGCCACCGCAACCATGGCGGCAGCGTACTTACGGTTCCCCACTGCCACTTACCACCTTGCCGGGCAGGTCTTGCTCGATGTGATCGCAATGACGTTGCTGATGCATGCCTCGGGCGGCGTAAGAAGCGGTATCGGCTTATTGCTGCTGGTCAGCCTGGCGGCAGCCGGGCTGGTCGCACGCGGTCGCATCGCATTTTTTCATGCATCCGTGGCGGCGCTGGCGATACTTCTCGAGCAATCGTGGCATTTTCTAAATACGGAAACATCGGGCGCTGATTTTTTCCAGAGCGGCATGCTCGCAGGCAGCTACTTCGTCATTGCCGGGTTAGGCTACACGCTCGCCAAATATGCGCGCGGTGCCGAGCAAATCGCCGAAGAGCGCGGCGTTGATCTGGCCAATCTGGCGCAGATAAACGAACTGGTTATTCGTGACATGCAGGATGGCTTTGTCGTTGTCGATGAAAACGGTGTGATCCGGCAACATAATTTGCAGAGCGAATCATTGGTCGCAGGGTTGGTGAAGGCAAATGAACGAACGCTTGCAGAAGTCGCGCCGACGCTGGCGAAGTTGCTTGCCGATTGGCGGGACGATCCACAGCGCATTTTCGCGATGCTGCGCGATCCTGGCACGCAACGCGACTATCAGGTGCGATTCGTTGCCGTTGGCAACGGGACAAACTCGCCAACGGTGATTTTTATTGAGGACGCAGGGCGCATCCGCTCGCAGGCGCAACAGATGAAGCTCGTCGCCCTCGGGCGACTCACGGCAAGCATTGCACATGAAATCCGCAATCCACTTTCCAGCATTACCCATGCGGCGGAACTACTGAATGAAGAGAGCGAGCGTCGCCCGGAGGATCAGCGTTTGTTGCAGATCATTCAGAAGAATTCGCACCGTCTGGACCGAATGGTGCAGGAAGTGCTGTACCTGAACCGTCGTGATAGGGCGCATCCAGAACCGATCGATGCAAAACCTTACCTTGAGCAGTTCGTGCGGGATTTTTGCGCCAACGAAAAAGCGGTGGCAGAGATATTCGTGCTCGACATCCGGACTACTCGCCGCCCTATATTTGATCGTAGCCATCTTGATCAAATATTGTGGAACCTAGTTCGCAACGCGCGCCGCCATGGCCGGGGCAAATTTCAAAGCGTCACGATCATGCTTCGCGCAGCATCTGACGCTGATAATCTGTTATTGGAGATCAAGGATGACGGGCCTGGCGTGTCAGTCGAGGCGCATGCGCATTTATTTGAACCATTTTTTACCACCGATGCAAGTGGCACCGGGTTGGGGCTGTACATCGCGCGCGAGCTTGCCGAAGTCAACGGCGCGCGACTTGAATATGTGGCAGCGGCGCTCAAGGGACGGGCCGACGCCGCGCAGTTGGATGGGACGTGTTTTCGTCTCACCGTTAAAGGGGAAAAATCTAGCTCATGAAAACCAATCATGTCTTGATCGTCGATGACGAGGCCGACATTCGCGAACTCCTGGTGCTCACGCTGATGCGCATGGGCATTGAGGCGACTACAGCGCAGGGATGTGAGGAAGCAATCGCCCGTCTGAAGGAACGCACCTACGACTTGTGCCTGACCGACATGCGGCTGCCGGATGGCGATGGATTGATGGTTCTCACGCACATCGCAAAGCATTACGGCAATACACCTGTGGCGGTGATTACGGCCTTTGGCAGCACCGATAATGCCGTAGCCGCATTGAAGGCCGGCGCGTTCGATTACATTTCCAAACCGATCCAGTTAAAGCAATTGCGCGAAGTCGTCACCGCAGCACTGAGCCTGCCTTCGTTGACACCGAAGCGTACGGAAGCGCCGGAGCGTCGCAAACAGGGTGGTGTTGCATCAGTGGAATCTGTGGTCCTTGGCGACACACGACGCCTGCTCGGCGATTCGGCACCTATCGCCAAGGCGCGCGAGATGATCGGCAAGCTTGCCCGCAGTCAGGCCCCCGTGCATATTGCCGGTGAATCCGGCACTGGCAAGGAAGTCGCCGCACGCATGATCCACGCCGACTCCTCGCGTCGTGATGCGCCGTTTGTGCCCGTCAATTGCGGCGCCATTCCCGAGAACCTGATGGAGAGCGAATTTTTTGGCTATCGAAAAGGTGCGTTCACGGGAGCTGACGCCGACAAGGATGGTTTTCTGCATGCCGCCGTCGGTGGCACGTTGTTTCTCGATGAAGTTGGCGATTTGCCGCTCGCGATGCAGGTCAAATTGTTGCGGGTGATTCAGGAAAAAAAGGTTCGCAAGCTTGGCGACACGGCTGAAGTCGCGGTGGATTTTCGGATCATTTCGGCCACTCACAAAAACCTTGCCGACAAAGTCGCGGCGGGCGAATTTCGTCAGGATTTGTATTACCGCCTAAATGTCATTGAACTCAAGATGCCCGGCCTGCGTGAAATTCCCGAGGACATTCCGCTGATGGTGTCGGAGCTACTCGAGCGCATGGCCGGCCAATCCGGGACGCCGCTTCCGCAATTGAGCGCAGAAGCCATGCAGGCGTTGATCAACTATGACTACCCGGGCAATGTGCGCGAACTCGAGAATATCCTTGAACGCGCGCTGGCGTTGTGCGACGGCCAAAATATCACAGCAGCCGATTTGCATTTGACCGAAGAGCCAGGCTTCACTGGCAGCGGTGGTGGTAGTTTTTCCGGGAATCGCACGCTTCCGTTGCATGAATATCTGGACCAACTCGAACGCGAACAGATCGTCAAAGCGCTGGAACAGACCAAATACAACAAGACAGCCGCAGCGAAAGTATTGGGCATTTCGTTCAGAAGCCTGCGCTACCGGCTTGACCGGCTGGGCATTGAGTGATGCTCGGTTTTCACCGCGGCCATCTCCGCGCGGGACTGTAAATCAGGCGGTTTTGGGTAATCAAAATCGTGAAATGGACCGGAAAACCGCCATGGCCGACAAAAAAGTGCAGAAATCCCCCCGGCCCTAATCGCTAAACGCCTTATTTGGCGCGGGTTTCCAGCAGTTTTTGCCCTGAAAAGCGCGTACTTATTGAGCTTTTCCAAACTTCAGGAATCACTTTAAGTCACACCCATTTTTGGGAGTGTTTTTAGCGCTTTAACATGTTGTTTTTACAACTGAATTTAGATCAAATAAATTCCTGTTGCAATTTCAAGAAAGCGCACGATATAGTGCTGTCTTGATCAAGCAGACACTAGATGTTGTGTGGCTTGTGGATAATTCTGTTCCCAATTTACCGCATAAGGTTGGGACGCACGGTGGATTAGTTGTGGATAACCCGTGTTTGGCTGCCGCAATCAATAGGCTCCAGCCGCCAGAAAAAACTACACGCTCTTGGGTTCTGTACGAATAAGTAGTTGAAATTAATACAAAAAAATTTACAGGAGCCCCTAATATGCGCGTCGCATCTGATCTCAATCCGGCGAATACAGCTTTTCCTCTTTCCGCAAACCCCGCAGCGAGCAGTACAAACGCTGAATCCCGCTATGCCGATTACAAGATCATTCGTCGCAATGGTTCTGTCGCACCGTTTCAGCCGGACAAAATTGCCATCGCCCTGACCAAGGCTTTCCTTGCAGTCAATGGCGGCCACGAAGCAGCCAGCGCGCGCATGCGCGATATGGTGCAGCAATTGACTGCTGCCGTGGTCAATGCGCTGCTGCGTCACAAGCCTTCCGGCGGCACTTTTCATATTGAAGAAGTGCAAGATCAGGTTGAACTCGCTCTCATGCGCGGCGGCGCGCACGAAGTCGCACGCTCTTACGTGCTCTATCGCGAAAAGCGCACGCAGGAACGCGCAGAAGAGCGCGCAAAAGCTGCCACGCTTGAAACAGCGGGCGACGACATCGGCATCAACGTTACCGTCAACGGTGGGCATCGCCCGCTTGATGTCGCCGCACTTTCAGCACTCATCGAATCCGCCTGCGATGGCCTTGGCGAGTTCGTGAACCCAAAACAAATTCTTGATGCCACCCTTCGTGATCTATACGACGGCGTGCCTCTGGAAGAAGTGTTCAAAGCAGCCACCATGGCCGCGCGCGCGTTGATCGAAAAAGATCCCGCCTATACCAAGGTGTCATCGCGGTTGTTGATGCATTCAATTCGCAAGGAAATCCTCGGCGAAGAAGTGATGCCGTCTGAGATGGCGGCGCGCTATCAGGACTATTTCCCGGGCTTCATCAAACGCGGCATCGAAGCCGAATTGCTCGATGAACGTATGGCACAGTACGACTTGAAGCTGCTTGGCTCGGCTCTGAAATCAGAGCGTGACAACCAATTCACGTATCTCGGTTTGCAAACGCTGTACGACCGTTACTTCATTCATCTGGACGAAGTCCGTATCGAACTGCCGCAGGCGTTTTATATGCGTGTCGCGATGGGGCTGGCGTTGAACGAAGTGGATCGCGAAGCGCGCGCCATTGAGTTCTACAATTTGCTTTCTTCGTTCGATTTCATGTCATCGACACCGACACTGTTCAACTCAGGCACGCGTCGCTCACAACTGTCAAGCTGCTATCTCACCACGGTGGCAGACGATCTCGATGGTATCTACGAGGCACTAAAAGAAAACGCATTGCTCTCCAAGTTCGCCGGTGGTCTCGGCAACGACTGGACGCCGGTGCGGGCACTCGGCTCGCACATCAAGGGCACCAACGGCAAATCGCAAGGCGTGGTGCCGTTCCTGAAAGTGGTGAATGACACCGCAGTGGCCGTAAACCAAGGCGGCAAGCGCAAGGGTGCGGTATGCGCCTATCTGGAAACGTGGCACCTCGATATTGAAGAGTTCCTGGAGCTCCGAAAGAACACCGGCGACGACCGTCGCCGTACGCACGACATGAACACCGCCAACTGGATTCCCGATCTCTTTATGCGCCGCGTGATGGAAGCGGGCAACTGGACCCTGTTCTCGCCATCGAATTGCCCCGATCTGCACGACAAATTCGGCAAAGCCTTCGAAGAAGCCTACACCGGCTACGAAGCCAAGGCTGCACGCGGTGAAATGAAGTTGTTCAAGACCGTACCTGCGTTGACCCTCTGGCGCAAAATGCTCTCGATGTTGTTCGAGACCGGCCACCCCTGGATCACGTTCAAGGACCCATGCAACATTCGCTCGCCGCAGAACCACATCGGCGTTGTGCATTCGTCGAACCTTTGTACAGAAATCACGCTCAATACCAATGAAACCGAAATCGCGGTGTGCAATCTGGGCTCGGTAAATCTCGTCGCGCACATGAAAGATGATGGCAAGGGAAGTCGCGAAGTCGACCACGCCAAATTGAAACGTACCATTAGCACCGCAATGCGCATGCTCGACAACGTCATCGACATCAATTATTACGCGGTCAAAAAAGCCCGCGAATCCAATCTCAAGCATCGTCCGGTCGGCCTCGGCATCATGGGCTTTCAGGATTGCCTGCATGAAATTCGTTTGCCATATGCTTCCCAGGCGGCAGTGGAGTTCGCTGACAAGAGCATGGAAGCTGTTTGCTATTACGCGTACTGGGCCTCGACCGAATTAGCGCAGGAACGCGGCAAATATTCGACCTACAAAGGTTCGCTGTGGGATCGCGGAATCTTGCCGCAGGATTCGCTAAACCTGTTGCGCGAAGAGCGCGGCGGTTATGTCGAAGTTGATATGTCATCAAGCATGGATTGGAATCCATTGCGTGCCCGCATCAAGGAATTCGGCATGCGCAATTCCAATTGCATCGCCATCGCACCGACGGCCACGATCTCGAACATCATCGGTGTCTCGGCGTGCATCGAGCCAACGTACCAAAACCTGTTTGTGAAATCCAACCTCTCCGGCGAATTCACGGTGGTGAACGATTACCTCGTGCGTGACCTGAAATCGCGCGGCTTGTGGGATGTCGTGATGGTGGCTGACATCAAGCATTTCGACGGCTCGCTCGGCAAGATTGATCGCATCCCGCAGGAGTTGCGTGATCTTTACGCGACCGCATTTGAAGTCGATACCTCGTGGGTGATCGAAGCCGCATCGCGCCGCCAAAAGTGGATTGATCAGGCGCAATCGCTCAATATCTACATGGCGGGCGCATCGGGCAAGAAGCTCGATGACACCTACAAACTCGCGTGGTTGCGTGGCCTCAAAACCACCTATTACCTGCGCACCATGGCCGCAACATCGGCTGAGAAATCAACCGGTCGCGGTGGCGAATTGAACGCGGTGCCGGTGAGCGGCGGCATGGCCGGCATGGGCGCAAGCGCTGTGTATACGGGTGACGCTGGCATGGGTGAGGGCGCTGCGGAAGGTAACAAATTCTGCTCGATCGACAACCCGGAATGCGAGGCTTGCCAATAGATAGAACTGTCTCTCCGGACTAAATCCTGGGAGACAAGAATTAGCAAAGATTTTTTCACCACCAACCAAAAGGACCACACGATGCAATTTCACATCTTCCAGGATGCAAAGCTCGAATGGCGTTGGCAGCTCTCCGGTGATGATGGCAA
>JAYURJ010000211.1:0-3361 GCA_043756275.1 Betaproteobacteria bacterium | reverse complement strand
CCTCCATGCTCGCAGCACTTGCCGGGCTGCGCGTGTATTCGCAAAATACGCGGCTGGCGATGTCGGGCCCCTCGATCCTCGCGCAGGCAGCAGGAATTTCTGCGCTCGATCATATTTTTTTGGCAATGTCGATGGCAGCGATCAGCGGTGAGGCAAGAGCCAAACTTGGCAGTGCTGATGTCATGGCAATGGCCACCGATCCTGCCTTAATAGCATCGCCCGAGTCTGCCGCCAATGCACTTGTCGAGCGGCATATCGTGCTTGGCGCAAGATTGACGCAATTGAAGACGATCAAAAGTACGACCAACCCGGAAAAAATCGAGCGCAAAGATTTGGCCAAGCTCTATCCGGAAGGTTACCGCTTGAGTGAGCACAACGGCGTGTTGTCCGGCGAGGCGGTGCATGATGGCCACGCGGTAGGGTTGGCAGGTTTTGTTGGTGGCAAAATGCTGGGTGCTGAGCGCGCGTGGGCACAGGCGGATGTGTTGTGGAAAATGCGTTCCCCAAATTCCGGTGGCGGAAGTAAACCTGCGACGCTGCATATGCTGGTTGATTGCGATTCGCACTCTACGTCCATCGATGATGAACGCATCATGCTTTCGGCCTATCTGGCCGATCTCGCATCAGCATTGCAGGCGTTGTCGCAGGCTGGCACGCACATCGAAACCATCGTGCTGGGCAAGCTCGGCGGCGGTGTTTACGTGGCCTTGTGCGCGCCCGTGGCGCAGGTCACGATGCTATACGGCACAGAAATTCAATTGCTGCCAGGCAGGGCGATTGCCAGTATTCTTGGCGATGCCGCATTACAGAAACATGAATTCAATGATTACCACGTCGCACGGGTGGCCGATCGCGAATTGAAACTGGGGATTGTTTAGGATGAATGCAAATCTTTACGCGCTGCTCCAATCTCGATTTCCTGAGGATCGTTCGCAAACAGCGCTCGAAACGGCAACGGGGAGCAGCTATTCTTATGCCGAGCTTGAAACGACGACGGCACGGTATGCGGGCTTTATCCGTGCGCTTGGCGTGGTGCCGGGCGACCGCATTGCGGTGCAGGTCGAGAAATCGCCTGAGGCATTGTTTTTGTACCTTGCGTGCTTGCAATCAGGGGCGGTGTTTCTGCCGCTCAACAGCGCCTACCAGGAAGGTGAAGTCGATTATTTTCTTGGCGATGCCACGCCGAAAGTGGTGGTGCATCAGCCGAAAAGTGAGACCTGGATGCGCGCGCTTTGCCATAAACATGGCATCGCGCATCAATTCACGCTCACCGAAGCTTTAGGCGATAATTCAGACAGACTCAAGCACTGGTGCGGCTCCTGGCACGAAAATGCCGTGAACGCCGCGCCCATGCTGGAGATTGCCAATCTGGCCGATAACGATCTGGCGACCATTCTTTATACCTCCGGCACGACTGGCCGCAGCAAGGGTGCCATGATCACGCATCGCAATCTGTCCTCGAATGCGCTCACGTTGCACACTTATTGGGGCTTTAAACCCGGCGATGTACTGCTGCATACGCTACCGATTTTTCATGTGCACGGGCTATTTGTGGCGTGCCATACCGCGCTGCTTAACGGCAGCAAAATGCTGTTTCATTCGAAGTTCGATGCCGAGGCCACTATTGCTGCGCTGCCGCGCGCGAGTGTGTTTATGGGCGTGCCGACGATGTATGTGAGGCTGCTCGCTGAACCGACATTCTCCAAAGATTGCTGCGTGCAGATCCGCTTGTTTGTGTCCGGCTCCGCGCCATTGCTGGCCGAGACTTTCCACGCCTTTCGTGAGCGCACGGGGCACACGATTCTGGAACGTTATGGCATGACCGAAACCGGCATGATTACCTCAAACCCGCTGATCGGCGAGCGGCGCGGCGGCACGGTGGGGTTGCCCCTGCCGGGCATCGCGGTGCGCGTGGTCGATGACGAAGGCCGTGCCTGTGTGTGCGGTGACATCGGCGGCTTGCAGGTGAAGGGCGACAACGTGCTGGCGGGCTATTGGCAGATGCCCGATAAAAACAAGGAAGAGTTCACCGCCGACGGCTATTTCAAAACCGGCGATGTGGGCAAGATTGAGGCCGATGGTTATGTCACCATCGTCGGGCGCTCCAAGGATCTGGTGATCTCCGGCGGCTACAATGTGTACCCGAAAGAAATCGAATTGTTGCTCGATGAAATCGCTGGCGTGGCGGAAAGCGCTGTTATCGGGTTGCCGCATCCGGATTTTGGTGAAGCGGTCGCAGCGGTGATCGTAAAAAAAACTTATGCCACACTCGTTGAAGCCGATGTGATGAGTGCCATTAAAGGCAAGCTTGCCGCGTTCAAATTACCCAAGCGCGTATTTTTGGTCGACGATTTGCCACGCAATGCGATGGGTAAAGTGCAGAAAAACGAGTTACGCAAGCGCTACGTCGATACTTTTAAGTAATCTTTTTGGCCCTTTGTCCGTTAAATGCGCAACACCTTCAAGATCGCTACCAGCCGGCAACTTGAAAACACGCGCGCAGCCCCCAAGTTTTTAATATGTTTTATTGAATGGACGCAAAGAAGTCGATGATTGTCTATAACCTTTCCTGCTCACACGGCCACGAATTCGATGGGTGGTTTCGCTCGGCCGATGATTTTGACCGTCAGGCGCAGAGCGTGATGGTGGAGTGCCCGCATTGCGGTGACACACGCATCACCAAGCAGCTTTCAGCACCCAGACTCAATATGGGTGCGTCCGACGTGGCACCGTCCGTGCCGCAGCCAAGCGGTCCACAGGAAGTGATGCCTGCTTCAATGATGCCCGGCCTGCAGGAACACATGCTGCAACAGTTCAAGGCATTCGTTCGTGCCAATACCGACAACGTCGGCAAGCAATTTGCCGAAACCGCGCGGCGCATGCATTACGGTGAAGAAAGCCACCGCAACATCCGTGGCCGCGTCTCTCCCGACGAGGCAGTCGCGTTGAGTGAAGAGGGAATCGACACGGTGTCACTGCCGCACGGCATCTTTCTGGATGAGGGCGTGCAGTAGTCGCTGGGCGCCAAGTAGTAATGCAGTTGCATTAATAAATTCTCGTAGCGAAATTGCATGCCCATGCCTGTGCTAAGGTTTCGCCACTCCATATAAGCGAAGGCACGACAAAGCATGAAAGCAATTCTCTGCAAGGCTTGGGGAGGCCCTGAAACATTGGTGCTTGAAGAAGTCGCTTCGCGCGAACCCGCCGCAGGTGAAGTCAAAATTCGTGTTCGGGCTGCGGGTGTGAATTTCCCCGACGTGCTGATCATCCAGAAAAAGTATCAGATTCAGCCGCCGCTGCCGTTTTCTCCCGGCGCTGAGGTGTCAGGCGATGTTGTCAGCGTTGGCGCGGGGGTTAGCCA
>JAYURJ010000210.1:0-9557 GCA_043756275.1 Betaproteobacteria bacterium | reverse complement strand
GCGCTCCTCGGCTTCTGCTGCCACGCGAATACGCGCTTTCACCACGGCATCGCTGACCACGACAAAACGCCACGGTTGCTGATTTGCCCCCGACGGCGCTGTGCCCGCCGTGCGCAGGCATGTTTCGATAATCTCAATGGGCACCGGTGACGCTGCAAATTCGCGCACGGAGCGGCGCTGCTTCATCTGGGTATGGAACGCCTTTGCACGCGATAACATTTTTGCAGGCGCGTATTTGGTGAATGCCAGCGGAATCGATTCGTGCGGTTTCAATGTGCCCCCAATCAAGTCGTGATGCTGCGTGTTACCGCGCGCCGAAGTCGGCAGTCATGTGAGAATGCAGGCGCGTTCCGCCTCCGATCAATCGGCGGAAATTTTATTGCCCCCCAAGCACCCGCCATCATGCACATTGAGCAAGCCCAAATCGTCGTTCCCTGTCTGCAATTCGACGCGACCTCGATGGTACTCGTCGTAAATGACCGAACGATGCCGGCGCAGTTGGTTGGCAATCTCGGCGAACCCCAGCCCGCCAACAAAACTGGTGTGAATCAGGTAACGTTCTTCCAAGGTGAGGGGCGAACGGCTCATAGCAGTATCCTTTCGTGTCAGAAGCAAAAGGGTATCGCTGTTCGTCTCCTCACCCCATTTACTGATCGCCATGAAGTGTCGGGACTCGTACCTGAATCCGCGATTTATGCCTGAAAGCCTCGCCAGTGCATGAGTTTATTTATTTCACAATGAAATTGCCCGACGCTCCGGTAATCGATTGTTCGTGCGACTAATCAGGAAATCAGCCTTAGATACCCAGAATCTTCATCGCCTTGGCGAGCATATCGACCGAATCCTGATGCTTGCCGGCCTTGTGAAATGCCTCACCGTCGGCACGCAGTTTCTTTACCTCGGTCATCTGAACTTCACTCAGCTTTGGATTCTTGGCAAGCGCCTCGTCGATCTTCTTCATGTCGGCCGGGCAGTGAAACGCAAACGCTGTGAAACTGGCAAACATCAGTGCAGACAATAGCGCAGTAAATTTCTTCATGTTGATCTCCTGAAATGTATAAATGTGTATTGGGCATAAGCCTGAATCGGATTTCTTCGCAATTGGAGGGCTCGTGCAATGATGATAATCGTTCCGATAAAAATAGGTAAGCGCGTGTAATGGAGGGGCTTAGCGCTGCTATACATCCCCCCCCTCGCACGGGTAGAAAGTGCTTTGATCTGATACTGATTATTTCGCTCCCGGTTGTGGGTCGCGCAAGGTTTTCACGGGTGTCATCGCGCCATCCATACAAATGTGACAACAACGCTCACAAGTTCGCAAGCCGCGCTCACCGGCACCCGTACTGAATTTGCTTGTGCGCGTCGCGCGCTGCCCGCTTGGGCCGACAATTTCGCCCGACACGCTCTGCACCGTCATCCATGCACCCCAACAAATTTGCTCACCTTCCTCACAATTGATCTTTATCTGTTGCGCCGCAAATTCCGGCCTGACCGAGAACGCTTTTGTTTTGGATGGCCATTCCTGGCGAGACTCAGCGCGCGAAAAAAATTTCAAATTCAACGCCCGCTCGGTGTCATTGGTTATTTGAAAGGTCATTTCGGCCGCCATTGCAATGGGACTGAGCAAACTCAGTCCCACAAAAGAAATTGCGCAACGCAGATTGGCGAATCGATTCATTTTCCCCCAGCATTGATTTATGTTGCCCTCGCCATATTACCCGGCTATACGACATCCCCGTTGGCATCGCCCCGCGCGGCGAGTTGACGGGCGGCGGATACCGCCAGCAACACCGGGGGTTTACCGCCTCAATAAGCTTGATTTTTTTATTTTATTCGCGCGTGCAACTCACATCCATCAAGCTGCTTCTTGCGCCGCTTTCCGGCCCGGCGGCTGTCGCGGTTTCGCGGCGACTGAGGCCACGATTGCAGGTTCCTGTTTTTTGCCGGGATTGATGATCCCCTGCCTCGTATCTTCTCTCAAAAAACTAACGCCCTCCGCCATGAAATTGCAGCGCCGCGAGATTGGCATAGATGCCGCCTTGCGCAACCAGTGACGCATGCGTTCCAGTTTCAACCAACCGGCCTTCATCGAGCACAATAATGCGATCCGCCTTTTGCACCGTGGCGAGGCGGTGCGCGATGACCAGCGTGGTACGCCCCGCCATCGCGGCCTCCAGCGCACCCTGCACCAGGCGTTCTGATTCTGCATCAAGCGCGCTGGTGGCTTCATCGAGCAACAACAACGGCGGGTTTTTGAGTAGCGCGCGCGCGATGGCAATGCGCTGGCGCTGGCCGCCCGAGAGCCGCACACCGCGCTCACCAAGGAAAGATTTGTAACCGTCCGGCAGCTTTTCGATGAATTCGTGCGCTGCAGCCATCTTGGCCACATTGATTACTTCCTCATCGGTGGCGTCAACGCGACCATAACGAATATTTTCCATCGCATCGGCGGCAAAAATCACCGTGTCTTGCGGGACGATGCCAATCGCATCACGCAGCACGTGCAAATCGAGATCGCGAATCTCGACCCCATCAAGCAGGATGCGGCCCTGCTGCGGATCATAGAAGCGCAGCAACAACTGGAAAAGTGTGGTTTTACCTGCCCCGGAAGGCCCCACCACAGCGACCGTTTCACCGGGCGCAATGGTGAGCGTGAAATTCGACAGCGACGCCGACAGCGGGCGCGATGGATAGTTGAATGTCACGTCCTGCATCGTCAGTGAGGCACCAGCCTGCGTTCGTGGCGGCAACACCAGCGGCTTGTCTGGCGACTGAATAGGCGAGCGCTCGGCCATTAATTCAAGCAACCGTTCGGTGGCACCGGCTGCGCGCTGCGCTTCCCCCAGCGTTTCGGCCAATGCACCCACCGCACCGGCAACAATGGCGGAGTACAAAATAAACTGGCCGAGTTCCCCACCCGTCATATTGCCTTGCATCACGGCATGTGCGCCTAGCCACAACACGAATACGATTGCGCCGAACACCAGCACAATGGCCAGCACGGTGAGCAATGAACGCGCGCGAATGCGGCGAATCGCCGTGGTGAATGCACGCTCGACCGACGAGCCAAAGCGGTCCGCTTCGATTTTTTCGTGCGTATAGGCCTGTACGGTTGTCATGGCATTAAGAATTTCCCCGGCGACTGCGGATGCATCGGCGATACGGTCCTGCGAATCACGCGAAAGTGTGCGCACACGACGACCGAAGAGAATGATTGGCAGTATCGTCACAAACAACAGCACGATGATGATCAATGCGAGCTTCACGCTGGTGAAGAACATCATGCCGAGGCCACCTGCGAACAGGAGCACATTACGCAGCGCCATCGAAATGCTGGTGCCGACCAGTGATTGGATGAGCGTGGTATCAGCAGTCAAACGGGACAGCACCTCGCCGCTGCGTGTAATCTCGAAAAATTGCGGGCTTTGCGTGATGACGTGACGGTAAACCGCGCTGCGAATGTCGGCCGTCACGCGCTCACCCAGCCATGAGACGGCAAAGAAACGCGCCGCCGTCGAGACCGCAAGCACTGTGGCCACACCAAACAGCGCCAGAAAGTAGAAATCAATATGTTCCGCGCTCTTTGCACCACCACCGAAGCCCAGGTCGATCATCTGTTTGAACGCATACGGTATCGCGAGCGTGGCCCCGGCCGCGAACAACAATGCGATACCCGCCAGCACAAATTGGCGTTTGTAGGGCCTCAGGAAAGGCAACAGACCCCGAAGGGTCGCGAGGCTGCTTTTTTTTTGCGCTTCAGACGGTGAAGCAATATTAGTAGCAGACATTTTTTCTTATGTGGGGCGAGATTTGGAAATAGTCCTCTGGGATCGCTTGAGGCTATGCGCAGAGTACCGGTTCCTGAGACGGCAGGCAGAAAATGACACAACTCAGCCCAAGGCAACTGCACAGTTTTATAACGTTGGGGCGGGTCGGGGACAGTCAAGCCCGGGTCATGCGGTGGTGGGGAAGGCGACTAATGCGATAAGGCACAGGCCAGCAGCGTTTGAATCGATTTCATGATGTGGTAGTCGTATGAGGATCCTCGCATAGCTGTTGCGCGTAACGGGCCATCGAGTGATTGTATCGGGGCAGATATTTCGACAGCGCCATGAGGCAGTGGGCGACCGCTTCGCGCTCGCGACCCATATCGACGAGCGCGAGCGCCAAAACAGCACGCACTGCACCGTCAAGTTCGTCGCTGGGCGCATCAAGTTCAGCCGTCAACAGTGCAACGGCTTTGGCTGCGTTGCCAAGATTGCGAAGTGAGCTACTCATCTGGATGATGGCGCGTCTACGGCGCAGGCCACTCAAACCAATATCGAGCGCGGCTTGATATTTCGGAACCGCCCGATCCGGGTGACCGGTGGAGTCTTGGGCGCAGCCCTGTTCAAAGAGCGCGATTGCGTTTCCCGCTGGCAACTCCGCAGCCATTTCATCGACAAGTGCGACGAATTGGTCAGGATCGTAATCGTCAATCGCCAACCAGAGTGCCGCGATGCGTTGTTCCCAATCTGGTTTGGTAGTTATCATCGGGAAAGTCTACCTGACAAAGAGATATGTTGACGCGTAGGGTCGGCAGCCACATCAAACAGCGTCCGGGCGGAAATACCCTGGTGCCATTGACGACCTGAAATAGATTGGAGCAGCGTGAATAGTTTTATGTGCATAACTGATGCGCTTCATTGCTTGGTGGTTTCGTCCCTGAAGATGCATAACGCCATTTGGCGGGGGCTTTCAGGGCGTTTCCGCCCCACAACCCGCGCCAGCGCTCGAGTTTCACTTTCTTACGAATACGACCTGCAATCCTCAATCACCTTGCCATCATTCGCAAGCGCACCATTGGCCACCAGCACCACATCACCCCGCAACTTGGTGACATCGCGAATGGAATTTTTGACGGCTTCCGTATCTAGTGCGGCTGAAGTCTCGCAGGAGAGCAGCATCGCATCTGCGGAATCCACATGGCTCACCGTCAAACGCGCTTTGTGAATCGCGGGATGGCGCTTGACGATTTCTGCGATCTGGTGCGGGTGCACGAACATGCCACGAACTTTGGTGGTCTGGTCCGCGCGACCCATCCAGCCTTTGATGCGGATGTTGGTGCGACCGCACGGTGATGTGCCGGCAAGTACGGCAGATAAATCGCCGGTGGCAAAGCGGATCAATGGATAGTCGCGATTGAATGTGGTCACCACCACTTCACCAACTTCGCCGTCAGTGACGGGCTCAGCGGTACCGGGCCGAACGATTTCGACAATGATGTTTTCATCCAGTATCAGGCCTTCACGCGCGATGCTTTCATAGGCAATCATGCCGAGGTCAGCGCTGCCGTAAGCCTGATATGCGTCCACGCCCCGTGCTTTGATGAATTCGCGCGCTGGTCCCAAAAATGCTTCACCTGAAACGATTGCTTTCCTGATCGAGCTGATATCGCCGCTCAGTTCATCAGCTTTCTCGAACAGCATTTTCAGGAACGACGGTGTGCCGGCGTAAGCGTTTGGCTTCAACGCGCTGATGGTTGCCACCTGCATCTCGGTTTGCCCGATGCCCGCCGGTATCACCGCGCAACCGAGCGCGTGTGCGCCGGTTTCAAACATCGACCCCGCCGGTGTGAGGTGGTACGAAAACGTGTTGTGCACGATGTCACCAGCGCGAAATCCCGCCGCGTACATCACGCGCGCGGTGCGCCAGAAATCGCTGCCCGTTCCCTCGGCATCGTAAATCGGACCGGGCGAGACAAACAATCTGGCGAGCCTGCCCGGCGCGATTGCGTTGAGACCGCCGAACGGTAGCTGCTGCTTTTGTAGTTCAACCAAATCGGATTTACGCGTCACGGGCAAGCTTGCCAGCGCTTTTCTTGAGGCAATGTCACGCGGGTTTATGTCGGCAAACAATGTCGCAAAGAAAGGCGCGTTGCCTTTGGCGTGGGCAATTTGCGCAGGGAGTGCCGCGAACAACTCGGCTTCGCGCTGCTCCGGTGGACGCGTTTCCAGTGCATCGAAGTGCAGGCTCATCAATACGACTCGGCAGCGGGTAAACGCAGGGGCATCAAGCCAGCCAACGCTTGCGGCGGCGGTAGTGCTTCACGTCCCGGAAGCTCTTGCGACCGGATGTTGAAATCCCGAGATAGAACTCTTTCACATCTTCATTTTCCGCGAGATTTTTGGCAACCCCCTCCATGACGACGCGCCCGTTTTCGAGGATGTAGCCAAAGTCGGCATAGCGCAACGCGACGTTGGTATTTTGTTCCGCCAGCAGAAAGCTCACCTTCTCTTTTTGATTCAGGTCGCGCACGATTTCAAAAATCTCTTCGACAATTTGCGGGGCCAGCCCCATCGAAGGTTCGTCGAGCAGAATCATATTGGGTCGCGACATCAGTGCCCGTCCGACCGCCGTCATCTGCTGCTCACCGCCGGAGGTATAGCCGGATTGCGATTGGCGACGCGTTTTCAGTCGCGGGAAATAGCCGTAGACCTTTTCCAGATCGGCATTCACGTCGGCGCGGCTGGCATTGCGGGTATAGGCGCCGGTCAGCAAATTTTCTTCAACCGTCAAATGCGCAAAGCAATGGCGGCCTTCCATTACCTGAATGACACCGCGCTTGACCAGATCGCTAGGGGACAACTTATGCACCATCTCGCCACGGTATTCGACCGAGCCCTTGGTCAAATCGCCGCGCTCACTCTTAAGCAGGTTTGACACCGCACGCAGGGTCGTGGTCTTGCCCGCCCCGTTGGCGCCAAGAATCGCAACGATGCCACCCTCGGGCACGCTGAGCGAAACGCCCTTCAGCACGAGGATGACGTGGTTGTAGATGACCTCAATGCCGTTGACGGACAGGAGGGGTTTGGTGGTTGGTGTGATCGTGGCGTTCTGCATAAGCCCTACAAAAATAAAACTGTCATTTCGAGCAGAGCGAGAAATCTGCTTTTTTCCATACGCTGCAACAAAGCAGATTTCTCACCGATGAAGCCGGGTTCGAAATGACAGGGTTAGAGTGCTGCGTCAACTTTCTTTCTTGCAATCCCTTGGCGTGATTTTTTTCTCCTCCGCGTATTTCTTCGCCTGCGCCGTAATCATCGGGCTCAAGATGCTTCGGTCGGCTTCGTACCAGTCCGACGTATAGCTCCATGCCTTGCCGTCCCACGTGTGGATGCGCGCTTTGTGTGCGCCTTCGTGGTCGCTGCATGAAGTTTTGATAGGCTGCAACATGCCGTCGAAGCCAATCGCTTTGATGCGCGCGTTGTCGATATTCAGATTCTCGGCACCCCAGCGCACCTGCTCGCCGGTGACCGGCTTTTTGCCGTATTTCGATTGCGCCTTGCGTACCGATTCAACCACCAGCATCGCGCTGATCATGCCGCGGTTATAAAGCACATTGCCGACTTCTTCCTTCTTGCCGGTACCTTTGCTCTTGTCGTACAGGAACTTCATCATGTCCTTGTGTACTGCCGCATCTTTCTCGCTTGAGTGCTGCAAGGCGAGACCGTTGTAGCCCTTCGCTGCCATATCCGCCGGCAGCACATCCGGCTCAGCCGCTGACCACCACACGCCGTACATTTGCAGGCGCGGATAGGACACCGCAATCGCTTCCTTGATCGCAGTGGAGTTCATGCCACCCCAGCCCCACAGGAATACGTAGTCGGGTTTTTGCTGGCGAATTTGCAGCCAGGTCGCTTTCTGCTCCAAACCGGGATGGGTGACGGGCAACTTGACCAGTTCAAACCCATGCTTCTTGGCGTGCAATTCCAGCACCGGAATAGGCTCTTTACCGAACGGTGAATCGTGATACACCAAGGCAATTTTCTTGCCTTTCAGGCTGCCCTTTTTGGAAACGTGCTGCACCAGAATGTCGGCGGCGGTCCAGTACGTCCCCATCAACGGAAAGGTCCACGGGAAGACGCTGCCATCGACGGCTTCCGAACGACCGTAACCCGTGGAAAACACCGGCACTTTGTCAGCGGGGGATTTATCGATCAGTGCAAGCGTGATGCCGGTCGAGAGCGGATTGAAGCCTGTCGCGCCGGTCGGGCCTTTACCCTTCAGGCGCTCGTAACATTCGACGCCACGATCTGTCCTATATTCCGTCTCGCACTCTTCATAGGTGATCTTCACGCCATTGATACCACCATCGCGCTCGTTGATCAGCTTCAGGTAGTCAACGAAACCATTCGCCCATGGCACGCCGTTCGGTGCGTAGGCACCCGTGCGATACACCAGTACAGGCACAAATTGCTCGTTTGCCTGCGCAAACACACTGCCCACCGCTGTGGCACAAAGCGCACCAAGAGCGATCACTACTTTGTTCAATATGCTTTTCATCTCCGTCCTCCTAAGTTGTTAACCAGCGTATCAAGCATCTTTGTTTCCGTGCTCTTTAATTTTTGAATCCATGACAACACTACCAAAAATCCAATTTCAATGTGTATCAATGCGGGAATGGCCAAAGTCGCAGCTTTTCTTTGGCGATGGCCCAGAGGCGCGCCAAGCCATGCGGCTCGACAATCAAAAAGAAAATAATCAGCGCGCCGAAAATCATCGCTTCAAAGTGTGCGGCTGTCGCGGTCGAGATCGGCAGCCCCAGCCACGCCGGAATCTGGTTCAGCAGCAACGGCAGGATCACAATGAACGCTGCACCGAGAAACGAACCGAGAATGGAACCCAGCCCACCGATGATGACCATGAACAGCAGGCTGAAGGAGCGATTCACATCGAACGCCAACGGCTCCCAGGACCCGAGGTGAACGAAGCCCCACAAGGCACCGGCGATGCCAACGATAAATGAGCTAACCGCAAATGCGGACAGCTTCGCGTAGACAGGGCGAATACCAATAATTTCGGCCGCGACGTCCATGTCGCGCGTCGCCATCCACGAACGTCCTATGTGCGAGCGCACGAGATTTCTGGCGATCAGCGCGAACAACACGACGACGGACAGTACGAACAAGTATTTTTCGAGCGGAGATTCCCAGCGAAAACCGAACATCTCCATGACAGGCGCGCTGACCGAGCCGGACGATGAATCGTTGGTGAACCACTTCACGCGCGAGAACAACCAATCCAGAAAGAACTGCGCAGCGAGCGTTGCAACCGCCAGATATAGCCCCTTGATGCGCAGGCTCGGTATCCCGAAAATCATCCCCACCACGGTTGTGATCAAGCCAGCGAGAACGAATACGACGAGGATATTCAAGTCCGGCACACGCACCGCAAGGTTGTATGCGGCATAAGCCCCAACCATCATGAAGCCGCCGGTGCCGAGCGAAATTTGTCCGCAATAGCCGACAAGAATGTTGAGGCCAACGGCCGCGAGCGAGAGGATCAGAAACGGAATCAGGATGGCACGAAACATATACTCGTCAGCTAACAGCGGGATGCCCACGAATGCAAACAACAACAACAGTACGATAAAAATCCGATCCTGGGCGATCGGGAACAGTGCCTGATCGGCCTCGTAGCTGGTTTTGAATTGACCGTTTTCTCTATAGAACATGTTGGCCTACACCCGATCAATGTGACGTTCGCCGAACAGACCTTCCGGCCTGAACAACAAA
>JAYURJ010000209.1:0-9574 GCA_043756275.1 Betaproteobacteria bacterium | reverse complement strand
CGTCCGAATACGTCCGATGACCCTTGCCGCAACAACCGCTCTTGCAATCTGCCTAGCAAACCGTTCTTCACCATAGCGCCAGATGACCTCCCCTATTTCTTGTTCATCAGCGCGGTTAATCCACGCTTCAACGGTCTCTCCGCGCGATGTATCCATGCGCATATCGAGCGGCCCGTTGAAACGAAAACTGAACCCGCGTTCTTCACTATCCAACTGCGGCGATGACACCCCCAAATCCGCCAGCATTCCATCCACAACGCCTTCTTTGCCGCCCGCTTCGCTACCCAACGCCACTTTCAACACATCCGTCAATTCGCTCATCGCGGCGTGGTGCAGCGAGAATCGTTTGTCCTGTGTTGCCAATAATTCACCCGCCTCAATGGCGCGCGGATCGCGATCAATCGCGATCAATCTCCCATTCGGTCCCAATCGATCGAGGATGGCGCGCGAATGTCCGCCACGACCGAATGTGCCATCGACGTACACGCCATCCGGTTTGATCGCCAGCGCATCGACCGCTTCGTTGAGCAACACGGTGATGTGAGCCGGTGACGGGACGGCTGGCGAATTTGGGAGATCATTCACGCCGTCGGTTATAAAGAAAAACTCTCGGTGCCGGGCGGCAGGCCTGCTGCGCCGGATTGCAACGATTTCAATTGCGCGTCCCACGAGCTCACATTCCAGATTTCGAAATGCGTGCCCTGGCCGACGAACATCACCAGCTTTTCGATGCCGGCGTATTTGCGCAACTCAGGCGAGATCAACACGCGGCCATTGGTGTCGAGTACATGGTCTTCGGCAAAGCCAATCAACAATCGCTTCCAAACGCTGGCGGTGCGGTCAAGGCTCGGGAACGTCATCACTTTGTCGCGGATCGGCTCCCAGTGCTGCAATGGGTACATGAGCAGGCAACCTTCGGGATGTGCGGTGAGCACCAGCTTTCCTGCGCTCGGCAGCGAAAGGGGCTCGCGATGCTTCATCGGCACCGCCATGCGACCCTTCACATCCAGATTCAACTCTGATGCACCCTGAAACACGCTCGATGGACCCCTCTGCTTATTTTTTGGATGAAAGGTTCGGAATTTTCCGGGGTTTCCAGAAAACTCCACTTTTCTCCACTTGTGGACACTATAGGCAAATAAAAACCCGCAGTCAAGCGGGTTCAAGAGGTTTTTTCGTTATTTGTCAGGGACTTAGCGCAGTTTTCTCGAAAGATTTTGCCTGTGGAAAACTTCGTTGATAATTAATTAGATAAGCATCAAACCTAAAGTAACTTCACAAGTATTGACGCACAAATTGCTGTATTTTCATACACCTATCTACTTTCCGGCGCGAATTGCTCTTTTTGCCACGGACCTTGCAGCAATTCCCGCGTTTCCTCTACCGCAACGCGCCATAACGCGTCCATCACATCGTCCGGTTTTTGATATTCACCACCGAAATTTCCATCGCCGATCAGTTCGCGCGCCTGCTTCGGCGTCATTGACGCCATGCCCGAGTAATCAACCATCGGTTGCTGATGCGACGGCGGCGTAACACCAGCCAGCCGCGTGATTGGGAAATTTTCCATCCACGATGCGTGCGATGCCATCGGATCAATCTCCTGCACTTTCGCCCAAGTCTTTGGTGCTTTCCACCAACTATGGAACTTCATTTCAATTGCGGGGTTTTCTTGCATCATGTATTCAATGAGATTGGCCGCTGGCTGATTACCACCATGTCCGTTCACAACGAGGATGCGTTTGAAGCCGTGCGCGACAATGCTGTCGAGTACATCGCGCACCAGCGCGAGGTAAGTTTTGAGTTGCAGTGATACCGTGCCGGGATAAGCCATGAACGACGCAGTCGGGCCGTACGGCACTACGGGAAATACGGGTATGCCAAGTGGCTCTGCCGCATCGAGCGCGACCGTCTCGGACAAAATGGAATCGACCGAGAGACTCAGGTAAGCATGTTGTTCGGTGCAGCCCAATGGCAGCACCGCACGGTCATCGTGCTTCAGGTATTGCTCGATTTGCATCCAGTTTCGGTCACGTATGCGCATATTTTTTCTCGCCGTATTTGTTGACTTGTGCAAATAGCAGCATAGCTGATCACGGCTATGATGCGCTCAGGCCTTCACCTGTTATGGAGCACATCATGCAAACGCAAATTGCCCTTCTATCTGTTGCCTTTATTGCTTTCACCAACTCGTCTTTCTCTGCGCCACCAAAGAAAAACGCTGAAATCGAAAAAATCGTCAAAGAAATTTCGGCCAAACGCATCGAAGCGACGATTCGCAAATTAGTCAGCTTTGAAACCCGCAATTCACTTTCAGATACCACCAGCGACACCAAAGGCATCGGTGCCGCGCGGCGTTGGATCAAAAGTGAGCTGGAAAACTGCAACACAGCTAACGGCGGGCGTATGACAGTCGAGTTCGATGAACACTTGGCACCCGTGAGCGCACGCATCGCGCAGCCGACCCCTATCGTCAATGTTGTGGCCACCTTGCCGGGCGGACAAGCCGAGAGCCGTGACCGTATCTACCTTGTCAGCGGACATTACGATTCGATGCGCGGCACACCAATTGACGCGGGTGGATTTGCACCCGGTGCCAATGACGATGCTTCAGGAACGGCAGCCGTGATCGAGCTGGCGTGCGTGATGTCGAAATATAAATTTAACGCCACCCTCGTATTCATGACTGTCGCTGGCGAAGAGCAGGGTTTGCTCGGCTCGACATTTTTTGCCAAGGCCGCGAAAGCAAAGGGTCTCAACATCGCCGGCATGATCACCAACGACATCATCGGCAACACAAAAGGATCGGATGGCAAAGTAGTGCGCGACCGTGTGCGCTTGTTTGCCGAGGGCATTCCACCACTGAAAGAAATGCCGGACGATTGGCTCTCTCTCATTCGCACAGGTGGCGAAAACGATTCTCCAGCGCGGCAACTGGCGCGCTTTATCAAAACCGCGGGCGAGCGCTATGTGCCGAAAATGAAAGTGGATCTGATCTATCGCCGCGACCGCTATCTGCGTGGTGGTGACCATTTCCCGTTCCTTGATGCGGGTTACGCGGCCGTGCGCATGACCGAACCCAATGAAGATTTTCGCCATCAACATCAGGACGTTCGTGTGGAAAACGGCGTGCAGTTTGGTGATCTGCCCGAGTTTGTGGATTTTGCCTACACCGCCGATGTGGCGCGTGTGAATGCGGCAGCGCTGGCCTCGCTTGCCAACGGCCCTGCCGCACCGCAGGAGGTGCGAATGGAAAACCTGAGAGTGGAAAACAACACCACCTTTCGCTGGGCCGCCAACAGCGAGCCGAATATCACCGGCTATCGCGTGGTGTGGCGCGAAACCACTGTGCCGTTCTGGCAGAAATTTGAGGATGTGGGTAACGTGACGCGCACGACCGTTTATGGCATCTCAAAAGACAATGTCGTATTTGGTTTGCAGGCGATTGATAAGGATGGGAACGTGAGCGTGGCGACTTATCCGAGGCCGTTTCGGCCATGATGAGTTTGCCGCACAACCTCACTTACCCTTGGTATTCTCCGCCTTCCAACGCATCGCCGAATAAATGCGGTTATAGCCGCTTGGATGATCGAAGAAAATAAACTCTTCGACTGCACCCGGTTCGAGCTTGCGATATTCAGCCAGCTTGAAAATCGCTTCGGCAAAGCCATCCGGTTCGCGCGAGGCGTTCAGGCCAAACAGATCCGCCTCAACTTCCGCTGAACGGATGATGGTTTTGTACACCGGTGTGGCCAGAAAAATGTAAACCGAAAACAAGGCGGCCAGCAACGGAAAACCGGCTGGATCAGCAATGCTGCGCACACCGAAGCGTCCGCCGAAACGTGCTGCCGCCCAGCCCCAACTGAATTTGATGAACAACAATCCGCCGAGCAATATAAGGCTGAACGACACCGTGTGCTTGAGGCTGTGGTTCAGCACGTAATGCCCCATCTCGTGCGCCATCACCGCACGAATTTCGGCGGGTGACGTACGATTGAGCAGGTTGTCGTTGAGTGTAATGCGCGTGGTGCCAAACATCCCGCTCACATTGGCGCTGACGCGCTTGGTCTGCTTTGAGGCATCCGAAAAATAAACGTTGTCCACTGGTATGCCGTTGGCGCGCGCCATGGAGAGAATGTCATCGCGAATCTGTCCCAGTGGTAATGGTTTGAACGTATTGAACAGCGGCGCAATGAACACCGGCCCAGCCATGATCAACACCATGATAAAACCGGCGCCTGCCACCGCACCCCAGGCCCACCATGTTTGCGGCAGGCGACGCAGAATCGCGTACAAACCTGTAATGGCGATCCCGGTAATAACCATATCCACGCCAACACTGATGCCGGCTTCACCCAACCAGCTCAAAAGAGAAAGATTGGACAACCCATACTGATGCTCTCGGTAAAAACCTTCGTAAAACGTGATCGGCAATGTGAGCAGCGCCAATAGTGGTACGTACATCAGCAGATAGATCAGCGTCTGCAGATTTTTACGGCGCGTGCGCTGTTCCGCAAAATCGCGCATGCGCGAAGAAATCCCCATCGCGAGTAACAACCACGCCACCAGCAACCCATATAAAAGATTCCAAAGCAACAGCCAATAGCCGCCCTCAGCGTAGGCATCAGATTTTGCGCGCGCCTCACCTTGCAAACGGTTCATGAAGGTCTGCGTGGCGGCAACTGCATCGATCTTGCCGGCATCAATGGCAGGCTTGGTAACTGTCGCGGTCGGAGGGTTAGGAGTTGCCTGCTGCGCTGGTGCCTGTGCGTGGACTACGCTGAACCACGCGCCCAGAAAAATTATTGCAATGCTTTTCATCATGCAAGTTGCCCTTTTTATCGTTGGCGCGTCAGCGGCTAATCAATCCTAAAGCTGTACGCAGAAATTCGTGGCTGGATTCTGCGCGGCTTGCATGATCGGGTAAAGGGGGGCGGCGTCTGCGTCTATTTGCGACGAAGTGCGGCAATGGTGGTGCGAAGTATTGGTAGCGTTTGACGCGGCGGCTAGCCGTACCCATTAGGGCTATCGGTCTTCCCGTGTATGCCACAGACGCAGGATCGTGATCACATCGCGCTCGAGCGCGTATCGAACTTCGTAATCTCCAATCAACACACGCCGTACTTCCATGGGGGAAAACTGATCCAGTTTGTGGCCGATACGTGGATGAACGGGCAGCTTCGCGATGCCCGCAACAATTGCTGATACCGTTTGCGCAGCTGCGGGTGGACTCACTTGCGCGAGAAATGCGTGTAACCGCTCCAAATCCGATTGCGCTTTACTTGTCCAACGCACCGTCATTTGCGGCGCTTCGTTGCTTTCGTAGCAGTCAGACTCGCGGTCCACATCTCAATGGCTGCATGCTCAACCACCCTGCCCGCACGCATGTCGGCCAACCCCTCGCGTGTCAACTGATCGCGCCGCTCTTCGAGCAAGACATATTGTTCCAGCGCCTGCTTCACCACCCAGCCCTTTGGGCGATCATGTCTTTGGGCATAAAGATCAAGCTTCTCTGCCAGCGCGTCAGGAATATGGGCGGTCACTACTCGCGTCGTCATTACGTTGTCCTGCAAGATTAATCAAACTGATTAGGAATGAATAATACAGATTAACTGTGCCGCCGTGCAACGGAACCAAATCAATGCACCGTCAGCCAAATCCGCCTTCCTGTCCAACACTGCATTTCTGTTCGCTGAAGTGCACTCGGCCAAGCTCGATGCCGACAAGAAACCGATCACCGGCAGCAACGGCTTTTTTGTGACCGACGAATTGCTGTTCTACACGGCGATGGCGCGCGACGCGGGCTGGAGCAAGGACATCCCCGACATGCTGCGCAATGAGGATTGGAATTACGCTGCGTTCACCACCGCCAAGCAGCATCGGCCCGGCGTGAATCAGGCTGAGCGTCTGGTGTGCCACAAGCCGCTGGACAAGGTGAGCTATACGTTTATGCTGGAGCAACTTGCGGCGGTGGCCAGGAAGAAATAAGTCTGTCTGCCACAGTGGAACTCTAGCACTGGTGCGGGTTGTGGGATGAAAACGCTCTGAATGCCGCGCCCGGTATGGAGTTCCAACGGAGAGCGGTCTGACGTTGTGGTATCGATTATGGCCTGAACCCAATCGTAGCGAGCACTACAAATTAATTTACTTCCGAACCTCAGAAATTTTGTTTCGATGCAAAACAGATTGACTGCATGTTGGTGTTAGCCAACTGGTATAAAACCTCTTCGACCAAAAACGGTACCCGTAAAACTGACGACGTTCGCCAACGCATTGATATCTGCTGGTGGGGCGTCATTCTCAAGAATAATCACCTGAACGTCTCTGAAGTCAGCTGCGACTGATCGATAGAACGCATCCTTTACGTCGTGCGGGAACGCGCCCTCGTCGGTGTCTGGCTCGCGATACACGACAAGCGGTGAATCGATGAGCACGAAGCCAGGGAATGGCCTTCCGTCGCGGGTACAGAGCCGAAGCATCGCTAGATTGAACGCCGCGCGCGTGATCGCGCGCACGCCTTTGCCATGACTGCCTCGATCTCGACCGGAGATTACGATGTCCTGATCGTCCTCGCTGAATATGACCCGATCAAGGTTTGGGAAGTGCCAAGCTCTGAGAAGTGCCTCCACGTCTTTGCTGAATTGCTCTGCGTCACCACTGCTGACAGTCGATGCCGGACCGTTCGCTTTCTCCCTCTTCCGAGGGGTGTTGGCCTCTGCAAGCAACTCTTCCAATTCCTGCTCACGTTCGAGCAACTCAAGCCCGCGCCTATAGGAATCACGCCGGGCTTGACTATCACGAAGCTTCTGTACCGCAAATTGCAGCCGCGGCTGAAGCAAAGTCGTAAGCTCCGTGCTGGTCGCTTCGAGTTCCGCGTGTCGCGTACCCCGTTCAATGCCGAGCCGCTCAATCTCCGATGCGTTCGAGGCCACCGTCGTCCAAAGGTCATGGAGTAACTCCTTTGTTTTTCCCGCCTCTGCCTTGCAAGCCTGCGCTACATCGGCAGGAGCCGATCGTTCCTGCACATGCTCATTCTCGTGGTGCTCCGCCGGAGCCCCGCAGACGGGGCATCGTTCCTCCTTCATCTGACCGAGTCGGAAACCAGCTTCGGTAATAGCGTCGAGTCGCCGAAGGTCCGATGAGTATTGCTCTTGCAGGAGCTTGAACCGCTTCTGCAGTTCGGACAAGACGTCAGACCGTGATTCGACTTGTCTTAAGCGCGTCCACGCGTCGCGCCGTTTTTGTTCAATTACGGCAGCGCTGCCTTGCTCTACTGCCAGCTCTACAGTCGCGGCCTCAAGGGCAGTCTCCAGTTGCGCGAGGTAATCCCGCGCCTCAGCAATTGTACCTACGACCTTCCGTTCGCTGAGTTGATCGCGCGTTTGCTGAAGTAGGACCTCGAAGACTTCGGCCTTTCCCTCTTGTCTACCTCTTGCGACCTTGAGGTCTTCTTTCGCGATGACAGACGAGTCGTCCGTGCCAGTTAATAGCAGACGAAACACGCCGCTTTCCGCTGTGTTGGCCGGGTAGTTCGCAGTGAGAATCGGTGACTTTGCGCCGATAACCGATTCCTCATCAACAAGAATCAGGCGCGCGATGTCTCTGAAGCTTAGTGGACGCGTCTTACCCTGCTGGTTCGTGCGAACCTTCTTCTTGCCGAGCCCGGAGAGTTCGAGCAAGAAGCTCGATACCGTATCTTCCTTGTCAGCCTGATGCTTCGGATTGAGAATGCGATCCTCGTCGCCTTCCGTCGAAAGCCGAATGTCCCCGCCGCGCATGCTCCGCTCCAGCACGTAGATGCGTGAGCTGTCTTGAGACTCGATCTCCAATAAAATCGACGTGTACGAGGCGGCTTCTGGGATTTCCTTTGGCGCCGTGCTACTCCCCATCACAAAGTCGATGCACTGGGCGATGAAAGTTTTTCCGGTATCGGATGGGCCGACGATGACATTGAGTCCACGTGCCAAAAGTAGTTCGGCACTCGCCACTTCGGATCCGGTGAGACTCAGTTTTCGGAGGATGAAACCAAACTTCACGATGTTTCCTCCTCATATAGGACGGAAGCCAAGGCGAACTCAGCGCCCCATTTTCCAATCTGCTCGCGTACCATCGAATCTAGATCATTGTCCGCGAGCAAACCAAAGTTATCGACTACCCATGTTGCCATCTCTCGGAGTCCACCGACATAGTCGGCGCAAAGAGCATCGAGGAAAGCTCCTGACCGGTCAGTGGCCGAGAAGAAAATTCCATTATTCTGGTAAACGTGTTCGATCAGACCTCTGCTCTGATAGAGGAGAAGCCCTTCTTGGAGTACTCGACGTCGGACAAGAATCTCACCGCCCCGATACGGAGTCTGAGGATGAAGGCCAGTGGGCCCGTTCGGCATGTCATCCGAGTGGACTACTAGATAGTCAAAGACAACAAGGCGCTGTAACGAGTACAACGATGGGTATGCCGTAGCGAGGATGCAAAGGGAACGCAAGCCAATTTCCACTGCCCCATTAAACGGAGCCGCAATCTGGATGGGCTGCTCATTACTCACTTGACCCACCGCACCTTCCCGTCGTTCGCCAACTGGTGGCATATTCCACCGTGGTCGCGGACTGACATGCGCCCTTGTAACGCATGTCCGCCAAGAGCAAGTGCTCGCGCGGTCTTCACGACGGCGACAACACGTCGGTATCCGTCCACATGGTCTCCGCGAATTTCGTCCTTGATGCCGCTATGAATCTCGTCCTGCAAGTGCTCGAACTCCCCGGGAGGGAGCGTGTCACGGGAAAACGTGCGTAGCGATTCCGCGCTGTAGAACTCGAGTCGCGTATCGCCGAAATGCTCGTGAAGATCTGTTGCATCTTCCCCGGTCCTACAGATGAGGTCGCCAACGGCGTTCACAGGTCGCCCAAGGTGGTCGCCGTAGGCGCGGAACAGCTCGCGTACGAAAGTTGTTTCGGTGTCTGCAGGTTCGTTCGGCGGCATCTCGACAGGTGGCCGTGGTGGAAGTCCGCCACCGAATCGAGCGACGTGCCAGCGCGTCTTTGCGTGGCCATCGATTATTCGTAGCGGTGGCGTCGCATCGAAGATGGAAAAATCAAGTCCACTGATGTACGTGGTAAGTGTTGCATCTAGCTCCACGTTCGTCGTCGAAGTGATCGCAGCGCGACAGTAGATCTGCCAGTTGGCAAAAAGCTCAGCACGAAGCTGTTCTGGCTTCTTTAAAAGGTTGGAAAGTTTGGTACCAGCGCCTTGCGGCGCAATGAAATAGTACCGCCTCGGGAACGTGTAGTCGCCCCGCATCGAGTAGTAGATGAGCTTGCCCAATTCGAGCCAGATATCGGTAGGCTTGAGCGATTCCCGGTAGTGCTTGCACTGGTAGTTGTCCCACGCGCCGTTTCCACCTTTGACTGTTGCGATGACATCGCGCCCCATGTCGCCTGCACCACCACAGCGTTCAACACGGGTGTACTCATCACGTAGGGGTAGAGTAGAAAACAGGCTCTCACCTGCCCTCCCTCATCAAACCGTGCATGCGGTTTTCCCGCACACGGCTTTCCGATGTTCTTCATGCCACGGCATG
>JAYURJ010000208.1:0-3390 GCA_043756275.1 Betaproteobacteria bacterium | reverse complement strand
GCCGCGCTGGAGTCACAGTAAAAGCGTGAGCCATCGAGCACACTGGTAATCGCCTTACGCTCACCGGTGATCAACTGGGGCGGCAGGACCACCACGACGACATCGGTGTAGAGAAGCGCGTCGTCGGCCACGGCCTCGTGCAAATCATTGCCGCCTGCAATCCCAGGCGTGTCGCGTATCAATAGGTTGATCGCTTCCACGGAGTTCACCTCAAACGTTTCACGGCGTGCGCTGATCGTCAGCCAATCTGGCACTTCGCGGCCATCATCGATCAATAGGCGCTTCAGCAAGGTGCTTTTGCCGGAATCATAGGGTCCAAAGAATGTCACCACCACGCGGTTCTCCGCAGCGAATTCATTCCACTGACCGCGCCATTCGGTTCCGATTCCTCCGGGCAGATTGTCGGCTACATTCCAAGCGGCGGTGTTCCAATGTTCGATTGTGTCTGTCATGATGTTGGTGGTGATTGGCCCAATGCCACCCAGGCGGCGGCGATGCAAGTCCGGTAGCGATGTCGGCGGGCATGAAGAAGTTCATTCTGAATATTGATCTTTTCGAGTTCTGCGCCCAGCTCTCTGCCGATACTTGTGAGTTCTTCCGTGAGCACACGCAGACCTTCGAGCGGCCCACCCGATTCCTCATCGCCGCTGGTGATGGAACTGAAAACCTGTGCGGCGGTAACCTCAATAAATTCATCAATACGCTTTCGATTGTCTTCCTGTTTCTTCTCATTTTTCAGGGAATTCAACAGATTGATCCCGTCCCAAACGGCAAGAACACCTCCCAATGCAACTCCGACTTTTCCGAGATTCTTAGCGAGTTTAACCGCACCCCAAGGGCGAAATTTCATGCCGGCGGCTTTGCCTGCAGCATACACTACGTCACGCGTTGCGCCCTTCAACGGCGGGGCTGCAAGATTGAGGGCGCGATTAAACCAGTTAGGCCCGGGTTCGGCAAAGCCTGATGTATCGAGTGTGTCGGACGCTTCTGCCGCTGCTGCTTTGAAACGCGGCGAGTTGAGTGTGCGATTCAGTTGCTCCGCATCAGTCTGCCACCAGCGGTCAATTTTGGTTTGCGCATCTTCCTGCCATGATTGAGCCGCCACTTCAAAATCAGGCAACGACCACCACTTGGTCAACGATTCTGCGATAGGCTCGAGGTCGCGATCCGTGATTACCGCTCCCGCCTGTTCGCGGAGTCCATATGCATAGTCCTCCACCATGCGGCGGGCACCGGCGATCACTTCTCCATGGAGCAATTCCCCGGCTTGGGTGATATCTGAGAGTATTGATTTTTGACGACGAAAGGTTTCCGCCCGCTGCTTTAAGTCGGCGGCTTCCTTGGTTGCCTCCTCTTCGAGGCCACCCAACCGAAAAAGCCCACCGTCCAAAATCGAGTAGTCGAGTCCCGTGCCAGCGCAATGTGCCTGGATATCCCGCATGGCTCGGTGGAATTCCGCAAAGCCATCCCACTCTCGGTAGTGATCAAATTCGCTGGCATTCACATCGCGTCGGTCTCCGACCATTTCGTGTGGGTCCGCCGCCATACAGACGATGCGGTCCGTAGTCACTGAGATGCCACGCGAGGTGAGTGCTTGCTGCAGTTCCAACTTCTTGCGCTGGCAAAGCTGAACATATTGCTCCGGCACTAGCTCAGGGTCAGGGCCGAGCGCATCCGCGCGGTGGATCACAAAAATGGTTCTTTCGAGCTTGGGTGCCATGCCGCGCACACGATCCCCTCTGAGTATCTGCTCCAGTTCCTCGGTCGAACCCACGAGCAAATTCGGCGTGAAAAGGCAAATGAGCACGCTGGCGTCAGCCGCAGACTTCAGCGCGTTTTCGGAATGCGCCACTTTTCCACTTTGTAAACCCGGTGAATCCACCAACAAAGCCTGCTCCCACTCATAAGTGTGACTGCGATCCGTGACCGGGTCCGCACGCACTTCCAGTGTCGGAGGTAGAGGCAACCCGGCATCGATCAAGATGCGTTTGATGAACGAAGTCTTGCCGCTGCTGTAGTCTCCGATGAGATGATAGCGGGGCATGCCCGCCGCCGCGATTAGGCGAAGCTCGGCCAGGGAGCTGGCTGCAAGGTCATCACTCGCCAGAAGTGCCTCGGCTTGTGCCAGCCACTCCGCGCCCGCGCCGCGTTGGACATTGCCCGCAAATCGCTCAACGAATCCACGCCAACCGGATACCATGCGTGCGAAGAAACCGGGATCGTAGGCGCGTGTTCGAGTCGGCTCGGAGTTACCAACGGCGGCTTCCAATCCCGTGGGATCATGCACCCAGTCTTCACCCAAAAGCACATACGCGGGATCGTTACCGCTCTGAGTATCGGCACGCGCCAGTGCCACTTTTTTAGCCGCAGCCTCAAGCAAGTGCTGGGCATCGATGGAAATTGGCAGAGTTTTCCCCAGCCGATCCAATCCGGCCGAAGCATCCGCCGCTCCTGTGGTAAATTGCCAGAGCGCAGCGGCATTGGCCAAAGGCAGGGCAAGCACCTCGGTCATGGCGGCCGATACCATGGCATCTACGCTGTCATTGAGTTGTCGGGCGAGGTCATTGTAGGTTGCATTGATGTGGCGATGGGAATCGGCTAGCGCATCGCATTTCGCCTTTTGTCGCTCTTCTTTGGCTTCAGCCATCTGATTCTTTCCAAGCCATCCGAATATACCTGCGGCGACCGTTCCTAGGATTGCCGCCGCAATTTTTGTAAAGATGAGTTCTGGGGCGACCATTAGGAATCCTGCAGCCCCGGTCAGGATGCCCGCGATACTAATCGCTAAACCCACATTCTTGCGCGTTGCTCCGGCGGCTCCATGTAGCTTCGATGCCTCGCTGGCGGTGAATTCCATGTCGAGCTTGGCGTCAGCACTCGTTAGTTTTAGCTCCCGTTGCAGATAGTCCGCCGCTGATTCCAGCACTGTGTTAGCAGCGGCTTCGATCCGACGCTGGTCATACACCCGGAGCTTGAATTCTTCCCCATCAAGATCGGTGCCTCGATCGAAGCAGTCGTCGATCTCCTTTTTTGCCAAGGCTAAGGAAGCGGAGCGAAGTGTTCCGAATTCCGAAGCCAATCGTTGCCTTGCCAAACGCTGTGCTTTCCCCTCGGCGCTGGACGCGTAGGTGTCTCCTCGCAATTGCTCGATCACGGTGAGCAGATCCTCGCCACCGTCGTTTTTCGGCAGTGCATCCCGCTTGGCGCTGCCCTGCGTCGGGTAGCCAACGATGTGCAGCATGTTTTTGACAGCCCGGTCGAGATCACCGGCGATCACCGCCGATTCGTCCTTAGCTTGCTGGAGATCCCTTGCCATTCGCTCCAGCTGCGTTCGCACCTGCCCTCGCCAACCACGCGGTGGAGATTCGTCTGGGTATGTTGCGAGCGCAG
>JAYURJ010000207.1:0-3392 GCA_043756275.1 Betaproteobacteria bacterium | reverse complement strand
CTCAATTTTCAAGAGGCACCAACTTATCCGTGACTATCACAATTAATATGTAGCGGTACGTGGCCTCGTTCTGGAACCTTCATTTTGGACCTTGCGAGGGAGGCGAGCTCCATTGAATGGGTGTCGCAATTAGCGGTCGCGAACCTTCCTCTTGTATGATGGCAGCAATAAATGACCGACGACTCTTTATGTCAAGGGCGGTTCCATAACACTGTGTACCACCGGTGATGTCCGTCCTGAAAGGTCTTGAACAATATGCCAGCTTCCCCCCCAAACAACTCAATTCCAACCGAGCCCATCGGCAGCATTCCCCGCCCTTTGGCGCTGATTGAAGCTATTAAGGGCCATCGTGATGGCGCGATTTCGGATGCTGCGCTGGAAGCGTTTTATGACGAAGCTGTGCGCGACACGATTGCGCGGTTTGAAGCCACAGGCTCGCCCGTTATCTCAGACGGCGAACAACGCAAGAATCATAACTTTGCGACCTACTGCGTTGACGGCGCACACAATTTTGCGCCGGACGGCTTCAAGCTGCAGTTCACGCATCACTTTCGTCAATGGCCACGGCTGACATCCGGGCCGTTCCGTTACAACCGTTATGCTGACGCGGATCTGGAAAATGCGCTTCGCTATGCCCACGTGCCCGTCAAGCAGGCGGTCATCGCACCTTCGGCCGTAAGTCTTTTTTACCCGGCGGATGAAATCCCTGATTATCCCCGCGATACTTTTATTACCGACATGCTTAACGAGCACGTGAAGGAGATTCGGGCCTGCCTGCAAAAGGGAGCGCACCGGGTCCAGGTCGATTTTACCGAGGGGCGACTTGCGTTAAAGCTGGACCCAAGCGGTCAGCTTCTCGAAAGCTTTATCAAACTCAACAACATGGCGTTACAGCGATTTTCACCCGAGGAACGTCAGCGTATTGGCGTGCACACCTGCCCCGGCGGCGACCGCGACTCGACCCATAGCGCCGATGTTGATTACGCTGACCTGTTGCCGGGCCTCTTCGAACTCGATGCGGGCAGTTTCTTTATAGCGCTTGCAAAGGAACCTGACCGGCTTCGTGTCCTGCGCCTGATCCGACAGCATCTCAAACCGCATCAACGTGCCTTTGTCGGCGTCATTGATGTACTCGATCCGCGCATCGAGTCGCCTGCGGAGGTTCGGGACCGGGTACTGGAAGCGGCCGAGATCATTCCGCTTGGTCAACTGGGCACCACCGACGATTGTGGCTATTCGCCTTTTTGTGACGATATCTCGACGAGCCGCGAAACCGCCTTCGAAAAAATCCGCTCCAGGGTACAAGGCACCGCGCTGGCTGCGGAAAAGCTGGGACTTATCCAACGCTGATGTATAGGTAACCTGCGATGAGTGATGCCGCGAACGTAGAGACTGCAGAGCAATACGAACAATTGCGCCGGGCCGCAATGGCCACAGCGGTCAGCGTGCGTTCGCTACAGCGCCGCGCGGAAACAGAGCTGCTTGAAGCAAGAGTGCAGCTTGAGGCGCGCTCTGCTCAACTCAGCAATACGGTTTCACTGCTGTACGCCACCTTGCAGTCGTCGCTCGATGCCATCGTCGCAATCGATTTATCCTGCCGCATCGTCACCTTCAATAACCGCTTCGCTCTACTGTTGGACCTGCCGGAGGAAGTGATTGCCAGTGGTGATACGAAGGTCACCGATGACAGAATCAAGCAACTGGTGGCGGATCGCGACCTGTTCACCAAGCGCGCGCAGGAACGCATCCAGCACCCCGAAATTGCCACATTTGACGAAATCAGCTTTAGGGATGGGCGGACGTTTGAGCGCTATGCTACGCCGCAATTGATCGACTCGGCAAGTGTGGGCGTGGTGGTCACCTGGCGGGACATTTCGGAGCGCAAGCGAACCGAGGCTGCCCAGCTTCACCAACAAAAGATGGAGGCGCTGGGGGTGATTGCCGGCGGCATTGCACACGATTTCAATAATATTCTCGCGTCGATACGTGGAAATACTGTATTGGCAAGACATGATATTGCCCCCGACAGCTGTGCACTGGAAAGCCTGGACCAGATCGAGATGGGTGCCAACCGCGCTGTCTTGCTGGTGCAGAAAATTCTCGCATTTAGTCGCCAAGTGGACAATCATCCGGTCATTCAGCCGCTAGGCCCGGTTGTTTTGGAAACATTGGCGCTATTGCGTGTGACCATCCCGGTTGAGGTCAAAATCAATAGCGAGTTGCCTGATGCAGCCATCAGCGCCAGCGTCGATGCAACTGAAATCTCGCAGGTGCTGATGAATCTATGTATCAACGGGTGGCATGCGCTGCGTGGGGGTGCGGGACAAATTGTACTCAGACTCGATGATGTCTTTCTTGATGGCAGCGCCCAGTCTGGCATTGAACTGCCGGCGGGTCGGTACGCGCGAATCTCGGTGAGCGACACGGGCGAAGGGATGGATGCAGCTACGCGGGCGCGTATATTTGAACCCTTCTTCACCACCAAGCCAGTCGGGAAAGGGACTGGTCTGGGTCTGTCTGTGGCGCACGGGATTATCAAGTCGCATCGTGGCATCATCACGGTTAAAAGTGCCCCCGACGAGGGCACCACCTTCGACGTTTATATCCCCGCAGCAGACTCGCCCGCGACCATTGTGCGGCCCTTCTCCAATACCATCCTGAGCGCATCGGGTGAAGGCAGGCATGTACTTTACCTTGATGATGACGAGTCGATGGTTTTTATGATCAGGCGACTGCTCGAGAGAAGTGGCTACCGCGTCAGCGGATTTACAGTGGCCGCCGAAGCGCTGGAGGCCGTGCGGACGCGCCCGGATGACTTCGACATGGTGGTGACCGACTTCAATATGCCTCGGGAGTCAGGAGTCGATGTGGCGCACGCCATTGCCAAAATCAGGCCTTCACTGCCCGTCGTGATCACCTCGGGGTACATTACGAATGAGTTACGGGATCGCGCGATGGAGGCGGGTGTGCGGCAATTGATCTGTAAGTCCAGCAGCTTGGAGGAACTGATCGCAGCCATCGCCCAATTGCTTGCACCCCGGGAGAGTTGAGGCGGCGTGGCAGTCACCGACGTAGGCTTTTCAGCCGCCTCCCGTCTTCGCCAAATCGCTGAAATACTCGTAACGTTCAGTGTTAATAAGTGAGCGACGAAACTCCACTGGCGCATCATTGAACGTCATCGCGACCCGGCGGATTTCCAGTAGCGGTGCGCGAACTTTCATGCCAAGCAGCGCAGCACTCTCGGCGTCGGCAAGTCGGGCGCGCAGGCGTTCGGCCGACCGCACAACGGTGATGCCGTACGCGCTTTGGTAGAGGTGATAAATCGTGTTGGGGCGATCTGCAACGATCTTCGCGGTGAGTTTCTGAAATAGGGAATTAAAGGGGCCAGGCTC
>JAYURJ010000206.1:0-30977 GCA_043756275.1 Betaproteobacteria bacterium | reverse complement strand
GTTGATAAACCGGTATGGGCCCATCGGATAGCTCGGGCTCGCGGCCGGCATCGATGGAAGTTGCAGGATTTGTTCTACTTTCACTGGCTGTCTCCCTGAATAGTCAAAAAATAAACAACACCTTAACAAAGCTTTCCAAGCGGCGCGGTAGTGGTCTAGTTCACTTAAAATCTGCCGTTTTAGCGCTCTGCAAATCTGCGAAAACAACAATGTCGGAGGATACTACGAGGACATGGATATGTCGATTGAAGCGGGTTGCCGAATCCACTATAATTCTCATCAGTGTTAAGTCTGAGTTGTGACTAAAACTTATTTGGTAAAACGAAAGGGCCGCGACATTCGCGGATAGCAAAATGGTTATGACACCGCTGACTACGATGGGAATTTCAATTCGCTGACCGCGCGGTTTCGTTTCGTCCCATTATTTTTCAAAAAAAGCGCGGTTGATCCGCGCTTTTTCATTTTTAGCTTTAGGAGTTCACCATGGTTGCAATCACATTACCCGATAAATCCATTCGCCAGTACGACCAAGCCGTCACTGTCGCCGAGGTGGCAGCAAGCATTGGCGCAGGTTTGGCCAAGGCGGCACTCGCAGGCAGAGTGAACGGCAAATTGGTCGATACCAGTTACCTGATTGAAAACGATTCCGACTTGGCCATTGTTACAGACAAGGATGCGGATGGCTTGGATGTCATTCGCCATTCGACAGCACATTTGCTGGCCTATGCGGTGAAGGAATTGTTTCCTGATGCCCAAGTCACTATCGGACCGGTGATTGAGAACGGCTTCTTCTACGATTTTTCGTATAAGCGCCCATTCACGCCCGAGGACTTGATTTCTATCGAAAAAAAGATGTTGGAGTTGGCAAAAAAAGACGAGCAGGTAACGCGCAAAGTGTTACCCCGCGATGAAGCGGTTGCGCATTTCAAGGACATCGGTGAGGCCTACAAGGCGGAGATCATCTCCTCGATTCCAGCAGGCGAAGATGTATCACTTTATTCTGAAGGCAGCTTCACGGATTTATGCCGTGGCCCTCATGTGCCGTCTACGGGCAAGCTGAAAGTCTTCAAGCTGATGAAACTAGCCGGCGCGTATTGGCGTGGTGACGCTAAAAACGAAATGCTGCAACGTATTTACGGGACGGCTTGGGCAAAAAAAGAAGACCAGGAACAGTATGTGCACATGCTTGAGGAGGCCGAGAAGCGCGACCATCGAAAACTTGCCAAACAACTTGATTTATTCCACCTTCAAGACGAAGCGCCCGGTATGGTATTTTGGCATCCAAAGGGTTGGGTGATATGGCAGCAGGTGGAGCAATACATGCGGCGTGTTTATCAGGACAACGGTTATCAGGAAATTCGCTGTCCGCAGATTCTGGCGCGCTCGCTTTGGGAAAAATCCGGTCATTGGGAGAACTACAAAGACAACATGTTCACGACGGAATCGGAAAAGCATGATTTCGCTATAAAACCGATGAATTGTCCGGGGCACATCCAAGTCTTTAATTCTGATCTGCGTTCATATCGCGACTTACCGTTGCGCTACGGCGAGTTTGGTTCCTGTCATCGTAACGAGCCATCTGGCGCACTGCACGGCATCATGCGTGTGCGTGGCTTCGTACAGGACGATGGCCACATTTTCTGTACCGAAGACCAGATCAAAAACGAATGCGTAGACTTTAACCGGCTGGCACTTGCTGTTTACGACGACTTTGGCTTCAAGGAAATCGCCATCAAAATCGCGCTGCGGCCCGAAAAACGTATTGGCGCTGATGAAACGTGGGATCGTGCTGAGGATGCGCTGAGGGAAGCACTAAAAGCGTGCAATGCTACGTGGGAAGAGCTGCCGGGTGAGGGCGCTTTCTATGGGCCCAAGATCGAATACCACATGAAAGATTCGATTGGTCGCTCTTGGCAGTGCGGAACGATGCAGGTCGACTTTTCCATGCCCGCCCGATTAGGCGCAGAGTATGTTGACGACCATAGCGCACGCCAAACGCCGGTGATGCTACACCGGGCGATTGTGGGCTCGTTTGAGCGTTTCATTGGCATTTTGATTGAAAATCACGCGGGTTCGATGCCGGTTTGGCTGGCTCCCGTTCAGGTTGTCGCGATGGATGTCACACAACATCAGGCCGGCTATGTGCAGGAAGTAGTTGCAGGGCTAAAAGCCGCTGGCATTCGGGTTGGGGCTGATTTGCGTAACGAGAAGATTTCCTATAAAATACGGGAACATAGCGTGCAAAAAGTTCCTTTTCTGCTGATTTTGGGCGACAAGGAAATGCAGGCAAATACCGTGACAGCACGGGTTCGAGATGGCAAGGGTGGCGGAGAAAATATGCCGTCAATGAGCCTCGATAGTTTTATTTCGCACATTAAGTCAGAAATTGCGACGAAGGGTGTGTCGTGATTCGGCTTTATTTGCGCTAGAGCTTGAGGTGTTGAGAACCAACACCCAAGATTAAGAGTAACGTTTGGGAGAGTTTTATCGCTACTGAAAAAGACGTCCGAATCAACACTGAAATCACTAACGTGACAGAGGTTCGGCTGCTTGGTCCTGAAAGTGAACCAATTGGTATCGTGAGCCTGGCGGAAGCCAATCGGCTGGCGGAAGAAGCGCAACTCGATTTGGTGGAAATTGCCCCGACGGCTAAGCCGCCAGTTTGCCGGATCATGGATTTTGGCAAGTTCAAATATCGCGAAGCCAAGAAAGCACACGAAGCCAAGCTCAAGCAGAAACAGATTCAGGTGAAGGAAGTAAAATTTCGTCCCGGCACAGATGATGGGGATTACAACATCAAGGTGCGCAATCTGAAACGCTTTTTGGAAGAGGGCGATAAAACCAAGATTACGCTGCGTTTTCGGGGGCGTGAAATGGCCCATCAGGAATTGGGCATGGCGTTACTCAAGCGGGTGGAAGCAGATTTAACGGAATTGGGGCAGGTCGAACAGTTCCCGAAAATGGAAGGCCGTCAGATGGTGATGATGGTTGGGCCAAGAAAAAAACATTGATTTTCAGGAGCGCACCGCTCCAGTAGCAAAACTGTGTAAACAAGTCGACTTCAGGTTCAAAGTGTGGAAAGGTTCCACCACCTGCTGCGGCAATGTAATCAAAAGGTAGAAACATGCCAAAGATGAAAACCAAGAGCGGCGCCGCCAAGCGGTTCAAGCCGCGCGGTAGCGGCTCGATCAAGCGCTCCATGGCGTTCAAGCGCCACATCCTCACCAAAAAAACCACCAAGAACAAGCGTCAATTGCGTGGCACGGCTGAGATCCATGCATCCAATCTGGTCAGCGTGCATCGCATGCTGCCCTACGCGTAAGGAGCGCTACTATGCCAAGAGTTAAACGTGGTGTAACCGCTCGCGCGCGTCACAAAAAAGTGCTGGATCTGGCCAAAGGCTATCGCGGTCGTCGCAGCAAAGTATTCCGTATCGCCAAAGAAGCGGTGATGAAAGCGGGGCAATACGCCTACCGCGACCGTCGCAATAAAAAGCGCGTTTTTCGCGCGCTCTGGATCGCACGCATCAACGCGGCGGTTCGTGCAGGCGGCATGACCTACTCACGATTCATGAACGGCTTGAAAAAGTCTTCCATTGAAGTGGATCGTAAAGTGTTGGCCGATTTGGCTGTCATGGATAAGCCCGCGTTTGCGCGATTTATCGAACAAGCCAAAGCGGGCCTTGCTGCGTAAATTTTTAAGCGATTCTGATTCAAGTAAAAACGCAAAAGGCCCGTCAATCGGGCCTTTTGTTTTTTGCGCCGACCAGCGCCATAACCGGAAAAGTGATTCCAGATGAGTACTCTTGAGGCGATTCTGAATGACGCGACAAGCACGCTGACTGCCGTGAAATCGATGCCTGAACTCGAGCAGGTGAAGGCAAAGTATCTCGGCAAATCGGGTTCTTTGACTGAGCAACTGAAAACTCTCGGCACGTTGGCACCGGGGGATAAGAAAATTGCAGGTGCCGCGATCAATCAAGTCAAGTCGCAGGTGGAGTCATTGGTCAACGAAGCCAAGGCCCGCATTGCAAAGGCAGAACTGCAAGCGAAGCTCGCCGGAGAATCGATCGATGTGACACTGCCAGGAAGAACAATAGGTGTTGGTGGCCTGCACCCGGTGACGAGGGCATTAGAGAGAATCGAGGCATTATTTGCAACGATGGGTTTCTCAGTTGCCGATGGACCTGAGATTGAGACTGACTATCATTGTTTCACCGCCCTTAATACTCCGCCAAACCATCCGGCGCGTTCCATGCAGGACACCTTCTACATCGCTGATTCTGAGCACGTCCTGAGGCCACATACGTCGCCCGTGCAGATCCGCTACATGGAGGCGCACAAGCCGCCGATTCGAATCATCTGTCCCGGACGGGTCTACCGCTGCGACCACGATGCAACGCACTCGCCGATGTTCCACCAGATTGAGGGCTTGTGGATTGATGACGGTATCAGTCTGGCTGATCTTAAAGGCACGCTGACGCAGTTTTTCCGTGCTTTTTTCGAGCGAGACGATATGCAGATTCGCTTTCGACCGTCGTTTTTTCCGTTTGTTGAGCCTGGTGTGGAAGTCGATATGGAATGGGAAAACAAAGGCGGCAAGATCAAGTGGCTCGAAATCGGCGGCGCGGGCGTTGTCCATCCCCAAGTTCTTCGCAATGGTGGAATCGATCCTGAAAAATATTCCGGTTTTGCCTTTGGCATGGGGCTTGATCGCCTTGCCATGCTGAAGTATGGCGTGAACGATTTGCGTCTTTTCTTCGAAAACGACATCAAATTTCTCAGCCAATTCCGTTAACAGGACAACACGATGAAAGTTTCCGTAAATTGGCTTAAACAACTCGTTGATTTCCCCTTGTCGGTGGACGAGCTCGCGCATACGCTGACGATGGCGGGTCTCGAGGTGGAAGAAATCACGCCGGTGGCGGCCGCGTTCGACAACATCGTTGTCGCCGAAGTGAAAACGACAGCGCCGCATCCTAATGCGGACAAACTTCGTGTGTGTGAAGTCGATGCCGGTACCGGCACGCTACTGCAAATCGTGTGCGGGGCACCCAACGTGGCACCCGGCATGCGCGTACCGTGCGCAATGGTCGGTGCCAAGCTGCCTGGACTTGAAATCAGCCGAGCCAAACTTCGTGGCGTCGAGTCAAACGGGATGCTTTGTTCCGCGCGTGAATTGGGCTTGTCCGACGAGCACGCGGGCCTGCTGCGACTGGCAAGCGACGCGCCGATCGGACAGAGTATTCGCGAGTATCTTGATCTTGATGATGTTTATCTCACCTTGAAATTGACACCGAACCGTGGCGATTGCCTATCCATGATCGGTATCGCGCGTGATCTGGCTGCGGTGACCGGGGCCGCATTAACGCTACCAAACATATCGCCAAACACTAGCACTGGCGCGGCTTCCAGAGCATCGACACTCTCCGCACCAAGTGCCTGCGGTCGATATCTGGGGCGTGTAATCACCAGTGTTAACGCCGAAGCGCCGACACCAGACTGGATGAAACGCCGACTTGAGCGTGCGGGGTTTCGTTCGATTGCCCCGTTAATTGACATCACCAACTACGTCAATCTCGAACGCGGCCAGCCGATGCACGCATTCGATCATGAAAAACTCAAGGGCAATATCGACGTTCGGTTCGCGGCAACTGGTGAAACAATTAGTTTGCTCAATGCGCAGCATGTTTCATTGCGACCGGACGCGCTCCTGATCAGCGATGAGCGCGGACCAGTGGCGATGGCTGGGGTGATGGGCGGCCTTGAGTGCATGGTGACTCCTATTACGACGAGTATATTTTTTGAAGCCGCCTACTTTGCCCCGGATGTGATTCAGGGCAAAACGCGCATGCTGGGCATCAACTCTGATGCGGCCTATCGATATGAGCGCGGGGTTGACCCCGACGGCACACGCGACGCACTTGAATATGCAACGGCACTTACCCTGAAAATTTGTGGCATGGCAGATACCCAGACAGGTCCGATTACCGAAGCGATTGGGGAATTGCCTGTGCGCGGTACCGTCAAGGTGCGTCCCAAACGCGTTGAGCGCCTCATTGGAATGCGCATTGCCGTTACAGAAATGATTGCCATCCTAAAGCGGCTACAGTGCACGGTGGTTGAAACCGACGAGGCACTTTTAGTAATGCCCCCCTCCTATCGCTTTGACTTGAGAATTGAAGAAGACTTTATTGAGGAGATCGCACGAATTAATGGGTACGAAAAGGTGCCTGCGCTACCACCAGATTCCAGCGTGGCAATGCTGCGCGTCCCCGAGAGTAATCGCAATCGTGCGTCAATACGCCACGCCATGGTGGAGCATGGATATCAAGAGGTCATTAATTACAGTTTTACGCCGCCAGACTGGGAGTTTGATTTCGCCGACAACACCGCTCCGATCAGGGTCGCCAACCCAATATCGAGTGAAATGAGCGTGATGCGCACGAATCTGATCGGCGGCTTAATTGCCACGTTGCAGCACAATCTGAACCATGGCGAATCACGATTGAAATTGTTCGAGCTGGGACGATGTTTCCTGCAAGACGCGCCTACTTTGGCCGCACAGCCGGAGAAATTGGGAGCGTTGGTTTACGGAGCACGTTTTCCTGAACAATGGGGTGAGGGCGGTCAAGACGGCGCACAGTCCGACTTTTATTCAGTCAAGGGCGATCTTGAAGGGCTATTGCATGGGTTGCAACCACGCTTTGAAAAGAGAGTTCATGCGGCATTGCATCCGGGCCGTTCGGCCTCTATCTCAATTGCCGGAAAAACAATCGGCATTCTGGGAGAGTTACACCCACGGTGGCAGCAAAAATATGATTTACCTCACGCCCCGATAATTTTTGAATTAGACGTTGAGAGGTTAAAAAGCATCAATGCGCCATGGTATCGGGCGATTTCTCGCATGCAAATTATGCGTCGCGATATTGCTGTTCTGGTTGATGATGCTATTGAGTTACAGGCAATGCTGGACGCCGTAAAACACGTAAATATCGCGTCAATGATCGATTTTTCGCTATTTGATATATATCGAGGTGAAACCCTTGACGCAGGGAAAAAAAGTGTTGCTTTCCGTATAGTTATGCAGGATACTGATAGGACTTTAGTAGATTCTGAGATAGATAGCAAAGTTGACGAAATATTTAAAGTACTTTCTAAAGAGTTTGGCGCAACCCTCAGAAAATAAAGCAAAAATGAACACAACGCTGACGAAAGCAGAACTTGCGGACTTAATGTTCGAAAAAGTCGGCTTAAACAAGCGCGAAGCCAAGGATATGGTCGAGTCGTTTTTCGAAGAAATTCGGCTTGCACTTGAAAACGGCGACAGCGTAAAGCTTTCCGGCTTCGGTAATTTCCAATTGCGCGATAAGCCGCAACGTCCAGGACGCAATCCCAAAACCGGCGAAGAAATTCCAATAACCGCCCGCCGCGTCGTGACATTTCATGCCAGTCAAAAACTGAAGAGCCTTGTGGAGAAATCCTTTAATGGAACCATCGCTCAACAGTAGCCTGCCCGCAATTCCTGCAAAACGCTACTTCACGATCGGAGAGGTGAGTGAACTATGCGGTGTCAAGCCCCACGTACTAAGATATTGGGAGCAGGAATTTACCCAACTAAAACCGCTAAAACGTCGTGGAAATCGACGCTACTATCAGCACCATGAAGTGCTGCTTATTAGACGTATTCGTGAACTCCTTTACGAGCATGGATTCACCATTAACGGCGCACGCAACCGTTTGGATGAGCCCGTTGCAGTGCCGTTGAAAATAACTAAGACGGAGTCCGGCCTTGATATCAGTTTGGTCAAAAGTGAGCTGAAAAGCATTGTCTCAATGCTCAGCGGTTAGCGGCAAATCTAAGCTTAAGTCGTTATAATTAGGCCTCGGTCGGGGCGTAGCGCAGCCTGGTAGCGCACTTGCATGGGGTGCAAGGGGTCGGAAGTTCGAATCTTCTCGCCCCGACCAATATTTTTGTGGAATTAGTGATTACTTTGTCTGCGTAAAAAAGTGGCAGATTGCGTTTTGACAGACTTCACCCAACTAAAATCCATCGCCGCCGCAGCAAATGATTTTCACCGCACTACTCAGCGCCTCTTAACGCGCGCTGTCGACTTGGTTCCCACCCTGCAATAACATTGCACTCACATCAGCTATGTCGGCCATCCTCATAGACATTACTCGTTTGCTGTTTCGCCGTCTGGCGAAACGCTTACCAACAGGTGTTGATCGTGTCAGCGTGGAATATCTGCGCCGCTATTGCAAAGTGGCCCGCGCGGTATTGAGTCTGCGAGGCTTTAGCGTCGTTCTTCCGCAGAATACATCAGAGCGCGTTTTCCGTCTGTTGATGAATGAAGCCATCACGCCGATCTCCGATTGGCATCTCGTACCAGAAATCGTGTTCGCGGCGTGCAGGGGTTTTTGGACCGAGCGCAAGTTCACGGGTGCAATTCTGTTCAACACCGGCCATATGGGTCTCACTGATGAGCGCTATGCGCGAGGTTTGCGCAAGCGTGGCGTCAGACCAATATTCATGGTCCACGATCTCATCCCGATTACGCATCCGGAATTTTGTCGTGCGGGTGAATTAGAACGGCATCGAAGACGAATGCTCAATATGCTCAGCCTAGGCCACGGCATAGTCACAAATTCACGGGACACGCTCACCAGTCTTGAACGCTACGCCTTTAGTGTGTCGCAAGCCGTTCCACCTTCAGTTGTTGCGCCACTTGCACCAGGATTATCACGTGTTTTAATCGGTCCGCGACCAATTGCGGATCCATACTTTGTAGTACTGAGCACCATTGAGCCGCGTAAGAATCACTTGATGCTATTGCATGTTTGGCGTCGATTAAGGGAAGAGTTAGGTGCGAATGCGCCGCGATTAGTCGTCATTGGCCAGCGTGGGTGGGAGTGTGAGAATGTGATTGACCTGCTGGAACGCAGTCAACTGCTCAACGGGTTTGTGTTTGAATTTTCCCGTTGCAACGATACTGATCTCGCAACGTATTTGCATCATGCCCAAGCGCTACTTTTTCCAAGCTTCGTAGAAGGTTACGGTATGCCACTAATCGAGGCACTGGCTGGAGGCGTGCCCGTGATTGCGAGCGATCTACCGGTATTTCGCGAGTTCGCTGCTGAGATACCAGATTACGCCGACCCCTTGGACCCACAGCGCTGGCTTGTGTTGATCAAGGAATATACCAGTGTGGCTTGTACAAAACGAGGCGCCCAACTTGAGAGAATGCAGACGTTTCAATTGCCGACTTGGGAGCAACACTTCGAATCATTGGAGTCGTTACTTTCACGACTTGATACAGTTGATCGTGCCGCATGAGCATAAAGTAGCGCAGGTTTCGCTCGCTTCAATTTTCGGTCTGACGAAAGAGCTGGCTAACTAAATACGTCGGATTTCGTGCGCCAATGCCTCAACAGTTTCGTGAATCTGCGACGGCGTATGCTGACATGAGATGAAAAATCGCAACCGCGCAGATTTTTCCGGGACTGCCGGATACAAGATCGGTTGAACATTGATTCCGCGTTCAAACATGGCAGCCGACACTCGTGCCGTACTTAGCGAACTACCGATGATTGCAGGTACCACCGCCAAGCCTGCACTGCTGCCGGTATTAATACCTGCCGCTAGCGCTTCCTGCAGGAATTGCTGGCCTCGTTCTGCCAATCGCGCCACGCGCTCTGGCTCACGTTGCAGGCACTGTAGCGCTGCAAGCGCTGCGGCGGCAACCGGTGGTGGCATGCCAACGCTATAGAGAAATCCGGGTACCAGAAATTTCAAATGTTCGACCAAGGCACTTTCGCCCGCCACATAGCCGCCACATCCCGCAAGTGATTTACTTAGCGTACCCATCCAGATGTCTACATCAGTACCGGCCAGGCCAAAGTGCTCACGAATGCCGAGCCCGTTTTTTCCCATCACACCGAAAGAATGTGCTTCATCAACCATCAGAAAAGCAAAATGCTTGCGCTTGACCTCGACAAACCGCGGCAGCTCAGGGAAATCGCCATCCATGCTGTAGATGCCTTCAAGCACGATCAACACCCGTTCGAAATGCCGACGCTGCTCGGTCAGGATGTTATCCAGTGCCTGCCAGTCGTTATGCGGAAAAGAGAGCCGACGCGCGCCTGAAAGTTGTATTCCTTGCAAAGCGCTGTTGTGAATGAATTCATCGTGCAGAACGAGATCTTTGGAGCCAAATAAGTAGCCAATGGTCGTGACGTTGGTGGCATGCCCGCTCACAAATGTGATGGCATCATCAACGCCGTAAACACGCGCAAGCTCTCGCTCTAATTGTCGATGGACAGGGCGCTCCCCGGAGACGAGTCTGCTGGCAGAAACTGATGTTCCATATTGGTCAATTGCAGCCTTTGCTGCATTGATTACGGATGGATGCCCGGACAGTCCGAGGTAGTTATAGCTTGCATAATTTACGTATGATTGACCGCCGATTTCAGTCGTAGCGCCTGCGGTACCCTCATGCAGCTTAAAAAATGGATTGCCGATGCCCAAGCGCGCCGCGCCGTCGTTCATGATTCGAATTTGCTGGTAACCGGGGTGCAAATGAAAGCGGAAGTACTGCTCAGGAATTTTGTCAGCCGCACCAAAGCCCGCGACGAGGCTCATTGGGGCAGCATCGGATTGAGTGGCATGGCGCAGTCGACGCTCCAGTGCCTGTTGAATCAGCTTGTCTTTGAGTTGCGCTGTCAGGCCGGATATGGTCTTGGGGCGCATGATTACTGAATCATTCGCCGTTGCAGTGCCGGGTCTACTGCCGCTATTTCGCTGACAAACTTTTCGACCGATTCATCACTGACCCCGGCGGCGTGTTGTAGCACAAGCTGTTGTACCTGCTGGGTTTGTGTGGGCAAGGTCGTGTCTGTCGTCGCAACACTTCCATCGATACCGCGTAGCTGCGCGATCATGCGTACAGCCAGCTTGGCGATGGTTGGACTTTCGCTTAGCGCCATCACTGGCAGTCGGACACCAAACCTGCCTTCGAGCGCGATTGCCAATTCGACGCCCATCAGCGAATCGAGCCCCATTTCAAACATGGATTGATGAGTGTCGAGCTTGTCGACTGACGCACGCAGGATTTCTCCGACCTCGATCTTGATCATGTCGATAAATGTCGCAAGCAGGGCCTCATCGGGCAGTTCAGAGAGCAACCGCTGGATATCGTCAGCGTTGGTATCTTCGCCTTGTGCATCCCCACCGAGCTTTGCTAAATCGCTAAATCTTGGGCTCGATGCGGTGGGAAGGAAGCGCGATAGCGCCCGCCAATCCAGTTCCAAAACACCAAGTCCCGATTGATTCGATAGCAGCATTCGCTCCAGCTCATCCAACGCCGCTGTCGAATGCAAAGCGGCACCACCCATGCGGTGCTGAAGAGCGTCTTTGAACTTCTCGTTGCGCGCCAAAAATCCCACATCATCGATTGCGCCCCAGCGCACACAAGTGGCAACCAGGCCCGCGCTGCGCCGGTTGCTCGCGAGAGACTCCAGCGCTGCATTTGCGGCGACGTAGCTGGCCTGCCCCGGATTGCCGAACATTGTTGTCGCCGAGGAGAAGAGCACAAAAAAATCCAGCGGACAATCTACTGTCAGATTATGTAAATATTGAGCACCCAACACTTTTGGCGCCAGTACTTTATGCAATTGTTCGGCAGTGACATTGCGAATCAAGGCGTCTTCAATCACCGCAGCAGCGTGGATGATTCCTTTTAGCGGCGGCATCGATGCCGCAACTTCAGCGATTAGTTCGCAAAGTGCTTTTTCGTCGCTCACGTCGCAGGCGACCGCACGAACCTTTACGCCTGCAGCATCAAGCGCCTCAAGTGCCGCGCCAGCTTCTTCGGTGGCATGGCCGCGACGACCGATCAAGACCAGATGTTTGGCACCTTTTGCAGCAAGCCATTGCGCTGTCTTCAAACCGAAACCAGTCAGGCCGCCAGTAACAAGATACGTAGCGTTCTGCTGAAGTTCCAGCGCCGTCGGTGCAGCCGGATTGTCCACAAAAGGCTTCGAATCTGCCGCTTGAGTGGCCCGAGCGATATATGAGGGAACAATGTCGTGATGATAGGTAACAACAATCTTGCCGATCTGACGCGCTTGCTGCATATAGCGGAACGCATCGACGATATCTTCAGCTTCAAAAGCGTGGTACGGCAGCGGATGAAGCACGCCCTCATCGAACAACCGCATCATCTCGCCAAAGAGGCGGCGAGTGAGTGCAGGTCTTTCACTCATCAATTGATCTGCATCCACACCGAAATAACTGATGTTGTTGCGAAACGGACGAAGACCAATCTTGGTGTTTTCGTAATAGTCGCGTTTGCCAAGTTCAATAAAACGACCAAAGGGTTTCAGGATACGCAAATTGCGATTGATCGCCTCACCAGCAAGCGAGTTCAGGACAACATCCACGCCATGGCCATCGGTGGCAGCCAGAATGTCATCAGCGAAGCCCAGTGTGCGCGAATCGTAAATATGCTCCACACCTAACAAGCGGAGAAAGTCGCGCTTCTCATCAGAGCCCGCCGTGGCATGAATAATTGCGCCACGCCATTTTGCAATCTGAATGGCTGCAATACCAACGCCGCCAGCCGCGCCGTGAATCAATACCGTCTCGCCCGACTCGATCTGTGCAAGATGAAGGAGGGAATAATAAACGGTGAAAAAAGTACTGGGAATAGTCGCCGCCGCTTCGAACGACAGGTTTCTTGGGATATGCGACAGTGCGGTCCATTTCGTAATCACACGATTGGCAAAGCAGGATGATCCAAATCCAACCACCCGGTCGCCCGGTGAGAAGCCGATTGAATCACGTCCTACGGCCAGCACCACCCCGGAAAACTCGAGCCCCAGCGTTGGGCCCGCGAATCCATTTTCGATTGCCTCGTCAGAAAGGAGGCCAAGTGCGTACATGATGTCGCGAAAATTCAAGCCGGTTACCTGAACTTCAACTTCAATCTCATCATCGAGCGGCAAAATGCGTGGATGGGATTCCCAGCGCAGATTGCGCAACTGCCCCGGGAATTCGAAACCAAGTCGCATGGTGACACTCTGTTTTTGGGACGCGGTGGCGTCCTTAATGACCTTTACCGTGCGTTCCGCCGGGTTGGTCACTGATGCCGCTACATTGTCGGAAAATAATGTAGAAGGCAGTGTTGGCGGCGGGATCAACCCAAGTCGGGGGACGAAACGCGCGCCGTTGATCCCAATGATGATTTCAGACTCAGCATCTGGTTGCATGATCTCTCTGGCCAGTGCATCTGTCACATCGTCCTTGGCGCGATACGGTGGCAGATCAACAAGTTTGATCTTTGTATTCGCTGCTTCATTCATCAGCGTGCGGCCCCATCCCCAAAGCGTCGCATCAGCTGACCAATCGCAGACGCTGGCGAATTCGCCTTGCGATACACGGGGCAGCAGTGTCGCCATCGCACCTGACGTTACCACCCAGCATGTCAAGGGCGTCTCGGTCTCCTCGCAAGCGTGCGCGATGGCGCGCGCAGTCATACAGCGCGCCTCGTGCAGTGCGAGATCTACGCTGGGTACTAGATTTTTCTCTGGTAGCCTGAGCCCTGCCAGATGCAGCACCCCATCAACACGCCCGGTTTCACGCATCACCTGCAGCAACGTCTCGGACAACGACGCTGAATCAACGGCTGTAGTACAAATTACCGCGTGACCGGCCTCGCGAAGTCGCGCGGCTACTTTTGTTCCCACGCGCGCAGAGTGGCCCACCGCGTCGGCCACAATCAACCATGATTTGCTCTCAGCCTGATCGGCGTGCGACACCAATAGACGATTGTTGACGCCATTGCTGTTGTGGCCGTTGTGACCATTTGCACCGGCGAGCAGAAGATAAGGGCCGCATTTAATATCAGATGAAAAATCAATTTCTGATGGCGACCCGAATCCGCGTTTGGCAAGTTGCTGCAACCAGAAGCGCGACGATTGCTGCGTGGAAATGACACCGCCTTCAGTGGTCTGACGCCACCAGGCTGCGTCACGTCCATAGGTAAAATCCATCCAACGCGTAGGATGCACACCGATGACAATCATCGATCCGCCAGCAGCCAAATTTTCCCGGGCAATATCGAGCGCACGCAATGCGCTGTCCAGCGCTGTGAAATCCAGAGACAGAAAAATCAATTGCGCCCTGTGGGAGGTACCTGTCTCGGGTTTTGCATCATCGCCGTTGATAAGGTCCGCTTTTATGGCTGGAAAGCGCTCCTGCATTCGTTGAGCTTGCTGCAATGAGGCATTTGACGGCGTGAGATATTGGTAATCACAAAAATCGAAGTTGATGGCAGCACAAATGTCTGCGGCAAATAGTGGTGGCGATTCACTGATTTCAACAATAGCCAGCCGTTGATCATCGACAAGCCGGGATTGCGCAGTGGCGATCATTTCCCGCAGCGTTTCGCCAATTCTCTGCCGGCCCTGCGCACCCAGCACGTGCGCAATAACTGAGAGGCGGGGAGCATGCTGAGGCATCGGCGTGTCATCGCTCAATTGCTTGTCAAGGGTTGCGCCCAGATGATAGCCAACGCGACCGACCTGATGCACGATGTCAAAGCAATCCGGGTAGTCCGATACAAGGCTGTTCCAGATTTCTTCCGGCAGCGGCTGGCCGGTCTCAGCCGATGAAAAGCGGTATCCGGCATCGGTGTCCTCGAGCAGGCCATCATCCTTGGCGGCAGTGATGATGTGACGCAAAAATGGCGCAATAGCTGGATGGGTGACGTACAACTTTTCAAGGCGGGCGTGAGATAACTCAGGTTCGTTTTCACTCAGTTCACGCAACGCACCGATACCGAACTGGCTACACACTTCATCGAGCAACGGATCGACCTCGTCGATATAGCGCCGATGTATTCCTGCCACCGCGCAACGTCTGATCGTCTCACTCATTGCGAGGCGAACTTCGTCGAACGTCAGGGATGATGTAGCGACGGGCAGCATTCTGTGCGGCGCGGCAATGACCCGCTCGGCCAGGAATCTTACCCTGTCAGCGGCGCTCTTTTGCAGGCGCATGCTGCGGAACCGCACGCCTTGAAGGCACGCCATTGCACGTCCGGCCTCATCAAAAACAGTAAAATCTGCAACGATCGACTGGCGCGTATAACGCAGCAGCGTCGCACGAGCGGTGGCTGGGCGCACAGAATCGCCGACAACACCCGATCTAAAGGTGATGCGTTCGATGCGGGTCGGCACAAACGTAAGGCCACTACGCATCAAATCCTGCGAGGAAGGGTCTTCGCGCAGCAATTGAATGATTAACTGGAACGTACAATCGAGCAAAGCTGGATGCAAATGGGTTTGCGCAACTTCACTGTCTATGGTCTCAGGCACGGATAGGACGGCAACGGCCACCCGTCCATTTACCCATCCTTGGTTGATTGCACTAAATGCCCGGCCGTAACGCAATCCCGCAGCTAGCGTCATGGCGCGATGACTGTCGGCATTGAAATCTGCTGCCCGCGCCGGGAGTGCCAAACGTTGCTCATCAAAGACGTGGCGATTTGGCTCACGCAAGAGCCGGCCAACGGCATGAACACTCCAGGTTTCGTCGCTGCCGAGCTCGCGCGCGCGAACGGTAAACCCACCATCTGCAGGATCTACCGAAATACGCACAGCTTTCGAATGTTCGTCGCTCAACAACAGCGGCGAACGAATTTCAAGCTCCTCAATGGACGCGCTATCGCCGCCAAAGGTTTTTAGCGCAGCCGCAATCGCCAGCTCTACAAAACCTGAGCCGGGGAACACGGTTGCCTCGCCGACAACATGATCAGCCAGCGCCGGATATTGCTTGGTATCGAGAACGTTCTCCCACGTAAATTCATGCTGCGCGAGTCGGTAGCCGAGCAATGGGTGTTCTTTGCGTCGCGCGAGCAAACCTCCGGCTTGTGATGTCATCGGATGCCAATGGGTCTCCCTTTGCCACGGATAGGTAGGGAGATTGACAAAACGTCCGCGCCACGGAAGTAAACCAGCCCAATTGACGGCGCAGCCTGAAATGATGGCCTGATTGGCAGCACTCCAGACACGCTGCGGCGTGCCATCGTTGCGGGCGAGGGTGGCGATGACGCGACCGGGCTGCGCGTGCTCTTTCACAGTTTCTTTTACCGCGTCGTGTAGATAACCGCGCAACACCGCGTGTGGCCCGATTTCGATAAAAACATTGATGCCTTTGACCTGCAAACCCTTCACTGCCTGTGCAAACAAAACTGGCAAGCGGATGTTATGCCACCAGTAGGCGGCGCGCAGTTCGCGTCCGTCCAGTAACTCACCCGTCACTGTCGAAAAAAATGGAATAGCCGTTTCGCTTGGACGCAATTTGACAAGCGCATTGAGTACTTCCAGCTCAATGCCATCCATGGCAGGGCTATGGAAGGCATAATCAATATCGAGCCTCTTGAACGGAATGCCACGCGCGCCCAGCGCGCCTTCAAATGTCGTTAAGGCATCAGTTGTGCCAGCTACAGTGACGCTTCTGTTGCTATTGATGCCCGCGATCACCATCGGTCCGCCGAGATTTAATTCCTCGATCAGGGCTGCAGTATTTTTTGCATCAGCCAGTACTGCGCACATTGCGCCCAGACCTTTGGTTCTGCCCTGAAGCTGGCTACGGTGATAAATAACTTCAACGGCTGCGGCCAACGACAGTGCGCCGGATGCCCACGCTGCCGCGACCTCGCCTACACTATGCCCTGCAACGGCCGTGGGCATGATGCCCCGGTGGCGGAGCATTTGGGTGATGCCGACTTGCAACGCGAACAGCGCAGGCTGCGCAATCTCTGTGCGCTCGTAGCGATTTTCGACTGCGCCATCGCCAACGTTGCCAGCCAATTCTGCCTCTAAAGAGTAATCGGCAAAACGCTGAAAAATAACATCGACTTCACGTACCGCATTGCGGAAAACAACATCTTCGGCTAGTAACGTCTTGCCCATTCCAACCCACTGCGAGCCGTTACCGGAATAGATAAATGCCGGGCCAACTGGCGATTCGATCGCGACCCCCTGATCGATGCCACTGTGCTTGTCTGACCCTGATGCAAGATTTTGAAGCGCCGCGATGACTGATTCGGAGGAGTGCGCAAAAATGATGGCGCGGTGATCGTGCCAATCCCGCGCAAAGCAGGTGTTGAAGGCAATATCGTATAGCGGCAGGTGCGGCTTTGCCTGCATGAACGCGGCAAATTCGGATGCGGCGATGCCGAGGGCTGCGTTGCTTTTTGCGGAAATGATGATCGGCAGATCGTGAATATTTGTCGGTCGGGGTGCTTTTCCGATTGGGCTGTCGTAACTCTCCAGAATAACGTGCGCATTGGCGCCGCCAAAACCGAACGAATTAGTGCCGACGATCAACTTGCCGGTTTTCTTCAGCGGCGTATTTTCACGCGCGACTTCGATGTTCCAGTCTTCAAAATGGATGTTCGGATTTGGATTTTTGATGCCGATGGTGGCTGGCACAACACGGTGTTGAACACAGTGCAATGCCTTGACCAATCCCGCCACGCCGGAAGCCGCTTCGAGATGCCCCATATTGCTCTTGACCGAACCGATCAGCAGCGGGTGACTTGCGCGTCTGCGTTTGCCGATTGCCATGCCCAGCGCATGCGTTTCGATGGGGTCACCAACGGCAGTGCCAGTGCCGTGGGCTTCTATGTAGTCAATATCATCGGGCTCGATATTTGCATTTGCGTAAACTTCTTCGAGCAGTGCACTTTGTGCAGCCGAGCTTGGCACGGTCAATCCTGATTTGCGGCCATCAGTGTTGACGCCAGTATTGGCAACGACGGCCAGAATCTGATTCCCGTCGGCGACTGCCGCATCGTAATCTTTCAGAAAGAAAATGCCACCGCCTTCGGAACGAACGTACCCGTCACCGTCGGCATCGAACACATTACAGCGCCCGCGCCTCGACAGCATTGACGCTTTGGAAAAAGTGATGAAGCCATAAGGGTGCGCATGCAAGCTCACCCCACCCGTCAACGCCTGCACGGTCTCGCCACACAGAATCGACTGGCACGCTTGATGAAACGCGACCAGCGAGGACGAACAGGCGGTGTCGATCGCAAGACTTGGCCCACGAAGATCAAACACATAGGAAAGGCGATTGGCCGCAATGCTGGCGGTATTGCCTGTCGCCACGCTGGCATCAACAGCACCAAGATCATCTGCCAATCGGAATGAATAATCAGCACTGGCGATACCGATATAGACACCGCACCGACTGCCTTTTAGCGTAGAAGGTTTTACGCCGGCGTTTTCCAGCGCTTCCCAGCTCATTTCGAGTAGCAAGCGCTGCTGCGGGTCCATCAGCGCTGCTTCGCGGGGGGAGATGCCAAAAAAGCTGGCATCGAACTTGGTGATATCGCCTATTGAACCAGCCGCAAAGGAATAGCTGGTGCCGGGATGACCTTTGGTTGGATGTAGGAAAGAGGCTTTTTCCCATCGCGACGCATCGACTTCGGTCACCAGATCGCGGCCTTCCAGCAGGCCCGGCCAATAATCCTGGCTGTTGGAGCCCGGAAACCGGAACGCACAACCAATCACCGCAACTTTTTTTGTCATAATTTTATCGACCACCCTTGCGTCATTAGGCCTGCAAACGCTACTTTGTTCCGTTAGCGCGACCGTGGCAAGGTTTGTGAATCATTCGTTAACTGATGCTATGCGGAACAATCGTCTGGGCAATCCAAAATTTGCGCCATGTCCTTGCGCATCTACTTTGGCTGCTTGACGATCAGTCGGGTCCCCGAAAAAAAGAGGGGCTAAAAATTTAATCCGCCAATATGGCGCACATCGTTGCATCAATCAATATGACAGATTCTACCGTATCGCGCTATGAAAATCCCCACAAGCGGTCGTCCGGTACAGTGCAAAAATGTAACATCCGGTTTCATGCTTCTCCTATGCAATAATCTTCCATCCAACTATCCGGCAATTAACATGCTTATTCGTTTTCAATCCATTCTTTTGGGGTGCATTTTTGGCTCAACATTGCTGCTTTCCGGCTGCAATTCGATCCCAACCAGCGGTTTTGGTCGTGCTGACGCTGATCCTAAATCGACACAGCCCAATTTGAAGGGAATCCAGATCGTCGATGTCACCGATGGCGTGGCAAAACAACTGATTGATCAGCGTGCCACACGGCAATTTTCGGACGCGTTTGCTGCAACCGCGTCTCGCGAACAAACCATCGGCAATGGTGATGGTCTGGAAGTATCCATTTGGGAAGCGCCCCCTGCGACATTATTTTCGCCCGGCAACAATGACATTCGCGGAACAACATCAGCCAGCCGCGCGACGACCCTGCCAGACCAAATGGTCAATAGCGATGGTTTTATCAACGTGCCATTTGCGGGAAAAATCAAAGCGGCGGGACAAACGCTGCACGCGGTGGAAGCCGAGATCGTAAAACGGCTCACCGGCAAAGCGAACCAGCCGGAAGTGTTTGTGCGTTTAACGCGAAATGTATCTTCCAACGTGACTATTGTTGGAGAAGTCACCAACAGCACGCGGATCCCGCTGACACCCGGCGGCGAAAGGTTGCTTGATGCACTCGCAGCGGCAGGCGGAGTGCGCCAGCCGGTGAACAAAATGACCATCCAGCTCACCCGCGGCGAGAGTGTATTCGCCATGCCGCTGGACAGCATTATTCGTGATCCCAAACAAAACGTGATGCTGGCGCGCGGCGATGTCGTCACGGCGATGTTCCAGCCGCTTAGCTTTACCGCGCTGGGCGCAACCGGCAAAAATGAAGAGATCAACTTTGAAGCACAAGGCATCTCACTCGCACAAGCACTTGCGCGCACCGGTGGCCTGCGCGACGAACGCTCAGATCCGCAAGGCATATTCATTTTCCGTTTCGAGCCAGCGAACGCGTTGTCCTGGCCCAAGCAACCTCTCATGACGACAGCAGATGGCAAAGTCGCTGTCATTTACCGTATCAATCTGCGTGATCCGGCAAGTTTCTTTGTTGCGCAAACATTTCAGATGAACAACAAAGACTTGCTTTTCATCTCGAACGCACCCGTTGCAGAGCTACAGAAATTCCTGAACGTGGTGTTCTCTGTCGCGTATCCGGTGCTGAATGCGGTGCAGGCATCAAAATAACGTAGATCGCCATTCGGTGCGGCTTTCAGGCTGAAAGTAGCTTGGAAGGCGCGCCGGCGTTAGGTTTCGGATACTTTTCGTTGGAACGTTTGCCGCGCTGATGCGGAAGCTTTACAGATCCATCTTTCCATCAGGCATCAGACACGCGCTACCAATGTTATGGCTTCTGCAAGACTACAATCGCCTGCCCTAATGCATGGCCATTCCAGACCGGTGACGTTGCGGAAATATATTGCTCAACTGCTATCCCTAGCCTCGCAGCCCATACATCAATCGCGCCGCGTTCGATGAACATGTTGAGATGATCGCCAGTCTCAGCGGCGGTAGCCTTCTTCGTATGGTCAAAAACGACCCAATGTGCGGGCTCAGCGAATTCAAGAAATGAAAATACAATTTTGCCGCCCGGCTTCAGGATACGCACGCATTCTTCAAGATAGATATAAGTCTCTGCATGAAGAAGATGAGTAAACAAGCTGAACGCGCTAACCATGTCAGTCGAGTTGTCTGGTTGCGGGATGCTCAGCCCACGGTGTAACAGAAATTGGTACTTGGGGGCCTTCGTTTGCGCGTAATCTAAAAGTGCCTGCACGATATCAATTCCAACGTAAGAAATTTCTGTGCGCTGATGAAGTACCGTTGCGAGACGACCGCTTCCACATCCCATATCGACAAGGCGCATTCCGTTTTTTAGGCCGACCGTTTCCAATACGCCAGCTTCAATTTGCCCGAACATTTCGTAACCACCTCCAACTGCATGAGACATTGCCTCATCGATCGGATACGTCTTAATCAACCTCGCTACGAGCTTCTCGTAATCTTCTACAAAATGAAACTGTGCCATCCGACTCCCCCCAATTGCGTTAAATACTTGGTTGCGTTGATAGAAAATTAGCGCTGCGAATACCTTGGTTTAAAAAACGTAAAATATGAATTGCCTTTCACGTTTTCACCATTTCTGATGCGTAACACTAACTGGTAATTTTATTTGCGCCCGAAACCGTATCCCTTACAGAAACGCGACGCCCAATGTTGAAGCTGCATGGTATTGGATCAGCTATATGCCACGATGTGCTCTTCAGCGAAAGTCCCGGATTGAAATAAGGATCCCCGGCCTTTAACATTTTTCGCCATCTGGTCTGGAACAAGGCTGAGTCTTGTGGATGTGGGTCAATCGAACTTTTCCCCCTTGTAAACGATTCGTGATGCAACAATTCAGCATGAGCACAGTACAAAACTCCATAACCTTGTTGACCAACACGCAGACATAAATCGACGTCGCCAAATCCAACGGCAAGCGACTCATCAAAGCCGCCCACTTTGTCGAATGCTTCGCTGCAAACCAACATACATGCAGCTGTAACCGCAGAGACTTCATGGTTGCTCCTGAAGACCTCAAGATAACCCGGTTCTCCCGGAGCTTCTGGCGGGCGCAAAAATTTCCCGTAGTGTTCCGCCGCTCCATACATGCCAACGCAAACACCAGCGTGTTGCACGGTTTTTCGATCAGGATAGAGCAATCTTGCGCCGACGATTCCGATCATCTGCTGTTGACCGAGCTGTAGCATTCTCCCCAACCAACCCGAATTGATTGCTTCAATATCATTGTTGCAAAATAAATAGTGTGAATACGCTTTGCCCAGTTGTTTGATGGCCCAATTGTTGATTGCGGAAAAATTGAAGTCCCCCGTGTAGGGCAAAACACGTACGTTTTCGGAGATGGACGAGAGATATGTCGTGGTGTCGCCATCATCCGAGTCGTGATCGATTACGATGATGTCGTAATCAATTCCAAAAACAGTTTTTCGAATACTGTTTATGCACTGGCGCAACAGTTCGCCATGATTTTTTGTTGGTATGACGATGGCAACGCTAAGGTCTGCACGCAAGGGATAATGCGAGTCAAACAGGTTGAAACCAGCCCCATCGCTAACAGTTCCGCCCTTTCCAAGTCGATCCAGATGTCGCTGCAACACTGTGCTTGAAGTTGCCATCACATCATGCATTTTTAGTTCGCCAGCAGAACTGGGAAGTATTCGCCATTGGTAAAGAATATCCGGGATATGTACGACGCATTTGGCGTTCTCGGTTGCCCGCAAGATGAGATCATAATCTTGCGAAATGCGCAAAGACTCATCGAATCCACCAATGCCGCGAAGAGTCTGCGTACGGAATCCCACCATGTGTACGATATAGGGATGTGAGCGAAGAAACTCAGGGGAGAATGCAGGACGATAAGCAAATCGGAGAACGTTGGCCAGGTCAGGTGTGACCAGCACCTCGTCCGAGTACACCACATCCGGCTTGTCCTGCAATATGCACTCTGCTGTCCTAAACAGGGCGTGTTCTTCGAGCAGATCGTCGTGATCTAGCAGAATGACAAATTCACTTGTCACCATCTGCAGCGCGCGGTTTGAAGCGCAGGACACTCCAAGGTTTACTGCTGAAAATTGCAATTTGATTCTAGAATCTGCAGAAGCGTAATCTTCCAGTATTTTTTTTACATGTGGCAGATTAGAGCCGTCATCGACAACGCATAGTTCCCAATGCGGATAGAGCTGCGCTTTGACCGAATCAAGCATTTCGCAAAGCATCGATTCAGGCGTATTGAAGGTGGGAACAAGAATGGATATCGTTGGCGTTGTGGTCATTTCAGCAATGCGGCGAATAATCTGCGGCCTCACTTTTTCAATAAAAGTCGCGCGATATGCTTTCCAGGCGTCGGCGCTATGACTTGTCTGCAAACCTGTCAGCGCAACTTTTACCCCAGGAGGACCTCCTGAGCGCCAAATCGCGGCAAGCGAAGCCATATTTGTCGATAGCGACGCTGGATCTTGCAGCAATTGCCATATTGCGTGAGTCAGGATTTTTAGTCTGCGCCTAAGGTGTCCAAGGGATCGCAATGGACGAGTCAGTTTCCAGCTCCTCGATGTAAGAACTTCATTGAATCTTTCGTTAAGCGAGTGAGTTTGGTCTTGGTTGTCCTCGAGTGCGCTTTGCAACTGGTCAATGTGACTTGAAAGCTCTTCCACTTGTTTTGAAAGCTCTTCCACTTGTTTGCGTAATTGTTGCCCAACGCTTTGCTCGTGGTCGCGTTGATCGGCAATATCTTGTCGCGCCTGATTGATCATAGACTGCTGCAAATTCAGACTTTTGATCTCTTTCCACATGCTGGTAATGGTCAGTGATTGCATAAGTCGAATTTCGTCTTTCTGCAAATGCTCAGCAGGTCGTTGGTTATGCATCTTCAGTCCCAATAAATCATCTTGCATGGCAATTGTGCCAACAGGTATCAGGCGATGGTAGTCTGCCACCATCGCCCCGGTATTTCGAGGGCTCCAGCCACGAAGATTGTGGCGAATTGTCTCCAGCATGTGGCGATCATGGTCGACCTCTTTCATTGTAGCCAGTAGCGAAGCCGAATTCGGTTCGTAGAGATATCCATCAAGGTGGTGTCGAATGCGCTCGGGAAAACTCCCAACTCGCGTGGCTGCCACCGGCACTTCCAGCATCATCAATTCAGTAAGGGCATAGCTGAACGTCTCGGGAACGATGCTCATCAGCAACCCTATGTGTGGCTTGATAGCAGCGACATGGTTTGGCAATTCATCAATTTCGTAGCGCTCGAATACGTGCACCCCTGCTTTAAATTTGAAGAATTCGCCTAGTTCTCCGCATCCAAGCAAGTAGACATCGGAAAATTGCGTTAGAGACTCCAAGCTGCTACGAAGCAAACTCAGCCCTTTGGGTACCGATACTTGTCCGAGTACAAGAATTCGTAATCGCTCATTCACCGAAGGTGCAGGGACATCAATTTTTGTAAACTTACGACCGTAACCATGAGGAATCGTGACAAATGATGCACGATCAAACCGCGCATCGAGACGAACGAAGTTTTCTCGTACCGACTGGCTGGGTACCACCATCGTCACATTCGTACGCGCAACGAGCGCAAGAAATTTCTCTCGCACCTCCACGCGCTCCACCGGCGGGAAGGTCACGAATGGATTAAATTTTGGGTTGTCACGGTAGCATTGGTCGATGCGCTTTCCGTCGCACTGTTTGCAGATGTCGCCAAAATGAATGTTAATGGCCGGGCAATACGGAAAGTAATCGTGGTTGACGATTACAGTTGGCAGATTGGTATTTAGAACATCCAGAGAATGCCCGATGACGGACGAAACTAATAACGCATCAACGCGGTGCCTTCCAACTATTTCATTGAGCGCGCTCAAATACTCGGGATGCGTAACAACGGTCGCTTGTATCTGGTCGGTGAAGTGCCACATTTCCAATGGAACTTCATCCAAGACATGTTGGTAAAGCGCAACTCCGCAAGCCATCGCGTTGTTGTGTGTGAATGACTTAAGAATCAAATTTTTCCTGTCCGTATCAGCAAGACAGAAATCTCTCAACCAAGTGGCGCTACCACCGCCCAGATCGTGAATGACATGCAACTGGATTGGACGTATCGCCGCATCGGGGGTTTCCCCGTGGTTGACGCGCCCAACGTCGTCTTTTGCATCGGTAATAATTTTCAAAGAGAGGTCAGGTCAGAGTGATGAAATTTGATGCGGCATGTTACCCCATCCAGTATCGCTACATGATTGAGCTGGTTCTATTTTTCATTCGATACCACAGAAAAACTCCAGCATTGACGGCCTTCGCAGGCAGAAATGCCCTCAATAGCCGCGAAAAATAAGGATCTGCATAATTTCATGTAGACAGTAGCGATTTCACAACTCAAACTCCGGCAAATACCTCGCAAACCACAATTCCAGCACCGTCAACGCCCAAAGCCGTCCGGCATGATTGCTGCGGCCCGCGCGATGTTTGCGAAGCACACGTTGCAATGCGCCGTCGCGGAACAGTCCGCGTTTGCCAAGGCCCTCGGCACTTAACGCATGCTCCATGCGTGGTTTCAATGCACCGTCCAGCCATTGGGTGAGCGGCATCACGAAGCCTTGTTTGGGGCGATAGATGATGTCGTGTGGCAGGTACTTTTCGGCGAGTTTTTTGAGCAGGTATTTTGTGGTCTTGCCATTCTGTTTTAGCGCAGGGTTCAGTTGCGCCACAAACTCTACAAATTTATGATCCAGGTACGGCACGCGTGCTTCGAGCGAATACGCCATCGTTGCCCGGTCCACCTTGGTCAGCAGATCGTCTGGTAGCCAAAGGCGCATATCGACGTTCATGATTTTTTCGAGATAGCTGGTGGAATTGCACTGATCGAAGAACGCAGCGGCGTAGTCGGCGATATGGGTTTTCTGATGTGAAAGCAGTGCGTCCGAAAACAGGGCAGGGTGGGTGGCGCGGTCAAAAAGATTGGGGATGGTCGCGTAGCGCTGTGAAAGCGGCAGCCCCATCGCCTTCACAATGCGGTCTTTTTGCCAGAGTGCTGGCATATGCGATACCGATGCTCGCAGCGGTGAATATTCGTGGCCCAACACAGCCGTAATGTGTTCCTCTTTCACCCGCTTTGCATAATTGGCGTAGCCGGAAAATAATTCATCCGCCCCTTCGCCCGTGAGCGCAACTGTGACGTGCTGGCGCGTGAGCTTGGAAAGCAACATCGTCGGCAGCGCAGCCTGGTCGCCGAACGGTTCATCGAACACATCAACCCAACTGTCAAATGCATCAAGCACATCATCAGGCGCGACCATCAGCGCATGGTGGCGGCTACCGATGTGGCGCGCCACTGCTGATGCCTGCTCGTGTTCGCTTTGTGAGGTGTCAGCAGAATTGTCGCTGTGCTGAAAACCCAAGTTGAAGGTGTCGATTGGCTTAGCCGTAATGTCGGTCATCATCGCGGCCACCACGCTTGAATCCACGCCGCCACTCAAAAACGTGCCCAACGGCACATCGGCAACCAGCATTGATTCCACCGAACGACGCAGCTCACTTTCAAGTCGTGAAAGTGATTCGGCCTCGTCCCATGCCGGTTTGTTGCGGTAATCCACATGCCAGTATTGCCATGTTTTCAATTCACCTTGGCACAGGCGAAGCGCGTGTCCAGCGGGCAATTTTCGGATGTGTTTATAAATCGTCAGCGGTGCCGGAATGTATTGGCATTCCAGAAACAAACCCAAGGCACCGAGGTCAAGTTCCTTTGAAATGCCGGGATGTTCAAGCAATGCTTTCAGTTCCGACGCAAATGCGAAAAGTTTGCCGTCCCAAAAGTAATGGAACGGCTTAACCCCGAGGTGATCGCGAGCAGCGAATAGCGTTTGAGTTTCTGCATCCCATGCCGCAAAGGCAAACATGCCCTGCAAATGGGTTAGCGCAGCATCATCCCAATGCGCAATTGCTTGTAACGTGACCTCGGTGTCACCCGCGGTACGAAATATTCGCCCCTTGGCTTCCATTTGCTGGCGCAACGTCCGGTAGTTGTAGACCTCACCGTTGAATACGATGGTATGGCGTTTATCAGCGGTGCTCATCGGCTGCGTGCTTGCTGCGATGTCGATCACGCTAAGACGCCGATGGCCCAAATAAGCCGGCCCTTGCTGGAAGTAACCCTCCGCGTCCGGCCCACGGTGGGCGAGGCGGCGGTTCATGCGGCGCAGTACCTCGCCCGCATCGCGGGTGCTGCCTGCCAGATCAATAAATCCGCTTAGACCGCACATGACGGCCTATCGGCGCATGGCAATGTCGCGCGGCATTCAGTTTTGATTTTTTTGGCATTATGCAAAGCGGGAAAGGGTGACTGGGCAACAATTCGGCACATAAAATATGATTTTACTAGGAGCGTGCAGAACTTAAACAATCGACGCAAAAAACGAAGCCTCCACTCCGACTAGACCTGCTTCTAAACCTGCGTTTACACCTTCTTGGAAGCCGAAATCGCCTTTCTGATAAACGCTTTACGATCATTTTGATCTTCAATTTCGTCGGCAATGATCAAGTAAAGCTCGCCTTCATCGCGGGCTTTCATGGCCGCTTTTTTGACGATCACCCTTGCAATCGCACCAATATGCTGCGCGAGGCGTTTTTCGGCACGATCCAACACATCGACTGCGAATCGCGTCGCGGCCAATTGGGTCGCGATCTCGGTACGATCTTGCGCCAAGGCTGAGGCGGGCGGTCGGGTGTTTTCTTTCATCCGCCGGGTGAATGCGGCCCGTTCTTCCTCATCGTCGATTTCACCAGTGACGGCCTCGATCACGGCCTCAATGGTGGCGTTGTTCTTTGCCGCTTTTCGTACCAGCACTGCGGCAAGCGGACCGATGCGCTTGGCAAGCTCATTCTCAATCTCTTTGAGTTGCCCTGCGTCGTGCGAAGCCAACATCGACGCGGGCTGTGGGACGGACAAGGGAGCAGGAACCGTTCGGGTGTGGCCTAGCGCATCGGAGATGCCTGGTGCGCCAAGTGGCAGGGTGCGGTCAGTATCAGCAGGGCTTGGCGCATCCACTTGCGCAGGCAGAGCGGGCAATCCCCGTAACCGCGCCAGCATTTCTTCACTTGATTGCGGACGTTGTTGCTCATCTGGCATCAGCGCCCAGTCGATGGCGGATAAAAAATCTGCGGAATAAAGCGAATGATCGCCAATATCGACAGCGCGTGGTTGCGGATCGTTTTTCAGTCTGGCGGTGGCATCCACCGGTTTTTTGCCGGTCACCATCCAGTACATCACACCGCCCATCGCGTAAAGATCCGTCCACGGGCCTTGTGCGCTCGATTCGCTGTATTGCTCCACCGGCGCGTAACCGGGACTGACAATGGCTGTCAGTTCACGACCGCCGACAGTGGAGCGCGCGGCACCGAAATCAAGCAATACCGGGCTGCCATCTTCGCGGACATAAATATTGCCAGGCTTCACATCGCGGTGCAGATAATTGGTGCGATGGATGACGCCGAGTCCGTCGATCAAAGGCAGGGCGATTTTTTCAATGGCAACCTGAGGCAGGGGACGACGCGTCCGCAACCAGTCCGCCAGCGATGCGCCCTGCACAAATTCCATTACCATGTAGGCGGTCGCATTGGCCTGAAAGAATCGCATTACGCGGACGATATTTGGATGGCGAAATGTCGCCAATGTGCGCGCCTCATCGAGAAATCGCGCCAGCCCCCACTCGAAGGTTTCGCGATTCTCATCAGCGGAAGGGCGGATCGAGGTGTCTCCTTCGCCATCGTAGACACCGACGCCACGCACCGCGATATCGGAAGGGAAATACTCCTTGATCGCGACTGGCAAATTCAGGTTCTGGTCGGTGGCAAGATAGGTGAGTCCGAACCCGCCGACGCCCAGCAATTTGTCGATGTGGTATTCGTTGATGGTGTGCCCATCAGGCAGACATGGAACTGCGGCGGCCATGGTTACCGAGATCCGGCTAAGGGTTGCAGGTCATTCATCGATGAGCGAAATTGCCTTTTGCAGGCTGCGACGCATGCGATTGAACGATTTTGCCAGCAGCGCCATTTCGTCCCGCCCCTTGTCTGGGAATTCTGGAATTTTCATATTACCAGTACTGATTTCATTGGCCGCTTCCGACATATCTGTAATCGGGCGCACGATCAGCATTGACAACATCACGTTGAGAATCACGAACAGCACCGCAAATACGCCCGTTAGTGAAGCCATAAAGGTGACAAATGCGCGATTCGCATTCTCGATCGGTAACGACATCGGCACCGACACTACCTGCGCCCCGATGATTTCGTTGAGTTTCCAGCCAAAACCATTGTTCGCACCATAGGCTGCAATCATTGCCACAGGTGCTTTGTCGGGGGTGTTGTGGCATGCCAGACAACCTTCCTCGGTGATACGAATCGGCCGCGCCAGATACAAGGATGGACCTGCCGCCGAAAGGCGGGTGCCGCTTATTTCGGTCTTGACAGCATCACTGCGAAAAGCGTTGACGATGTCCGCTTCCCACTCAATCGCCCGGTCGCGCAGGTTGGTGGGGTTAAGAACGGCTTCTTTGTAATTGTAATCAGCGTATTTCTTGCGTAATCCGTTCATCATTTCAGTCGCAGCGAACGCGGGCACGGTCTGTGGAAGGAATGTATCCGGCTGATAGTCCAGATGCGGACTCACATGTTTTTGTGTGTAATCTCGCATCGATTGTGTGGCCTCCATGATGATGCCGGCATTTCGAAGCACCTCATCACGGGCGTTCTGTTGCAGCAGCGTGTAGGAAATGTAGCCGGTCACCGCAAGACCCAACGCGAACACGATGAACAATACAAGATTGAATTTTGTTCTTAGCCCCATGGCAGACCTTATTTATTTGTTGTTTCGACGTTACGGAATTTACTCTATTCCGGATGTTGGTCATAGCCACCGATTGCGCTCGCGTAACTGGCGAAGTGAATCATTCGTTAAATTATCTTTTATTTAACATAATATAAATTATACGCCGTATTGATATGGGGTAAATATGATGCAGATAGGTAAAACAAATCCTCTTGCGCGCATGCAAATGGCTAATTCATCCGACCGATACCTAATCTCGAGTATCAATAATAACCGATATAATATTGATATAAAACAGTAAATAAAATAAACATTATATGCATTTTCTAATCTCAGGCCGCCAGTGACCGACACAGAAACAAAAATCACCGAACCAGTTACCCGTCTAACTAGGTCTGATCTGGATTGGGCAGCTGATTTTCTCACGGGCGTATTTATCGGTGATCAACCGATTACAAAGCTCTTTTCGCCACGAAATATTGAGGCGCAGCTTCGTTATTTCATGCGATGTAATTGTGCGTTGGCGCTGAAAACCGGCGAGTGCTACGTCACCCATGCGCGCGACGGTTTGGCACTTTGGCTGCCGCCGGGGCGAACTTCCATGACCGTGGCAGACATGTGGCGCGCGGGAATGTTTCAGGCTCCGCTCAAGTACGGTCTGGCAGGCACGGCCAAAGTGATTGGCTTTGCGTATCATTTGGATGTGATGCACAAACAATGCGCGCCAATGCCGCATTACTATCTGTTTCTGACCGGCGTTGATCGACATCAGCAGCGCCAGGGCGTTAGTACGGCGCTGCTGGGCCATATGCTGCAACGCATCGACGCCGAGCGCATGCCAGTTTATCTGGAAACTCAAAGCGCCGGAAACGTGGAAATTTATGAAAAACTCGGCTTTGTTGTTGTGCAAAAACGGGCATTTCCGACCACAACCACGGTATTCAACTGGGCAATGTTACGGCAGGCATCGGATTAGTCTTTAACAATATCCGCCCTGCCCTGCAAATCCTCGTAATAACGTAAAACGCCATTCGGTGGTCTTTACGGGCAAAAAGGCCCTGAAATACCCGCCAATGCAAGACTTCATGGATTGACCTTTACCGGCGCTATTCCTTAAGCATGTAGTGCGTTGCGTTCAGGTAAGCCGCAATCGCCGCCTCGTCGTCTGGAAATAATCCGAGGCTCAATTCGCTGTTACAGCGCGCCACTTGCGACAGTAATTTGCTTTTTGACGTGACCCGACGATCTTTTCGCGTGTACATGGTCCTCCCATCGCCACCAAGCTTGCTGATGTGGCAGGCCTCGCACTTGGCCTCGGCAATCAGCTTTTTGCCGCTATCATTCAACGCCGTATTTGCCTCTGGCGCGGCAATTACTGTCATCACCGTTGTGAGGGCGAAAGCAGAGAGCAGGTTGCGGAATGCTACGGTGCCAACACGCATGACGTTCTCGATCAATATGAGGCATTAAGTATACTGCGCGACCCTCGCGGCCGAATTGAAATAGCCAGTTTTACGTTGACCGGGACGGCTAAAAAAGGTTAAAATATTGGTCTTGTTTGAACATTAAACGGCGATTCCCTGATAGCTCAGCCGGTAGAGCGACGGACTGTTAATCCGCAGGTCCCTGGTTCGAAT